>NZ_JBSHNE010000001.1:271471-767659 GCF_053646035.1 Streptomyces sp. NPDC055287 | reverse complement strand
TGCAGCGTCGCACCGACGTCGGACGTCCTGGTCGTCGTCATCGACTGCACCGAGACGGGTGCGTCCCCGCCGACCGCCACCGATCCGACCTGGATACGCCGCGAAGCGCGGCGCACCGCCAGCGGCCGGGCCGGCAGCTCGGGGAGCCCCAGTGCCACAGGCCCACCTGCGGTCATCACGTCACCCGTTTCCGGAGACCGTCTCGCGGACCGCACGCAGGGACTCCTTGAGCGAGCCCATGGTCGCGAGGACGGCCGTCGGCTCGTAGCCGCAGTGCGCCATGCAGTTGGCGCACCTCGGGTCCTTCCCGCGCCCGTACTTGTCCCAGTCGGTGTCCTCGATGAGCTCACGGTACGTCGCGACGTACCCGTCACTCATCAGGTAGCAGGGCCGCTGCCACCCGAACAGCGTGTAGTTGGGGATCGCCCACGCCGTGCACGGGAAGTCGGCCTTGCCCTCCAGGAAGTCCAGGAAGAGCGGGGAGTGGTTCAGCCGCCAGCGCCGCCGGTTGCCGCCCGCGAAGGTCTTCTTGAACAGTTCCCTGGTCTGCTCGACACCGAGGAAGTGCTCCTGGTCGGGAGCCTTCTCGTAGGCGTAGGCGGGCGAGATCATCATCTCGTCCACCTTCAGGTCGTCATTGAGGTAGTTGAGCACCTCGATGATCGTCTGCGGGGTGTCGGTGTTGAAGAAGGTGGAGTTGGTGGTGACCCGGAAACCGCGCTTCTTGGCGTCCTTGATCGCCGCCACCGCTTCGTCGAAGACGCCTTCCTTGGCCACCGATTCGTCGTGCCGCTCGCGCAGCCCGTCGATGTGCACGGCGAAGGCGAAATACGGCGACGGCGTGAACTTCTCGATCTTCTTGCGCAGCAGCATCGCGTTGGTGCAGAGGAACACGTACTTCCTCTTCGCCACCAACTGCCGTACGATCTCGTCGATCTGAGGGTGCATCAGCGGCTCCCCGCCCGCGATGGAGACCATCGGAGCGCCGGACTCGAGTACCGCGCCCACGGCCTGGGCCACGGGCATGCGCTGCTTCAGGACGCCGGCGGGATGCTGGATCTTGCCGCAGCCCTCGCATGCGAGGTTGCAGGCGTAGAGAGGTTCCAGCTCGACGATGAGCGGGAACTTCTCGCGCTTGCGGAGCTTTTGTTCAACGAGGTACGTCCCGACCCTGATGGTCTGACGGAGCGGCATGGCCATCTAGCTCACCTCCTGGGGAGCAGCAAAGAACGGTGCCATTCTAAAAATGCAGGCATAACTGCGCGGAGAACACGAAAGGCTGATATTCCACCGCGAAGCGTCCCAATGCGTACGAGCTCATGCTCGGGAGCGTCCACGACCACTCGAACGGCCGCAACGGGACGCGGCCCCGCGCGCAGCGCGCTCCAGAGCGTCGCGGCGGATTCCATGTCCACCGCGACGGCTCCGGTGGCCCGCAGCTCGGCCCGCTCGGGTCCGCGTACGACATGGTCGGAGCCGGTCAGCGGGCCGGTGTGGACGGTGCGCCCGGGCACCGCCCTGGCCAGCGCCCTCGCCAGCGGCTCGACGCCCGTACAGACCGTGCTGCCGTGGGGACCTCGGGTCTCGTCGGCGACGATCAGATCCCCGGGATGCATCCCCGGTACGAGCCCGGCGCAGAAGCCGGAAGCGATGACGGCGGCGTCCCCGGTCGGCCCGCCGGGGGCGAGCGCCAGCCTGACGGCGGCCTCCGCCGCCTTGGGCCCCATGCCCGTACGCAGTACGGTCACGGGCCCCCGCGCCTCCTTGCGGTGACCACTGCGCAGCGCGAACTGCTCGATGCCGAGCGCGCAGGCGACCAGCAGCCGCGGGGGCTCCGCGGTCCGGCTCATGGGGCCGATCGGGTCCGTCAGGCCCATCAGGTCCCTTCCCGGGTGCCCAGGTCAGGGAAGACAGGCTCCCCGTGGACGTACCGCCCGAGAGCGGTGAGCGGGAAGACCTGCCGGTAGAGGTTGTAGTTGATGGAGAAGTCCCACGGGAATCCGGTGCCCGTGAAGTACGGCTCGTCCCAGGAGCCGTCCTCCCGCTGGGTCTCGGCGAGCCAGGCGACGCCCCGCTCGACCGACTTGGCGTCCTGCTCCCCCGCCGCGAGCAGGGCGAGCAGCGCCCACGCGGTCTGCGAGGCGGTCGAGACGCCGCGCCCCGCCCAGCCGGGCTCACGGTACGAACGCAGGTCCTCGCCCCAGCCGCCGTCGTCGTTCTGGACGGACTCCAGCCAGTCGACGGCGCGGCGGATCGCGGGGTGCGCCGTGGGCAGTCCGGCCGCGGTGAGAGCCGGTACGACCGACCCTGTTCCGTAGACGTAGTTGACGCCCCAGCGTCCGAACCAGGAGCCGTTAGGCTCCTGTTCGGCCAGCAGCCACTCGATGCCGCGCCGGGTGCGCGGGTCGTGTGCCTTGCCCTCGACGGCCAGCATCTCCACCACATGGGCGGTGACGTCGGCGGACGGCGGGTCGATGACCTCGCCGAAGTCGCAGAAGGGCAGCCGGTTCGGGAAGGGGCTGGTGTTGTCGGCGTCGAAGGCCGCCCAGGCGCCGTTCTTCGACTGCATGCCGAGGTTCCAGCGCACGGCGCGGTCGACGGTCGCCTCTATCCGCGCGCGGTCCGGGTGCGCGACGCGCCGCAGCGCCAGTACGACCTCGGCGGTGTCGTCGATGTCCGGGTAGTTGTCGTTGTGGAACTCGAACGCCCAGCCTCCCGGCTCGAGTCCGGGGCGGCGTACCACCCAGTCTCCGGGCCGTACGATCTGCTCGCTCATCATCCAGTCGGCGGCCTTGACCAGCGCCGGGTCGTCGGGCCGTACCCCCGCGTCGGCGAGTGCGATGGTGGCGAGACAGGTGTCCCAGACCGGCGACTGGCAGGCCTCGATCATGCGGCCGCCGTCCTCGCGCCACACCGTGAACCGGTCGAGCGACTCCAGGCCGGCCCGCATCACCGGGTGATCCAAGTCGTATCCGAGCAGGTGGAGCGCGATGAGGGAGTACACGGCGGGCGGCTGGATTCCGCCCCAGCAGCCGTCGTTCTCCTGCCGCTCGACGATCCAGCGTGCCGCGCTCTTCATCGCCGCGCCACGCAGTCTGGCCGGTGCGAGCTTGCGGTATACGTGCAGGACCTTGTCGAGCCGCTGGAAGGCGCCCTCCCAACTGGTGGGCGTGGCAAGGCGTTTGCGCGGATTTGGCACCCGCGGGTTGGCGTGCAGCTCGTCGATCGCGAACGGCGCGGGCCGCACGGGACGCTTCGCCGAGACGACGGTCAGCGGCACGATGGTCTGCCGGGCCCAGCAGCCGAAGTCGTAGATGTTCAGCGGGAACCACGACGGAAGGAAGATCAGCTCGGGCGGCAGCTCGGGCAGGTCGTCCCACTTCCACCAGCCGAACAGGGCCAGCCAGATCCGCGTGAAGACACGGCCCGCGGCGATGCCGCCGCGCGCCCTGATCCAGGCGGCGGCGCGCTCCATGTGCGGATCGTCCGGCAGGTCTCCGGCGAGCCGCAGGGCGACGTACGCCTCGATGGTGGTGGAAAGGTCGCCGGGTCCGCCGTAGAAGGTGGCCCAGGTGCCGTCGCCCCGCTGCTCGCCGCGGATGAAGAGGGCGGCTGCCTGCAGGGTCTTCTCGTCCTGGAGGCCCAGGAACTGACGGAGCAGCAGGTCCTCGGCGTCCATGGTCACATTGGTCTCGAGGTCGCCCTTCCACCAGCCCTGATCGTCCTGCTGCCCGAGCAGGTGGTCGACCGCGCGGTCGGTGGCCCGCCGGGCGGCGTCCAGGACGTCGGCGGTGACCGGGCGGCCGTCGCTGTTGTCGGTGCGGGTGAGGTCGTTGTCGGCAAATTCGCTGGCCGCGGCTGCGCGGGGTTTCATGGCCCCGGTGCTTCCGTCGGTCGTCGCAGTCATGGTTTCCCCTTCGTGGCAGTTGGTCATCTGCTGTGCTGGGGTCCGACGTCGTCCGGTGCCGGGTTTCCCCGGCACCGGGCGGCGACTTGCGAGTTATATGAGGCGGATGCTGATCATCTCTTTCGTACGACGACGAAGTCCGCGAGCGCGGTGAGCTGCGCACGGACCTGCGGGGGCATGTCGACGCCGTGCAGCGCCTCGATGGCGACGGCATGCTGCCTGCGGGCTTCCTGCGCCGTCCAGTCACGGCCGCCCGCCTCCTCGATCAGAGCCGCCCTGGTGGCGAACTCCTTCTCGGAGAAGCTGTCGAAGTCGTTGCTCTTGGCATCGGCGGAGAGCAGCTCACCGAGCCGCTCCGACGCCGGTCCGCCGGCCGCCAGCGCCGCGACGACGGGCAGGGACTTCTTGCGCTGTCGCAGGTCGCTCCAGGTCTGCTTGCCGGTGGCGTCCGGGTCGCCCCAGATGCCGAGCAGGTCGTCGACGGCCTGGAAGGCGAGGCCGAGGTGGTAGCCGTACGCCTCCAGCGTGTCGGCCGTACGGTCGTCCGCCCCGCCGAGCACAGCGCCGATGGACACGGCGCAGGCCAGCAGCGCGCCCGTCTTGTTGCCCTCCATCTCCAGGCACTCCTCGACGGTGACCCGCTCGCGGTGCTCGAAGGAGATGTCCTGGGCCTGGCCGTCGATGAGCTTGCGCGTCGCGGTGGTGAGCCGGCGCGTCGCGCGCCCCGCCTCGACGGTGCCCATCTCCAGCAGCAGCTCGTTGGCGAGGGCGAAGAGCGCGTCGCCGACGAGGATCGCCTGCGCGGGCCCGTGCACCTTCCACACGGTGTCGCGGTGCCTGCGCTGCTCGTCGCCGTCCATCAGGTCGTCGTGGAGCAGCGAGAAGTTGTGTACGAGTTCGACGGCGACGGCGCCGGGTACACCGACCTCGGGCGCGGCGCCCGCCGCCTCGGCCGACAGCAGCGCGAGCGCCGGGCGCACCGCCTTGCCGCCGTCGCCGTCGGCGGGCCGTCCCTGGGCGTCGATCCACCCGAAGTGGTACGCCGCGACGGTGTCCATGGGCGGCGCGAGCCGGTCCACGGCGGCCTTCAGCACCGGAGTGGACAGGTCGCGGCCGCGCTCCAGAAGCGCGGCGATGTCCACCGTGGTGTTGTCGACCGGATTCACCGGGGTCACAGGCTCTCCTCTTGTTTCCATGCCAGTGCTCATACCGCCTCCTGCAACGGATGTTCGTGGGCGCGGCCGAGTTCGGAGAGTGCCGCGCCGGCGGCGCTGATGCCGCTGCGTACGGCGCTCTCCATGGTCGCGGGCCATCCGGTGGCGGTCCACGCGCCGGCCAGGTACAGACCGGGCGCGTGCGTACGGGCGCCGGGGCGCAGCCGTCCGACGCCGGGGGTGGGGGCGAACGTCGCTGTCCGCTCCCGGGTGACGAAGAAGTCGCGCACGCACGCGCCACGAGCGGCGGGCAACAGCCGCTCCAGCTCGGGGAGATAGCGCGCGCGCAGCTCGGCGACGGGTGTGTCGATCTCGTCCTGGGCCGCCGACTGCGACACGGCGAGGTACTGTCCGCCGCCCTTGAGCCCGGAGGACTCCGTACGGTCGAAGACCCACTGGACGGGGCTGCCCAGCGCGGCGAAGAAGGGTTGACGCAGCACCTTGCGGTCGTAGACGACGTGGACGTTGAGGATGGGCGCGGTGCCGATGTCCAGCAGTCGGTCGGGGGCGTCGATGACGCCTTCGGGCAGCAGGGAATGCGTCTCGTTCTGGGGTACGGCCAGCACGACGGAGTCGGCGTCGATCCGTTCTCCCGTCGCCTCGACCTCCCAACCGCCGTTCGGCGAACGGGAGATGGAGGTTACCTTCGTGCGCAGCGCTGTCCGTACGCCCGCGGAGTCGAGCGCCTTGCGGGCGAGTGTGTCGTGCAGTTCGCCGAGCGGTACGTGCGCCCAGCCGATGTCGGCGGCGCCGGGCTCGGAGAGCAGCCCCGTCTTGAAGACCATCGCGGCGAGGCCGAGCGAGGCGTGGGGCGCGGTCGCGTTGAGCGTCGCGACGCCGACGAGGTCCCACAGCGCCTCGATGGTGCGCTCCGACTGCCCGTGGCGGCCCAGCCAGGTCGCGAAGTCCACACCGTCCAGGGCGGGATCTGCCGGGTCGAGCTTCTTGAGCGCGAGCGCGGCCCGTCCCACGCTCGCGCGTTCGGCGAGGGACAGGTGCGGGTACGTCGCCAGGCTCGCCGCCAAGTGCAGCGGTACGGGCAGCGCCGTGCGGCGCAGCCGCCCGAGCCGGGCACCGCCGGTGCGGCCGACGTCGAGCACGGGCACGTCGAGACGGCTCTGCAGCGGGGCGAGCGCGACGCCGTCCACACGCTCCAGGAACCACCGGTAAGCGGTGCAGCAGCGTAGATAGACGTGCTGGCCGTTGTCGACAATGAGGTCGCCGCGGCGGAACGAGAACGCGAGGCCGCCCAGGCGCGGGCGTCCTTCGAGCAGCGTCACCCGCATCCCGGCGTCGGCCAGCTGGAGGGCGGCCGTGACACCGGCCAGTCCGCCTCCGACAACGACCGCGTGACCGGACGCCCCCATGGGCACGGCCGGCATCCCGCGTGTCATGCGCCCTCCCCTCGGGCCCTGCCGGCGGTGTACGAACGGCGGGCCGTTGCAGTCAGGGACGCGTCAGCCTGCTGGGGGGTTGCGCCTCCCTTGTACGCGTTCGTCCCGCCGGCCGCACCTGGCCCCATCAGACCCGCCTCCTGAGGTGATGGCGGGAGATGTGCCGGGCGTCGAGGCCCGAAAGGCCGCGCACGGCGACGTACGCCTTCTCGTGTCCCGGCAGCGAGACCCGGCCGCGCAGCACGGCCATGGGGTCGCGCTCGATGCGGTCGAGGAGCCGCCGGTAGATGCCGGCCATCGCGGCGACGCAGGCACCGGAGCGCCGGTCGAGCAGCGGCAGCAGCCGGTAACCCTCGGCGAACAGGGCGCGGGCGCGGCGTACTTCGAAGTGGACGAGGCCGGTGAAGTCGGACCCCGCGGGCGGGGTGGAGCCGCGGAACCCGGTCGAACAGCCGAACTTGGCGAGGTCGTCGGCGGGCAGGTAGGTGCGCCCGTTCCCGGCGTCCTCGCGGACGTCCCTGAGGATGTTGGTGAGCTGGAGAGCAAGCCCGAGCGTATCGGCGTACTCGGAGGCGCGTTCCGTGGAACGCGCGCCGGTCTGGGTGCCGAACACGCCCAGCGAGAGCCGTCCGATGGCGCCCGCGACGCACCGGCAGTAGACCTTCAGGTCGTCCCAGGTCTCGTAGGTCTCGCCACGCACGTCCATGAGGACGCCGTCGATGAGCTCGTCGAGCCCTTCGAGCGGGAGCGGGAAGCGGCGCGCCGTGTCCGAGAGCGCCACCGCCACCGGGTCGGTGTCGTCGTCGTCGACAGTGCCCGCCCGGACGCGGTCGAGCAGCGCACGGGTCTCTTCGAGCCGCGTCTGCTTGACGCCCGGCTCCAGCACGCCGTCGCCGATGTCGTCCACGCGCCGCGAGAACGCGTACAGCGCGGACATGGCGTTGCGCTTGTCGGTCGGCAGCAGTCTGATGCCGTACGCGAAATTGCGCGCCTGCTGTCCGGTGACGGCCTCGCAGTAGCTGTACGCGGCGAGTACCGGTGCGGACATCTGCGTGAGTCCCTCCACGGTCCGGCTCACCCCTCTCTTCGGTCTCATCGCAAGACAGCTCCCACTGCGCGCAGCAGGCTGAGCTTGGTGGGCTTGGGCGGTCCGGGGAGCACGTCGTGGCCGGCGGCGGCGACCGCCGCGAGAGCGGCACGGCCACCGCCGACGAAACCGGCGAGCAGCAGCTTGAGCCTGCCGTTGACGCTGCCGACGAGCTCGGTGCCTTCGTCCAGGAGGCGTCCGGCGCGTTCCGCCTCGTACGCGATCAGGGCACGCACCGACGCGTTGGCGGACGGTGCCGCGAGATCGGCTTCGTCGACGTGGAAGCGCGCCATGGAGTCGGCGGGCAGGTAGACGCGGTCCCGGCCGAGGTCCTCGGCGACGTCCTGGAGGTGTTCGACGATCTGCAGGGCGGTGCAGACCGCGTCGGAGCGGCGGATCCGTTCGGGGCTCGCGGTGCCGGTGATCCGGAGGACCAGCCGGCCGACGGGGTTCGCCGACAGTTCGCAGTACGCGAGGAGCTCGTCGTGCGTCTTGTAGCGCCGTACGAGCTGGTCCTGCCGGTTGGCATCGATGAGCCCGAGGAACGGCTCGGGCGTCAGCGAGCAGCGCCGCACGGTCGGCACGAGGGCGCGCAGGAGCGGGTGGCGCGGGCCGTCCCCGGAGGTGTCGAAGACGCGGCGCAGATCGGCCTCGAAGGCGTCGAGCACGATCAGGCGGTCGTCGGCGAGAGCGGGGTCGAGGCCGAGCAGGCGGGCGTCGGCGCCGCCGGGGGCGAGGTCGCCGTCGCCGATGTCGTCGACGAGGCGGGCGTAGCCGTAGACGGCCATCAGGTCGTCCCGCCAGGCGCGCGGCAGAAAGAAGGGAGCCACCGGGAAGTTCTCGTCGGCGGCCTTGTCCAGGGTCGTGCGCGCGTGCGCGTCGGTGCGCGGGTGCCGGGTTCCGGTCATCGCGGGCTGCCCGGTACGGGGACGGCGGAAGCGTCTTCGAGCTGGAGAGATTCCATAGCCATTGCCGTCACATCTCCCGTTCTACACTGTCGACCTAATACATCCCATTTCGGACACGCCGCCCACCGGTACAGCTTACGTTGTACAACGACCAGCGCCGTGCCGGGGTGTTGGTCGCATTACAACAAGGCAGCAATATGCCTCAACCGTCCCGAAGGTGGCGGGAGTTGACGATTCCGGCATGTTACGGCGCGCCGGGCCGCGCGGGTCGCGCGGACACGCGGAACCCCCGCCGGGTTCGACCGGCGGGGGCACCGAGGGGGACCTAGCGGCCCGTTTCCTTCTCGTACGCCTTGAGGACCTCGTCCGTGGGACCGTCCATCAGCAGCTCGCCCTTCTCCAGCCACAGGACGCGGTCGCAGGTGTCCCGGATCGACTTGTTGCTGTGGCTGACCAGGAAGACCGTGCCGGCCTCCTTGCGGAGCTCACGGATCCGCTGCTCCGAGCGGATCTGGAACTTCCGGTCGCCGGTCGCCAGCGCCTCGTCGATCATCAGTACGTCGTGGTCCTTGGCGGCTGCGATGGAGAAGCGCAGCCGCGCCGCCATGCCGGAGGAGTACGTGCGCATCGGCAGGGTGATGAAGTCGCCCTTCTCGTTGATGCCCGAGAAGTCGACGATCTGCTGGTAGCGCTCGCGGATCTCCTCGCGGGTCATGCCCATGGCGAGACCGCCGAGGATGACATTGCGCTCGCCGGTCAGGTCGTTCATCAGCGCCGCGTTCACGCCGAGCAGCGAGGGCTGACCGTCCGTGTAGACCTTGCCGTGCTCGGTCGGCAGGAGGCCCGCGATGGCACGCAGCAGGGTCGACTTGCCCGAACCGTTCGTACCGATGAGGCCGATCGCCTCGCCCCGGTAGGACGTGAAGGAGACACCGCGTACCGCGTGCACCTTGCGTACGCCGGGTGCGTCGCCCTTGCCGCGCTTCATCATGCGGTTCAGGGCGGCGGTGGCGCTGCCGCGACCGCCCGCGCCGGCGTTGACGCGGTACACGATGTGCACGTCGTCCGCGATGACCGTGGGAACGCGTCCCTTGTTGTCGTCAGCCACGGCCGTACCTCTCCTCAGCCTTCCAGAAGTACACGAAGCCCACGAGGCCCACGAGCAGCGCCCATCCGAGGGCGACGCCCCAGACGTGCGGGGGCAGGTTCTCGGAGCCGTAACCGTCGATCAGACCGAAGCGGATGAGATCCATGTAGACGGCCGCCGGGTTCCACTGGAGCACGTCCGTGACCCAGCCCGGCAAATCCTTGTCGGCGAGCATGGCCGGGATGCTGAACATCACTCCGGAGGCGTACATCCACGTACGCATCACGAACGGCATCAGCTGCGCCAGGTCGGGGGTCTTGCTGCCGAGCCTCGCCATGATCAGCGCGAGGCCGATGTTGAAGACGAACTGGACCGCCAGCGCGGGCAGGACCAGCAGCCAGGACAGCGAGGGGTAGCTGCCGAACGCCACCGCGATGATCACCAGCACGATCATCGAGAACATCAGCTGCTGGAGCTGCTGCAACGCGAAGGAGATCGGCAGCGACGCACGCGGGAAGTGCAGCGCTCTCACCAGGCCCAGGTTGCCCGAGATGGACCTGACACCGGCCATCACGGAGCTCTGGGTGAAGGTGAAGACGAACACACCCGTGACCAGGAAGGGTACGTACACCTCCCGGTCCATGCCCCGGTCGGCCTCCAGGATCAGGCCGAAGATGAGGAAGTACACGAGGGCGTTCAGCAGTGGAGTCGCCACCTGCCACAGCTGGCCGAGCTTGGCCTGGCTGTACTGGGCGGTCAGCTTCGCCTGCGAGAACGCGAGGATGAAGTGGCGCCGGCCCCACAGCTGCCGGACGTACTCGATCAGCCCCGGCCGGGCACCGCTCACCGACAGGCCGTACTTGGCGGCGAGCTCCGCCGGGGTAAGTCCGTCGTCGGGAGATGGCGGGGCGCTCGTCGCGACCGCACCGTCATGGGTTGTGTCACTCACAAGTTGAAACTTTCGTGTTCAAGATGCGCAGGCAGTAGGGCGCAGGATCGGGCTACAGGTCCCGCGTGCACCCGATGCTTTCAGACCCGAGCTTGTCAGATGACAGGAGGTCGGCCGAGCCGGGTCAGGCGCCAGACGGTACGCCATCTCATCGGGCGGCGTGGTCCCGCGGACGTAGTCCAGCCCTCCTTGAAGCCGCCGAACCATGCCTTCAGGGCGGGTACGGAGGGGCGCCGCGCCAGGGTGAGCAGCAGCCACACGCCGAGGTAGACGGGCACCAGGGGGGCCGGCAGATTACGCCGGGCCAGCCAGACCCGGTTCCGGGCCACCATGCGGTGGTAGACGGCGTGCCGGGACGGGGCGGTCGTCGGGTGGTACAGGACCATGTCCGAGCGGTAGTCGATCATCCAGCCGGCGTCGAGCGCCCGCCAGGCCAGATCGGTCTCCTCGTGGGCATAGAAGAATTCGTCCGGCAGCCCGCCGACCTCGGCGAAGACCTTGGTCCGCACGGCATTGGCGCCGCCGAGGAAGGTCGTCACGCGCGAGGAGCGCATCGGGTCGGCCGCGCGCAGCCTCGGGACGTGCCGGCGCGCGGTCTCACCCGTGTCGGGGTCCGCGATCCGGAAGCTGATGATGCCGAGCTTCGGATCGGCGGCGAAGGCCTGGCGGCACAGCTCGGCCGTGTCGTGCTGGGCCAGCAGACCGTCGTCGTCGAGGAAGAGCAGGATGTCCATCTCGGCGCCACTGGGGCCGAACGCCTCGATACCGGCGTTGCGGCCGCCCGGGATGCCGAGGTTCTCCGGCAGCTCGACGGTCCGTACGCCCTCGGGGACACCGGTGACCGGCGAGCCGTTGCCGACGACGACCACCTCGACGCGGTCGCCGTCCTGCTTGGCGACCGAGTCGAGGAGGGCACGCAGCTCGTCCGGGCGGTTGCCCATCGTGATGATGACGGCGCCGGCCTTCAGGCCTGCGCCCGTGCCCGCGGCCGTCACTTCAGCCTGCTCGAGGCGAGGATGGACACGAGGTGCAGGAACGTCTGCACGATCGCGATTCCGGCCAGTACGGCGATGCCGAGGCGGCTGAAGAACAGGTCGCCCTGGACGAAGTCGCCCATCGCGACGACCAGGATGAACAGGCTCGCCTCGATCCCGCCGACCAGGCGGTGGAACTTCAGCGCCGCGGCCAGCCTGCGCGCGAGTGCCAGACCGGAGGAGCGCGGCACGGAGGCCTCGTCCTTCACGGCCGGCAGACCGCTGCGCGTGCGGGCCACGTCGACGAGGTCGGTCTCCGCCTTGATCAGGATCGCGCCCAGCGCAGCGAGCGTGCCGAGGAACGCCCACAGCCACTCCGGCCGGCCCGGACCGAAGAGATCCGCGCCCCGCAGGCCGAAGCCCACGAGCAGGGCCGCCTCGCACAGGTAGTGGCCGATGCGGTCCAGGTAGACGCCCGTGATCGAGGTCTGCTTGCGCCAGCGGGCGACCTCGCCGTCGACGCAGTCGAGCAGCAGATAGATCTGGAACAGCACCACCGCGAGGATCGCACCGGTCAGCCCGGGGATGAGCAGGGCCGCGCCACCGAGCACACCCACGACGACCATGAGGTACGTGAGCTGGTTCGGCGTGATCTTGGTGTTCACCAGGTACGGGTCGATGTGCAGCGAGATCTCCCGCATGTACATGCGCCCGGCCCAGTGCTCACCGCTGCGCCGGTCCTTCACACCCTCGGGGTGAACGACCGGACGGAGTTCAGCTACTGATGGCCTTGACATAGTCGGCGTAAGCGTCCTTGATCTGGTCTGCGGACAGGTCGAGGTGCTCCAGGATCGTGAAGCGTCCCGGACGGGTCTGTGGTGCGTATTCGACAGCCTTGACGAACTCGTCGACGCTGAAGCCGATCTCCTCCGGCAGCACCGGCAGGCCGTGCCGGTGCAGTACCTCGGCGAAGAGCCCGGACTGCTCGGTCGCGCCCCGCAGGTGCATGGCGAAGGCGGCGCCGATGCCGACCTGCTCGCCGTGGCTCGCGGCCCGCTTGGGGTACAGCAGGTCGAAGGCGTGGCTGATCTCGTGGCACGCGCCGGACGACGGGCGGCTGTCGCCGCTGATCGACATGGCGATGCCGGAGAGCACCAGGGACTCGGCGAGGACCGTGAGGAACTCGTCGGTGCCGACCCCGCCGGGGTGGCGGAGTACGGCTTCTCCCGCCGTACGGGCCATGGCGGCGGCCAGTCCGTCGACCGGCTCGCCGTTGATGCGGTGGGACAGCTCCCAGTCCGCGATCGCCGAGATGTTGGAGATCGCGTCGCCGATGCCGGACCGGATGAAGCGGACCGGGGCGTCCCGGATCACATCGAGGTCGATGACCATGGCGATGGGAGTCGGGACGCCGTACGAGCCGCGGCCGTTGTCGTTGTCCAGGATGGACACCGGCGAGCACAGACCGTCGTGCGAGAGGTTCGTCGCGACGGCGACCATCGGCAGGCCGACCCGCGCCGCCGCGTACTTCGTCACGTCGATGATCTTGCCGCCGCCGAGGCCGACCACGGCGTCGTACCGCTTGCCCTTGATCCCGTCCGCCAGCCTGACCGCGGAGTCGATGGTTCCGTCGGCCACGGCGTACCAGTCGGCGCCGGGCAGGACCGGCGCGAGCTTGTCGCGCAGGGCCATGCCCGAGCCGGGGCTGGTGGCGATCGCCAGCTTGCCGGAGGCGGAGATCCGCTGGTCGGCCAGCAGGCCGGCCAGGTCGTCCATGGCGCCGCAACTGATGTCGACGACGACCGGGGACGGGATGAGGCGGGTCAGTACTGGCACGCGATCTCACGGCCCTTCGCGAGGTCGTCGTGGTTGTCGATCTCGACCCACGTCACTTCCCCGATGGGGGCCACGTCGACGGTGAAGCCGCGGTTGACCAGCTCCTGGTAGCCGTCCTCGTAGTAGAGGTCGGGGTCGCGCTCGAACGTCGTCTTCAGCGCGTCGGCGAGCTCTTCGGCGGCCTCCGGCTCGATCAGCGTGACGCCGATGTACTCACCGGTGGCGGTCGCCGGGTCCATCAGCTTCGTGATCCGCTGGACGCCCTTGCCGTCCTGCGTGATGACCTTCATCTCCTCGTCGGCGAGGTTCTTCACCGTGTCGAGGGCGAGGATTATCTTCTGCCCCTTGCCGCGGGCGGCGAGCAGCGTCTTCTCGACGGAGACCGGGTGAACGGTGTCGCCGTTGGCGAGTATCACGCCCTGCTTGAGGATGTCACGGGCGCACCACAGGGAGTAGGCGTTGTTCCACTCCTCGGCCTTGTCGTTGTCGACAAGCGTGATCTTGAGGCCGTACTTCGCCTCGAGGGCCTCCTTGCGCGCGTAGACGGCTTCCTTGCGGTAGCCGACGACGATCGCGACCTCGGTCAGGCCGACCTCGGCGAAGTTGCCGAGGGTGAGGTCCAGAACGGTCGTGTCGCCGTCCACGGGCACCAGGGCCTTCGGGAGGGTGTCCGTGTAGGGACGCAGACGCCGTCCGGCGCCGGCAGCCAGTACGAGGCCGATCATGCGGTTTCTCCTTCGTCATGTACTGCGGGTGCTCCGGAGGACACCCAGAAGCGGATGGACTCCATGAGCACCACGAGCGCCACGGCCACAGCGAGGGCCGTGAGCGCCAAGGTGAGGTCTGTGTTCTGCGTCGCCAGGAGCGTGGTGAGTACCACCACCACGAGCGTCCGGCCTTCGTGCCCGCCGATCGTCCGCACCAGCCACTGGGGGGGCGCGCCTGTGCCGCCACGGATGCGGTACACCGTGTCGTAGTGATGGTAGGCGACTGCCGACACCAGCCCGAAGGCCGCCGGCAGTGCTCCGTTCACTTCGGACCGGGCGGCGAGGACGAGGACGGTGCCGTACTCGGCCACCCGGAAGACGGGCGGGACGAGCCAGTCGAGGGCTCCCTTGAGGGGGCGCGCGACGGCCATGCCCGAGAGAACGGCGTAGAAGACGGCCGCGATGATCACTTGGCGGCTGCCGACGGGCTGGGTAAGCGCCGTGCTCAGCAGCGCCGCGGCGCCGGCCGCGGCGACGACCGGAGCGGTCCAGGCGCCCTTGAGACGGGGCCCGCGCGCCGCGACGGCCTGGGCGACCGGCCCGCTGTCCGCGAGGTCGGCGAGGGCCTGGGCGGCCCGGTCGGTACGCCGCGCCTTGCGGGTCAGCGAGCGCAGGACGCGGCCTGCCGTCGTGTAGAGGGCGGCGAGCGAGCAGCCGGCGAGCAGGGCGTAGAAGACGATCCGCGGGGTGGTGACGGCGGTCAGGACCGCGATCATCGCCCACCGCTCGCCGATCGGCAGGACGATCATCCGGCGTACCCAGACGGTCCAGCCGACGCTGTCGAGCTTGTCGGAGAGCGCCGCGGTGGGGCTCGTGTTGGACTCCGCGTCGTGGTTCGCCTCGTTGAACGAGAAGTCCACGACATGGCGGCAGGTCTGGAGCACCATCGCGCCGAGTGCCAGCGCCCACACGTCGTCGCCGCCGCGGGCGGCTCCGAGCGCGAGGCCGGCGTAGTACGCGTACTCCTTGGCGCGGTCGAAGGTCGCGTCGAGCCAGGCGCCCATCGTCGAGTACTGGAGCGAGTAGCGGGCGAGCTGCCCGTCGGTGCAGTCCAGGACGAAGGAGAAGAGCAGCAGCACGCCGGCCGCGACGTAGCCGCCGCGGGTGCCGGTCGCCGCGCAGCCGGCCGCGATCAGCGCGGTGATCAGCGAGGCGGTGGTGACCTGGTTCGGGGTGAAGCCCCGGCGGGCGCACCAGCGCGCGAGGTAGCGCGAGTACGGGCTGACGCAGTAGGTCGTGAAGAAGCCGTCGCGGGACTTCACGGCCGTACGCAGCCGTACGGCCTCCTCGTCGACGGCGGCGACGGCGGCGCGGGCCTGCTCGCGCTCGTCCTCGCCGGTGGCGACGACGGCGACGAGCGAGCCGAGCTCCGGACGCCGCACGGCCGTGCCGTCCGCGTCGAGCGCGGCGGCGGCGGCGTCGGGTCCTGCCGCGGCGCCGCGCACCGCGCGGGACAGCGCGGCGCGGGCCTCGGGCTGCGCGGTGAGCGCCCCGGGGGCCGCGGCGGCCGGGAAGCGGGGGTCCGTCAGCGTGAGGCGCAGGGAGTGGACGTGGCCGACGAAGCGCGGGTCGACGAGCGCGACCCGCTCACCGGCGGGCACGGCGTCGAGAAGCTCGGCGGTCTCGTTCGCGTCGGCGGCGGACCGTACGTCGAATCCCAGCGACCGCAGATCGCCCTCGAGCGGCGATCCGGGTACCGGCGGACCGGTGAGGATGGCGGTCGACAGACGAACTCACTCCTTGGCGCTGGGCAGGGGCTGGCCTTGCGTGGCATGCGGCATTCCGGCCCGGCACGGGCGCGAAGGCATGTCGGCAGAGGCTATCGGATGAACGGAAGCGGGAATTCACGGCCCGTTAACGCCCCGATAAGACCGGACCGGGACCCGGGCGGCCCACCGAGATCATCTTGGTCGATCCGTGCCCCGGCCCACAAACCCACGGCCACACAGGGTCCGGACACGCCCTAGGGTGGCCGTTATGACATGGCTGATCACGGGTGGAGCGGGTTACATCGGTGCGCATGTGGCGCTGACCATGGCGGCGGCGGGTGAGCGGGTGGTCGTCCTGGACGACGTCTCGTCCGGGATCCCCGAACGGCTGCCGGCGGGCATCACGCTCGTACGCGGCTCGGTACTGGACCGGGAGCTGCTCGACCGCACGCTCGCCGGGCACGACGTCACGGGTGTGGTGCATCTCGCGGCGCGCAAGCAGGTCGGGGAGTCGGTCGAGAAGCCGCTGCTCTACTACCGGGAGAATGTGCACGGGCTCACCGTGCTGCTGGAGGCCGTCGCGGCGGCCGACGTGCGGCAGTTCCTCTTCTCGTCCTCCGCCGCCGTGTACGGGGTGCCCGAGGCGGAGCTCATCGCCGAGGACACCCCCTGCGCGCCGATCAATCCGTACGGAGAGACCAAGCTGGCCGGCGAGTGGCTCGTGCGGGCGGCGGGCCGGGCACACGGCTTCTCGACCGCGTGCCTGCGCTACTTCAACGTGGCGGGTGCGGCGAGGCCGGAGCTGGCCGACACCGGGGTGTTCAACATCATCCCGATGTTCTTCGACCGGATCACGCGCGGTGAGGCCCCGCGGATCTTCGGGGCGGACTATCCGACGCCCGACGGCACCTGCATCCGTGACTACATTCACGTCGCCGATCTCGCCGACGCCCACCTCTCGGTCGCGCGGGCGCTCGCGGCGCGCGCGGAGCAGGCGGACATGACGTTCAACATCGGCCGCGGTGAAGGTGTCTCGGTGCGTGAGCTGGCCGGGCTGGTGGGCGAGATCACCGGTTCCGCGCTCGTCCCGGTGGTCGAGCCGCGCCGCCCGGGTGACGCCGCGAAGGCGGTCGCCTCGTCCGATCTGATCGCCAAGGAGCTGGGCTGGACGGCCGGGCGCGGGGTGCGCGACATGGTCGCCTCGGCGTGGGAGGGCTGGCTTCTCCGGCACCCGGAAGCCGCCCAGAACTGATCTTGCCGACGCCCTGACCTGCGGTCATTTCCGCAGGTCAGGGCACATGACAACGGTGTTCAGTCCCGTGTTGCACATACCCCCCGCCCGTAGTTCACTGACACCTCGGACAGACTGTTCACACAACCGGGGAGGCGTCCCTCATGGGGGCTGGGCACGATCACGGGCATACGCACGGCGGGCCGCCGCCCACCGGTACGGCGGCGGCGGCGTACAAGGGGCGGCTGCGTATCGCGCTCGGCATCACCCTGACCGTCATGACGGTCGAGATCGTCGGCGGCCTGGTCGCCAATTCGCTGGCACTGATCGCGGACGCGGCCCATATGGCGACGGACGCCCTCGGGCTCGCGATGGCGCTCCTCGCGATCCACTTCGCGAACCGCCCGGCCACCACCAAGGCCACCTTCGGCTACGCACGGGCCGAGATCCTCGCCGCGCTCGCGAACTGTCTCCTGCTGCTCGGCGTCGGCGGTTTCCTGCTCTTCGAGGCCGTCGACCGCTTCATCACCCCGGCGGAGACCAAGAGCGGTACGGCGATCGTCTTCGCCCTGGTCGGTCTCCTCGCCAACATGATCTCGCTGTCGCTGCTGATGAAGGGCCAGCAGGACAGTGTCAATGTGCGCGGCGCCTTCCTGGAGGTCCTGGCGGACACCCTGGGCTCGGTCGCCGTACTGGTCTCGGCCGGCGTCATCATGGCGACCGGCTGGCAGGCCGCCGACCCCATCGCGTCGCTCGTGATCGGCCTCATGATCGTGCCGCGTACCTGGAAGCTGCTGCGGGAGACACTGAGCGTGCTCCTGGAGGTCGCACCCAAGGGCGTGGACATGGCGGAGGTACGGGAGCACATACTCGATCTGCCGGGCGTCGACGACGTACACGACCTGCACGCCTGGACGATCACCTCGGGCATGCCGGTGCTGTCCGCGCACGTGGTGGTCAGTCAGGACTTCCTCGACTCGGTCGGGCACGAGAAGATGCTGCACGCCCTCCAGGGCTGCCTCGGTGTCCACTTCGACGTCGAGCACTGCACGTTCCAGCTGGAGCCGAGCGGTCACGCCGAGCACGAGGCGAGACTCTGCCGCTGACCCGTTCGGGGCTGCTAGGGTTTTCGCGGAGACATTCCGTCCCGGGGACACGATGAGGGGAGATGAGGTTGATGACCGTCATGGTCGATGCTGCTGCGAGCAGTGTCCGGTTCATCCTCAACTCCCGGGCTCTCGGCTGACCCCTTCTTCGCGTTCCTCGCGATGCGTCGTGCGCGATTCTCCGCGCGTCGGCCGGAGCCCTCACACCCAAGGGTTCTCACGTTGACCGACAACGCCATGTTCGAAGCTTTCATGACCCTGCACCGCGGGCTTCCGCGCCAGGGCCCCGGCTCCGATTCCACCACCCGCCACCTGCTCTCCCTCGCCGGACCTATGCCGGACCGGCCGCGCGTGCTCGACCTGGGCTGCGGCCCCGGCCGGGTCTCGCTGCTGCTGGCGGCCGAGTGCGGCGCCGAGGTGACGGCCGTCGATCTGTACGCGCCGTTCCTCGCCGAGCTGAGGAGTACCGCCGAAGCGCGCGGGCTCGCCGGTTCGATCCGTACCGTCGAGGGTGACATGGGCGAACCTACCTTCCCCGACGGGTCGTTCGACCTCATCTGGGCGGAGAGCTCCGCCTACAACATCGGTTTCGACACCGCGCTGAGCAGGTGGCGGCGCCTCGTCGCACCCGGCGGCGCGCTCGTCGTCACCGAGTGCGAGTGGACCTCCGACGCGCCCTCACCGGGCGCACGCGCGTTCTGGGACGCGAACTATCCGGCGATGCGCGACCAATCCGGGAACACGGCCGCGGCGGTCGCGGCCGGCTACGTCGTTCTCGGGGTGTACGCACAGCCCGAGAGCGACTGGGACGAGTACTACGTCCCGCTCGGAGAGCGCGCCGACGCGGCCGACCCCGCCACGCCCGGAATGGAGCAGGCGCTCACCCTCACGCGCGAGGAGATCGCCGTGCGCGCGGACCACGGGACGGAGTACGGCTACACCGGCTATGTACTGCGGCCCTCCGCCGTCCTGAGCTGACGCACCGTCCGCCCCCGCCGCTCCGCGCGGCGGGGGCGGACATGCGGTTGGTTCCGCGAAGTACGGACAAGACTCTTTTGTACGGCAGACTTGGACACCGGGAACCGAAGCAAAGGATGGTTATGCCGAGCACACCAGTGACCGCCGCGAGCACCTCGTCGAACGCCACAGCGGAAGAGATCCTGCTCGAGCTGGTCGACGAGGACGGCAATACCATCGGCACCGCGGAGAAGCTCTCCGCACACCAGGCTCCCGGCCGCCTGCACCGCGCCTTCTCGGTCTTCCTCTTCGACGAGACCGGGCGGCTGCTGCTCCAGCGCCGCGCACTCGGCAAGTACCACTCCCCCGGCGTCTGGTCCAACACCTGCTGCGGGCACCCCTACCCCGGGGAGTCGCCGTTCGCCGCGGCCGCCCGTCGTACGTACGAGGAGCTGGGGATCTCCCCGTCGCTGCTCGCCGAGGCCGGCACCGTCCGCTACAACCACCCGGACCCGGACTCGGGCCTGGTCGAGCAGGAGTACAACCACCTCTTCGTCGGGATGGTGCAGAGCCCGCTGCGGCCCGACCCGGAAGAGGTCGGCGAGACGTCCTTCGTGACGCCGGACGAGCTGGCCGCGCGGCACGCGCAGGCGCCGTTCTCGGCGTGGTTCATGACCGTGCTGGACGCGGCGCGCCCGGCGATCAGAGAGCTGACGGGCCCGGCCGCGGGCTGGTGACGGCCGCCCCCGCCAACGGCAGGGCGACCCAGATGACCTTTCCGCCGCTCGCGGTGTGCTCGATGTCGCACACCCCTCCGGCCTCGGCGGTGATCTCCCGCACGAGCAGCAGGCCGCGCCCGCCGGTCTGCGCGTAGTCCCGCTCGAGGGCCTTGGGCCGGTAGGGGTGGTTGTCCTCCACGGAGACCCTGATCCACTCCGTGCCGATCGCCACCTCGACGGCAAGCTCCGGGGAGAGCAGCGCCGCATGGCGTACGGCGTTGGTGACCAGCTCGGAGACGATCAGCAGCAGCCCCTGCACCAGCTCGTCGTGGACCGGTACGCCCTGCCGGTTCAGCAGATCGCGGACCGCGTGTCTGGCTTCCGGTACGGAGGCGTCCGCCGCAGGGGCGGTGAAGCGCCAGACTCCTTCGTACCCTGCCGGTGCGTCTTCTCTCGTCACCACGCGTCGAGTGTTGGGAACGCGCTGGTCCGGACCGGGTATCTGAACACAAGTCAGCCGTAATCGACAGCTTTTGACCGCTCCGCCTATGACAGGGTCAGTTGTGCGCCTGTTCCTGATCGCGGGTTCGTACGGTCCGGATAGCATCCGGCGCATGGAGCCGCAGCTTGAGCACACCGTCGCCGACGGGGTCGCCACCGTCGTCATCAGCAACCCCGCCAAGCGCAACGCCATGACCGCCGGGATGTGGGCCGCTCTGCCCGGCCTGCTGGAGCGGCTGGCCGGGGACCCGGGCGTACGTGCGCTCGTGCTGACCGGGGCGGGCGGCACGTTCTGCGCGGGGGCGGACATCTCCTCTCTGCGCGACCGGGGTGAGCGCGAGGGCGCGCCCGGCGACGCTCCGCAGGGGCTCGCCGTGCGGGCCGAGGAAGCGCTGGCCGCGTTCCCCAAGCCGACGCTGGCCGCTGTCCGCGGCTACTGCGTCGGCGGCGGCAGCCAGCTGGCCGCCGCGTGCGACCTGCGGTTCGCCGAGGAGGGCGCGTCCTTCGGGGTCACGCCCGCGAAGCTGGGGATCGTCTACCCCGCGTCGTCGACCCGGCGGCTCGTCGCGCTGGTGGGCCCTTCCGCCGCCAAGTACCTTTTGTTTTCAGGTGAGTTGATCGGTACGGAGCGGGCGCTGCGCACCGGGCTGGTGGACGAGGTGCTGCCGGAGGGCGGACTGGCGAAGCGGGTGGCCGAGTTCACGCACGTGCTGGTGTCGCGCTCGCAGCTGACGCAGGCCGCGGCGAAGGAGTTCGCGAACGGCCGCAGCGACCGGGACGCGCACTGGGCCGGGCAGGCACGCGGCAGCGGCGACACCGCCGAGGGGGTCGCCGCCTTCCTGGAGCGCCGTACGCCCCGCTTCACGTGGACGCCGGGACCTACTGGAGGATGAACCGGCTCTTGCCACGGAACTCCTCGACCAGCGCGGCCGGGGCCTTTTGCGGCGATCCGGCGTCGTACGGCGGCCGGGGGTCGTACTCGGTGAGCAGTTGCACCGCCTTCGCGTGCTCGTCGCCGGCGATCCTCCCGACCAGGGTGAGCCCCATGTCCATGCCTGCGGAGACACCCGCGGCGGTGACGTACTTGCCGTCGGTGACGACCCGCTCGCCGGTGGGCTCCGCGCCGAAGGTCTTGAGGTGGTCGAGGGCGAGCCAGTGCGAGGTGGCCCGGCGGCCGGTCAGCAGGCCGGCGGCCGCGAGCAGCAGCGAGCCGGTGCACACCGAGGTGGTCCAGGTGGTGGCGGCGTCGACCGTACGGAGCCAGCCGAGGAGTGCCTCGTTCTCCATCTGAGCGGACTGCCCCGGCCCGCCCGGCACGATCACCATGTCGGGGCTCGTGACGTCGGCGAACGTCTTCTCGGCGACGAGCGCGAGCTCGCCCCGGTCGTTGCGTACGGGCCCGGTCCGCTCGGCGACGAAGAGCGTCTCGGCGCCCGGGAGGCGACAGAGCATCTCGTACGGGCCGACCGCGTCGAGTGCGGTGAAGCGGTCGAAGAGGGCGATGGCGATCTGGGTCATGGTGTCCCTTCCAGGGATCCGGGTTCCGGTCATTGCTGGATGGTGGGCTGTGGGCGGAAGCGGCGCCGGTATTCGGCGGGGGCGGTGCCGAGGCTCTTGACGAAGGCCCGGCGCATCGCCTCGGGCGTGCCGTAACCGCAGGTCCGTGAGATCTCCTCGACGCCGTCCGCGGAGTCCTCCAGGAGCCGCCGCGCGTGTTCCAGGCGTACGCGTTCGACGTACTTGCCCGGTGTCGTGCCGGTCTCGGCCTGGAAGGCGCGGGCGAAGTGGCGGGGCGAGAGACGGGCGCGGCCGGCCAGCGACTCGACCGACAGGTCGTCGCCGGGGTGCTCGGTGATCCACTGCTGGACCTCGCGGAGGGGTTCGCGCTGCGCGGTCTGGGCGGCGAGCTGGGCGCTGAACTGGGCCTGGTTCCCGGGGCGCCGCAGGAAGACGACGAGATGGCGGGCGACGGTGAGGGCGATGTCGCGGCCCAGGTCCTCCTCGACGAGCGCCAGGGCCAGGTCGATGCCCGCGGTGACACCGGCCGAGGTCGCCACGTTGCCGTCGCGGACGTAGATGGGGTCCGGGTCGACGTCGACGGCCGGGTAGGTGCGGGCCAGGTGGTCGCTCACCCTCCAGTGCGTGGTGACCCTGCGGCCGTCGAGCAGCCCGGCGGCGGCGAGCAGCAGCGCTCCCGTGCAGACGCTGACCAGGCGCTCGGCGCGCGGCGCGTTCTCGCGCAGCCAGTCCGTCAGGCGCGGGTCGGGGCTGCGGGTGCCCCGGCCGCCGGGGACGAGGAGGGTGTGGGGCGCGGGTTCGCCGGTGAGGGCCGCGTCGGGGACGAGTGTGAGCCCGCTGGAGGTGCGCACGGGAGCACCGTCGAGCGAGGCGGTGCGGATGCGGTACGCGGGGTCCGCGCTCCCGGCGTCCCGTCCCGCGCCGGCCTGCAGGGCCGCACCGGCGAAGACCTCCACCGGGCCGGTCACATCCAGGCTCTGGACGTCGTCGAAGAGGACGACGAGCACGGATCGTACGGATCGCTTCGGCATGCGCCCAATCCTTCGGGGCCCCGTGTTTGTCCGCAATGACGAGTACCCCACCTTTACTGCCACGGGGGCCAGGCGCTTCCCGGCGTACTGACCAGTCGGTAGCGTACGGACATGACCTCTCTGCCCGCGCGCGCCGGCCGCCGCTGCCACAACGCCCTCAATCCGCTGCACTCGACCGTGTACTTCTCCCCGGACTTCACCAAGGAGCTGGCGGGGGTGGGCATCGAGGACAGCAACGCCGCCTACTTCGCGGGCCGCGGCGCCGCGATGGGCGCGGTCGGGGCCGGCGTGATCACCGCCGCCTTCTACAACTTCAACCACGCCCTCGTGGCCAGGCACGTCCCCGAGGTGTGGCGCACCGCGTCGCCCGCCGTCGTACTCGAAGCGCGGCTGCGCGCCGTCGACACGACCCTGCGCCGGCTGCTCGGCGAGGAGGCCCTCGCGTCGGCCGAGATGACGGAGGCCGCCGGGCTCGCCCTGCGCGCCGCCGAGGCGTGCACCCGCCACGCGCGGCCGCTGTACGCCGCCCACGCCGACCTGCCCGTACCCGAACGGCCCCACCTCGCCTACTGGCACGCCGCGACGCTGCTGCGCGAGCACCGCGGCGACGGCCACCTGGCGGCGCTGCTCGCCGCCGGGCTCGACCCGCTGGAGGCGCTGGTCAGTCACACGGCGACCGGCAAGGGCATGTCGCCGCGCTGGACGCTGGCCACGCGCGGCTGGAACCGTACGGACTGGGAGACGGCCTCGGCACGGCTGCGGGAGCGCGGTCTGCTGGACGACGGGGGCGAACTGACCGAGGCGGGCACCGCACTGCGCGGCGAGCTGGAGGAGACGACGGACCGGCTCGACGCGGCACCGTACGACCACCTGGGCGCCGAGGGCACCGAGCGGCTCACCGAGCTCGGCCGCGGCTTCCTCGGAGCCGCGCTGGGGGCCGGCGCGTTCCCGGCCGATCTCACCGGCAAGTGACATTGCCCGCTGCGCGGAGCGTTTGCGCCACGCGATGACGGACACCCGGGCTGTGTCGGACAACGAGATGCGTGTCGGACACCGAGACAGCAGGAGGTTCAACGTGTTGCGTGCGATTGCAGATGGACTCCGGATGATCGGCTCGGCCATCGCGACAGTAGTGACTCTGCCCTTCCGGCTGGTCGCCAAGCTCTTCGGAGGCGCGTCGGATACAGCGTCCCGCGGCGGTGGACGCGCCCGACGCGCCTGACGGCCCGGCCGGGGCGCGCGCGACACGGGACCCGACGACCCTGCACAATGCAGGCTCAAGCACAGCCCGCAGGAGAAGGCGAGTCGGGAACATCGTGACGACGTCCATCGAAGGCAGGATCGCCGAGGAACTCGGCGTAAAGGAGCGACAGGTCCGAGCCGCCGTCGAATTGCTCGACGGCGGCTCGACCGTGCCGTTCATCGCTCGCTACCGCAAGGAAGCGACCGAGATGCTCGACGACGCGCAGCTGCGCACGCTCGAGGAGCGGCTGCGGTACTTGCGCGAGCTGGAGGAGCGGCGGACGGCGATCCTGGAGTCCGTGCGCGAACAGGGCAAGCTGGACGAGGCGCTCGAAGCGCGGATCCGGGCCGCCGACACCAAGGCCCGGCTGGAAGACATCTACCTGCCGTTCAAGCCCAAGCGCCGGACGAAGGCGCAGATCGCGCGCGAGGCGGGACTCGAGCCGCTGGCCCGGGGGCTGCTGGCCGACCCTTCGGTGGAGCCGCTCGCGGCCGCCGCCGCGTTCGTGGACGCCGCGAAGGGCGTGGCCGACGCGCAGGCCGCCCTGGACGGTGCGCGGTCGGTCCTCACCGAGAGCTTCTCCGAGGACGCCGATCTCATCGGTGAGCTGCGCGAGCGCATGTGGTCGCGCGGGCGGCTGGCCGCGAAGGTGCGGGAGGGCAAGGAGGAATCCGGCGCCAAGTTCGCCGACTACTTCGACTTCTCGGAGCCCTTCACCGCGCTGCCGTCGCACCGGGTGCTCGCCATGCTGCGGGGCGAGAAGGAAGACGTACTCGATCTGGTGCTGGAACCCGAGGAGCCGTCCGAGGCGGGCGGGCCCTCCACCTACGAGAACATGGTCGCCCGGCGCTTCGGTATCTCCAACCAGGGCCGCCCCGGCGACAAATGGCTCGGCGACACGGTGCGCTGGGCGTGGCGTACCCGGATTCTGGTGCACCTCGGGATCGATCTGCGGCTGCGGCTGCGTACGGCGGCGGAGGACGAGGCGGTGCGCGTCTTCGCGGCCAACCTGCGCGACCTGCTGCTGGCGGCGCCGGCCGGTACGCGGGCGACGCTCGGGCTCGACCCCGGATTCCGTACGGGCGTGAAGGTCGCCGTCGTGGACGCGACCGGCAAGGTCGTCGCGACCGATGTCATCTACCCGCACGTGCCCAGGAACAAGTGGGACGAGTCGCTGGCGACGCTGGCGCGGCTCGCCGAGGAGCACGACGTCGAGCTCATCGCCATCGGCAACGGCACGGCGTCCCGCGAGACCGACAAGCTCGCCGGTGAGCTGTGCGACAAGCACCCCGAGCTGAAGCTCACGAAGGTGATGGTCTCGGAGGCCGGTGCGTCGGTGTACTCGGCGTCCGCCTTCGCCTCGCAGGAGCTTCCCGACATGGACGTCTCGCTGCGCGGCGCAGTGTCGATCGCGCGGCGGCTCCAGGACCCGCTCGCCGAGCTGGTGAAGATCGACCCGAAGTCGATCGGGGTCGGGCAGTACCAGCACGACCTGGCGGAGGTGAAGCTGTCGCGTTCGCTCGACGCGGTGGTCGAGGACTGTGTCAACGGGGTGGGCGTCGACGTCAACACCGCTTCCGCGCCGCTGCTTTCGCGCGTATCCGGCATCAGCTCCGGGCTGGCCGAGAACATCGTGGCGCACCGGGACGCGAACGGCCCGTTCCGGTCGCGCAAGGGGCTGAAGGATGTGGCGCGGCTCGGCCCGAAGGCGTACGAGCAGTGCGCGGGCTTCCTGCGGATCCAGGGCGGCGACGATCCGCTGGACTCGTCGAGCGTGCACCCGGAGGCGTATCCGGTGGTGCGGGCGATGGTGAAGACGGCGGGCAGTGGGGTCGCCACCCTCATCGGGAACACGGCGGTGCTGCGGTCGCTGCGTGCCGCGGACTTCGTGAACGACACGTTCGGGCTGCCGACCGTGTCGGACATCCTGAAGGAGCTGGAGAAGCCGGGGCGCGACCCCCGGCCCGCGTTCAAGACGGCGACCTTCAAGGAAGGCGTCGAGAAGATCGGGGACCTGACGGCCGGGATGATCCTGGAGGGCGTGGTGACGAACGTCGCCGCGTTCGGGGCGTTCGTGGACGTGGGCGTTCACCAGGACGGGCTGGTGCACGTGTCGGCGCTGTCGAAGACGTTCGTCAAGGACCCCCGGGACGTCGTGAAGCCGGGTGACGTGGTGAAGGTCAAGGTCATGGACGTCGACATCCCGCGCAAGCGGATCTCGTTGACGCTGCGGCTGGAGGACGACGTGGTGACGCCCGCGGGCGAGGGGAAGCGGGAGCGGGGCGGCGGCTCCGGTTCCCGTCCTCCGGCGCAGCGGCAGGGTGGCCGTGAGCGGCGCGGTGGCGGGGGCGGCGTTGCCGGCGGCGAGCGTCGTGGCGGCGGGACCGGTGAGCGCCGTGGCGCTGGTGGCGGGGCTTCCCGGCAGGCGCCCGCGCCGACGAACAGCGCGATGGCGGATGCGTTGCGGCGGGCGGGACTCACCGATCCGAAGCGGGGCTGACGGGGCCGGTGGGCCGGGGCGGGTGCGGGTACGGGTTCCGCTGCGCGGGTCTCTCCGCCACCCGCCCCTCCCCCAAGCGGGGCTCAGCACCCGCCCCCGGTCCTCGAACGCCGGACGGGCCGGAGTTGCCCGGTGCGGCGCGTGCGCCCGTACGGCGATGGAGGAACGCCCCGAGGGCGGGTCAGAGTTCGGTGACCTTGCCCGACGCGACCTCGACCCGGCGGGTCGTACGGACAGCGTCCAGCATCCGGCGGTCGTGCGTGACCAGCAGCAGGGTGCCCTCGTACGAGTCGAGTGCCGACTCCAGCTGCTCGATCGCGGTCAGGTCCAGGTGGTTCGTCGGCTCGTCGAGGACCAGCAGGTTGACGCCCCTGCCCTGGAGCAGCGCGAGCGCGGCGCGGGTCCGCTCCCCCGGCGACAGTGTCGTGGCGGGGCGCAGTACGTGGTCGGCGCGCAGGCCGAATTTGGCCAGGAGTGTGCGTACCTCCGCCGGCTCCGTGTCGGGAACCGCCGCGCAGAAGGCGTCGAGGAGCGACTCGCAACCGTAGAACAGGCCGCGCGCCTGGTCGACCTCTCCGACCACCACACCGGGGCCGAGCGCCGCGTGTCCCTCGTCCAGCGGGAGACGGCCGAGGAGGGCGGCGAGCAGGGTCGACTTGCCCGCGCCGTTGGCTCCCGTGATCGCCACGCGGTCGGCCCAGTCGATCTGGAGCGACGCCGGGCCGAACGAGAAGTCGCCGCGCCGGACCTCCGCGTCGCGGAGCGTGGCGACCACCGCGCCGGAGCGCGGGGCGGCCGCGATCTCCATGCGCAGCTCCCACTCCTTGCGCGGCTCGTCGACGACGTCGAGACGCTCGATCATGCGCTGGGTCTGGCGTGCCTTGGCGGCCTGCTTCTCGCTCGCCTCGCTGCGGAGGTTGCGGCCGAGTTTGTCGCTGTCCGTGGCCTTGCGGCGGGCGTTCCTGACGCCCTTGTCCATCCAGCCGCGCTGCATCTGGGCGCGGCCTTCGAGCGCGGCCTTCTTGTCGGCGTACTCGTCGAAGTCCTCGCGGGCGTGGCGGCGCGCGGTCTCGCGCTCCTCCAGGTACGCCGCGTAGCCGCCGCCGTAGAGCTTGATCTGCTGCTGGGCGAGGTCCAGCTCCAGGACCTTGGTGACGGTGCGGGTGAGGAACTCGCGGTCGTGGCTGATGACGACGGTGCCGGCGCGCAGGCCCGAGACGAAGCGCTCGAGGCGCTCCAGGCCGTCCAGGTCCAGGTCGTTCGTGGGTTCGTCCAGGAGGAAGACGTCGTACCGGGAGAGGAGGAGCGAGGCGAGGCCCGCCCGGGCCGCCTGGCCGCCGGAGAGGGCGGTCATCGGCTGGTCGAGGCCGACCGTCAGGCCGAGGGACGCGGCCACCTCCTCGGCGCGCTCGTCGAGATCCGCGCCGCCGAGGTCGAGCCAGCGGTCGAGGCTGTCCGAGTACGCGTCGTCCGCGCCCGGGGTCTCGTCGACGAGCGCCTGGGTGGCCTCGTCCAGGGCGCTCTGCGCGGCGGCCACTCCGGTACGCCGGGCCAGGAAGGCCCGTACGGTCTCGCCTTCGCGGCGCTCGGGCTCCTGCGGGAGGTGCCCGACGGTGGCGGTGGGCGGCGAGAGCCGCAGCTCGCCGTCCTCGGGGGTGTCGAGCCCTGCGAGCAGCCGAAGCAGCGTGGACTTGCCCGCGCCGTTCACGCCGACGAGGCCGATCACGTCGCCGGGGGCGACCACGAGGTCGAGGCCCGAGAAGAGGGAGCGGTCGCCGTGGCCCGCGGCGAGATCTTTGGCGACGAGAGTTGCAGTCATCAGGCCACGATCCTACCGAGCACCTCGGGCGGGCCGACCGGCAGCTGTGGTGGACCGGCCCCTGTGGCCGACCGGCCGCTGTGCGCGGAGGTGCGGGTGCGTACCGCGTGAGCGGGTGGGTGGGTGGGTGGCATGGTGCCGTGAGCGAGGGGGCGGGCGCGGCGTGCGTGGCTTGGTGCCGGGTGCGTGAAGGGGGTGCCCCGGGATGGAGTGGGTCAGCGGATCATGGGGGCTACCAGTACCGCTCCCATGGTGCGCGCAACGATGAACGACTGGCCCTTCGTCGCCCGGCCGTCCAGCGGGATCCGATGCTTTCCCGGTTCCAGTACGTCGTCGAAGACCTCATGGGTGTGTGTCCGCGACAGCCGGTCCAGCCGGTACGCGATCAGCTGCACCCGGCACGTGGACGTCACCTCGACCCCCGCCTCGCCCTCCACCGCCACCAGCCGCGTGAGACGGCGCTGCTCCGGCGGGCTGCGGTCCAGGGCCGCCTCTATCTGGGCCACCAGCAGCGGGACGATCGGGGCGACCCCGTCGACGTATGCGACGTCGGCGCCCGCTCGCTCGAACGCCGACCGGGTGGCGGCGCGCACGCGCTCGTCGACCGTCCTGCCGAAAGCCACCGCTCCGTAGGCCCGCAGCTCGTCGGGCGGTACGTCGGCCGCGTCGCCCGTGATGTCCGCGCCGATGTTGATCGTGCGCAGTGCGGCGGCCAGCTTCGCCAGTACGTCCACGCGCGCGCCGATCAGGAGGACCCGGCGGCGGGGTGGTGGCTCCTCGTCGCCGGCAGCGAGCAGGTGCTCCAGGGCCGTGC
The DNA here is from genome assembly GCF_053646035.1 of Streptomyces sp. NPDC055287. Taxonomy (NCBI): domain Bacteria; kingdom Bacillati; phylum Actinomycetota; class Actinomycetes; order Kitasatosporales; family Streptomycetaceae; genus Streptomyces; species Streptomyces sp. NPDC055287. The sequence continues at coordinate 738,388 of NZ_JBSHNE010000001.1, read as the reverse complement.
GGTACTCCTGGCCGCGGAAGCGGAACGGGCCTATCCCGTGATAGCCGTTCAGGTCCAGGTCCGCGGTCCCGGTCGTCTGCCAGGCGAAGTCCCGCCAGACGAAGTCGTCCCCCGCCCGCTCGATCACGGCGGTGACCGCACCGCACTCCAGGCTTTCGCACTCCGGGCAGCCGTAGATGACGTACCGGCTTTCGGGGAGAGGCGCCTCCGCTTCCAGGAGGAGGCTGCGTACCTGGGCCGTGAAGATGGCGGGCGGTACGTCCGCGGCCAAGGGGGACACCGCGTCCAGGTCGGAGAGCTGGTGGAGCAGCGGCCGGCCGTCGATGATGAAGTCCATGAAATCGCGGTGCAGTTGGTAGTCCCCGTTGACGAGGACACCACCGGCCCGCATCGCCGGAGCAAGCCCGAAAGTCGCGTAGTCGGCAGACATGTCCTGAGTATCCCCAGCTATGACGTGATGTGAGCACGGCAGCGAGGATTCCGTTAGCGTCCGGCCATGAGCCGTGAAGTGGTAGTGGTGGGCGCAGGGGTGGTGGGGCTGGCCACCGCTGTCGTTCTTGCGGAGAGTGGCTGGTCGGTGCGGGTATGGACCCGGGAACCGTCGGAACGGACGTGCTCCGCGGTGGCCGGCGCGTTGTGGTGGCCGTACCGCATCGAGCCCGAGGAACGCGTGGGCGACTGGGCGCTGGACTCGCTGCGGGTCTACGAGGAGCTCGCGCGTACGCCCGAGGAGACCGGTGTGCGGCGCGTGGCGGGGGTCATGGCGGACACCGTGTCGGCCGGGCTCGGGGCATGGGGTGCGGGGGTGACGGGGCTGGCGGACGGTCCTGATGGTTTGCGCGCTGTGCTGCCGCTGATCGACATGCCGGTGCATCTGCGGTATCTGCGGCGGCGGCTGGAGGAGGCGGGTGGTGTGGTGTCGCCGCGGGGTGTGACGCGGCTGGAGGAGGCCGCGCCGTCGACCGGGCGCGCCGTCGTCAACTGCAGCGGGCTGGGGGCGCGTGAGCTGGTGCCCGACGACGGGATGCGCACGGTGCGGGGGCAGTTGGTCGTGGTGGAGAACCCTGGGATCGCGGAGTGGTTCGTGGCGGCGACGGGTGGAGCCGAGTCGGCCTATCTGTTTCCCCAGCCGTACGGCCTGGTGCTCGGCGGCACCGCCGAGGACGACCAGTGGGAGCAGGAGCCCGATCCGGCGGTGGCGCGGGCGATCGTTGAGCGGTGCGCGGTGGTCCGGCCTGAGGTCGCGGGGGCGAAGGTTCTGGAGCACCGGGTCGGTCTGCGGCCCGTGCGTACGGGGGGTGTGCGGCTGGAGGCGGAGCGGCTGCCGTCCGGCGGGTTGTGCGTGCACAACTACGGGCATGGCGGGGCGGGGGTCACGGTTGCCTGGGGGTGCGCCCGGGAGGCGGCGCGGCTGCTGGGGGGCTGAGGCGCGGTGGCCGGGGTGGGGGCGGCGGAGGGCCGGGGCGTGGGGCCGGTGCCGCGCCGGGGCGTCTCCTCGGGCGCCGAACACCCCGGTACGTGGTGCCGTGCTGGGTATGGCGTTCGACACCCTGCGGGGAATGCCCCGGGACGCCCCCTCCCGGCACCATGAAGTGCTGGACGGGGGCGGGCTCGTCGGGTGGGGAGCGTACTGGCGCTGGTGCGCTGCGCCTCGTCGGGTCAGAGGTTCTTCTTGCGCTCCTCTTCCTCGTCCGCCTCCGGGCCCGGGCCGATGCGGATCTCGAATTCGCCGGCGTACTTCTCGTGGCCCGCGATCACCGCGCTCTCCACCGCCTCTTCGGCGATCTCGCCGCGGACGATCAGCGGGTCCTGGCGAAGGTCGCGCATCAGGGCCAGGCACATGCCGATCATGACCAGTACGAAGGGGGCCGCGACGAGGATCGTGAGGTTCTGGAGGCCGGCCAGCGCGTCCCCCTTGCCGTCGCCCACGAGCAGCATGACCGCTGCCACGGCGCCGGTCACCACGCCCCAGAAGATGACGACGAACCGGGCCGGTTCGAAGGTGCCCCGCTGGGAGAGCGTGCCCATCACGATGGAGGCGGCGTCGGCTCCGGAGACGAAGAAGATGCCGACCAGGATCATGACCAGGAGGCTCATCACGCTCTCGATGGGGAACTGTTGGAGTACGCCGAAGAGCTGGCCCTCCGGCGTCGTCTCGTCACCGAGCTGCTCGCGCTCCTGGAGCTTCATCGCCGTACCGCCGAAGATGGCGAACCAGACCAGGCTGACGGTGCTGGGCACGAGGATGACGCCGCCCACGAACTGACGGATCGTACGGCCGCGGCTGATGCGCGCGATGAACATGCCGACGAACGGAGTCCAGGAGATCCACCACGCCCAGTAGAAGACCGTCCAGCTGCTCAGCCATTCGGAGACCTCACCGCCACCGGTCGCCGCCTCGGTACGGCCGGCCAGCTGGGGAAGTTCGTCGATGTAGGCGGCGAGGGAGGTGGGGAGGAGGTCGAGGATCAGGATGGTCGGGCCCGCGATGAAGACGAAGACCGCGAGGATCACGGCCAGGACCATGTTGGTGTTGGACAGCCACTGGATGCCCTTCTCGACGCCGGAGACGGCGGAGAAGACGAACGCGGCTGTGAGGACTCCGATGATGGAGATCAGGAGTCCGGTGCCGGCCTTCTCCATCCAGCCCAGTTCGCGGAAGCCGCTGCCGATCTGCAGGGCGCCCAGACCGAGGGAGGTGGCGGAGCCGAAGAGGGTGGCGAAGATGGCGAGGATGTCGATCACCCGGCCGGGGGCGCCGTCGGCGCGCTTCTTCCCGATCAGCGGCTCGAAGACGGCGCTGATGGTCTGCCGCCTGCGGCGCCGGAATGTGCTGTACGCGATGGCGAGGCCGACCACCGCGTAGATCGCCCAGGGGTGGAGTGTCCAGTGGAAGAGTGTGGTGGCCAGGGCCGTCTGCATGGCGTCCGCCGAGTCGGCGGGGTCGGTTCCGGGCGGCGGGGTGATGTAGTGCGCGAGGGGCTCGCTCACGCCGTAGAACATCAGGCCGATGCCCATGCCGGCGCTGAACATCATCGCGACCCAGGACACGGTGCGGAACTCGGGTCCCTCGTGCTCCTGGCCGAGCGGGATCCTGCCGTAACGGCTGACGGCCAGCCAGAGAGCGAAAATGACGAACCCGGAGGCGGCCAGAACGAAGGCCCAGCCGCCGTTGTGCATCAGGCCGCTGAGCATGCTGTCGGAGACGCGCTCCAGCGTCCCGGTGAAGACGGAGCCCCAGAGCACGAAGGCCAGGGTGAGCACGGCCGTCACGCCGAACACCACCCGGTCGGTCCGGGGCGTCTCGTCCTCGTGCGGGTGGCGGCCCGGGAGAGCCGCCCTCACCGGCAGCCGAAGCCGTTGAGCCGGTTTCTGTTCGTGCGACACAGGCGGCACCTTTCGGGAATCACTGAGCTCGATTTCGCTCTCCCGTACCCCCTACCACATGTGTTGCACGTCACAACTGCCTAACAGCTGGTGTCGGGCGTGCCGGATGTGAGGTGGTACGCCGCACGGTCGTCGAGCAGGAGGACCGCCAGATTCCGCTGGGACTGGCGCAGGGGCACGTATGCGCCCTTGACGCGGGGGTGGGAGACGATTCCGTGCAGCGCCAGTTCGTCGCCCACATCGGCGTACTGCGCCGGGGAGAGGTGGTAGCCGCAGGGCGGGTTCCCGATCGTCTCGGCGGGTTCGGGCGGGTCGTTGTCGGCGCCGCCGAGGTGGACGGGGCCACGGTCCGTGAAGCCCTCCAGGCGGGCCTGGGCGGTGGCGGCCCGGATGCGTCCCCGGCGCTCGTCCACGAAGGTGAACGCGCCTGTCAGAGCTGCCCGTTGGGTGTCCGCGCGGCGCCTGTTGTTGAGGGCGGGGTTCTCCTTCTCCTCGGTCGTGAGGGGGTCGACCCGGGTCTCCACCAGGAGACCCACCGCGTGCTTGATGCCGGCCGTGTTGCGCAGGATGCGCTCCTGGCCGTCGCCCGCCACCTGCCTGACCGGCTCGCCCGTGACCGGGTCCGTCCAGATGCCGTAGATGCCGCTGCTGAAGCCGGCGTCCTCGGCGTGGGGGCGTACGTAGGACTCGGAGAGGCTGCGGGCCTCGGTGTGTACCTGGCCGTGCGTGTTGAGGTTGCGGGGCCACAGGGCGAGGAGGTCCCGGTCGTAGTACGGCGGGGTGGCGCCGTACTCGTGCAGGTCGTACACGATGTCGGGCCTGTGGTCGCGGATGACGGCGGCCATCGCCCGGCCCTCGGCCGTCTTGAGGGCGATGTGGTCGCGGTTGACGTCGATGTTGTCGGAGTTGGTACGAGTGTCGGCCGCGCGGCCGTCGGGGTTGGCGGTGGGGATGACGAGGACCGTGGTGCGGGCGAGGAAGTCGAGAGTCTTCTTGTCCTGTGCGTACGCGAGGTCCCGGACGGTCGTCAGGCAGGCCTCGCGGCCTGACGGTTCGTCGCCGTGCTGGGAGCAGATCAGCAGCACGGTGGTGGTCGTGTGCCGCTGAGCGGCGATACGGACGAGCTGGAGCGAGCGGTGCTGCTTGGTGGTGCCGATGGTGGACATCGTGACGCGGGGACTGGCGCGGTCGACCGCTCGCAGGAAGTCCTGTTCCTCCGGCTGGGTCGTCCAGCGTGCGCCGCCGTTCGTTTCGAAGCCGGTTCGGGGCGGGGCCGGGGAGGCCTGGGCGGTGGTCGTGGCCAGTGGTGCGGCGAGGGCCGCTGCGGCGGCGCCGAGTGCGAGGGCACGGATACGCGGGTGCATCAGCGGGTGGCTCCCGGGATCGGGCGGACGGCGCGCGGTTCGGCCACGCCGTCGAGGCGGGCACCCGAGGGGGCGGCGAAGCGCGAGCCCGCGGTGGCGCCGGCGAAGGCCTTGGCGCCGCCGGCGACCGGCAGTTCGGCGGCCATACGGGACAGGTCGACACCGACCGTCGGAGTGGTCGACGGCGGGTCGATGAGGCCCGCGTCGGTGCCGCCGACGATCAGCGCGAGACGGTGCCCGGCGGGCACGACGTGATCGCTCGCGTGCAGGTCCAGGGTGATGGTGTACCGCTTGCCCGGGGTGAGCGGCCGGCCCTTGCCCGCGTCGGCGTAGGTGCCCAGATCGGCCCAGCCGCGGCTGAAGACGGTGTGGTCGACGTTCGCGGTACGGGCCTTCGTCTCCTTGAAGCAGGAGCTGTCACCGGTGGTGCTCGGGCCCCAGCAGGTGCGCTTGGGAAGGGTGCTGATGCCCTCGCCCGCGGCGGTGTAGTCGCGGATCGTGTCCGGGCCGAGGTCTACCAGGACCGCGGAGAGGTGCGCGGTGGAAGTCGAGGGCGTCGCGGTGACGGTCACCTTCGAGGAGCCGGACAGGCGCAGGTCGCGGGTGAGCGGCTTGGTGGTGAAGCCCGCTTTGGAGGGGGTGGAGGTGTCGATCGCGGCCGCCCAGTCGCTCTCGGAGAGCTTCGGGTCGTCGGTGAAGGTCTCCGTGATGCCGGGGGCGGCGCGCTTCAGCGACAGGGTGCCGACGCCGGGCGCCGAGCCCTTGCCGGGGCGCAGGGTGGTGGCGTCGGTCGCGCGGGGCGGCCAGACCTTGTCCGTGGACCACTGGTCGGGAGCGCGCTCGATGTCGGCCATGGGCTCGCGGTCGATGCCGTTGTCGTAGCCGAGCAGTTCGTGGTCGAACCACCGGTGCAGTGTCTTGACCCAGGCGCCCCGGCGGAAGTCGAAGGGATCGACGTGCCCGGTCTGGGAGAGCCAGATCTTGCGGTCGACTCCCGCGTCGGCGAGGGCGTCCCACCACTGGCCGAAGTGCTTGGCGCGGACGTTGAGGTCCTGCATGCCGTGGACGACGAAGACGCTCGCGTCGACGTTCTCCGCGTCCGGTACGTAGTCGCGCTCGGCCCACAGGCGGGTGAAGTCGCCGTTGCGGGGGGCCTCGTCGACGAGGCGCTGCTGCACCGCCTGGCAGCGGGCGCGGGCCGCGGGGCTCTCGACGTAGTCGGACAGCCATTCGGGTCCGCTGTCGTAGAGGGGGGCGCCCTGCGCGAAGTAGTAGTCGTACCAGGACGAGATCGCGCCGATCGGGACGATGGTCTTCAGGCCCTCGACGCCGGTCGCCGCCACGCCGTTGGCGATGGTGCCGTCGTAACTCTTGCCGATCATTCCGGTGTTTCCGGTCGACCAGCCGGCCTTGGCACGCTCACCGCCGGTACGGCTGGTGTAGGCCTTGCCACGGCCGTTCAGCCAGTCGACGACGGCCTTGGCGGACTGGATGTCGGAGTGGCCGCCGACATCCACGCAGCCGTCGGAGCGGTTGGTTCCGGCGAGGTCGACGGCGACGAAGGCGTAGCCGCGGGGCACGAAGTAGTTGTCGTAGTAGAGGGGGAACTGGACGGGGTTCCCGTCCGCGTCGTACGTCTTCTTCTGGCTCTCGTTGCCTCGCCCGCAGCAGGAGTAGTACGGGCTGGCGTCCATGATGACCGGGATCTTCCGGCCCTGTTGGGCGGGTTCCCTGGGGCGGACGATGTCGACGGCGATCCGGTCGGTCTTCCCGTCCCCGTCGCCGTCCATGCGCGTGTCGACCCATACGGCTTCGCGGATCGCGTTGTCGTAGGAGTAGACCGGTCTGCTCTCCTCGGGTGCGGCGCCCTGGGCGCCCGCCGGGGTCAGCAGGACCGCCGTCAGGACGGCCGTGGCCACCGGTACGAGCCTTCGCCACTTCAAGCGGGATCCCCGCGCAGATATCGGCATGGGCCTGGAAGGTACTCCGGTCAACTCCTGTGCAAAAGAGGGCATGAGAGGACCTCGTGTCGGCCGGATGGCAGTCGTGTGACAGGAGCGACCATGGACATGACTGGTGGCATGTGAGCTGAATAAGGTGCGAACAGATCCTTCGGACTGACCACTTGGAGCATCCGTGCACCGCAGACTCATCGCCCCGGGCGCGCTGGCGGCCTCACTTCTGCTGGCGATCCCGGCATCGGCCGCAGATTTCACTCCCGGCGCTCCGGGCATCGGCGACACCTACTATCCGGCCAGTGGCAACGGCGGATACGACGTGTCCCATTACGATCTCCGCCTGAAGTACCAGCCCACGACGGACCTGCTGGAGGGCACGGCGACGATCCTCGCCACCACCAAGCAGAAGCTCTCGCGCTTCAATCTGGACTTCGGTCTGGGGGTGAGTGAGGTGCGGGTCGACGGAAAGAAGGCGAAGTTCGTCAAGGAGGGCGACCAGGAGCTCGTCGTCACCCCCGTGGCCCCGCTGGAGAAGGGCCGGGCCGTCTCGGTCGTCGTCCGGTACGCAGGAAAGCCCTCCCAGCTGAAGATCGGCGGCTACACCGCGTGGCACCGCACCCCGGACGGCGGCGTCGCCGCTCAGGAGCCCGACTCGGCCGTCTGGTGGTTCCCGAGCAACGACCACCCGCTGGACAAGGCGACGTACGACGTCTCCGTCCTGGTGCCCGACGGTACGCAGGCCATCAGCAACGGCGTACTCCAGTCGCAGAGCTCGCGGCTCGGGTGGACCCGCTACAACTGGCGTTCCAACAAGCCGCAGGCCAGCTATCTCACCACGCTCGCGGTCGGCAAGTTCGACATCACGACGGACAGGACGGCCGACGGGCTGCCGGTGCTCAACGCGTACAGCAAGGACCTCGGTGACCACGCGGGCGCCGCGCGCGCGAGCATCGAGCGGACCACCGAGGTCGCGGAGTACCTGACCGAGGTCTTCGGCCCGTACCCCTACAACGCGCTCGGCGGTTACGTCCCGAACGTCACCAGCGGTTACGCCCTGGAGACGCAGACCCGGCCGTTCTACAGCCCCCGGCAGTTCGCGAACGGCTCGAACGTCTCGGTCGTCGTCCACGAACTGGCCCACCAGTGGTATGGCGACAGCGTCTCCGTCAAGGGCTGGAAGGACATCTGGATCAACGAGGGCTTTGCCCGCTACAGCCAGTGGCTGTGGTCGGAGAAGGAAGGGGAGGGCACGGCGCAGGAGCTCGCGGACTACGCCTATGAGACGCGCGCGGCCGACGACCCCTTCTGGACGGTCGAGCCGGGCGACCCGGGGCCGGACAACCAGTTCCACATCGCCGTGTACGACCGGGGCGCACTGGCCGTGCAGGCGCTGCGCAACGAGGTCGGTGACGAGGACTTCTTCACGATCCTGAAGGGGTGGCCGGCCAAGTTCGCGCACGGCAACGCGAGCGTCGCCGACTTCGTGAAGTACGCCGAGGGCGTCTCGGGCAAGCCGCTCGCCGGACTCTTCGACACCTGGCTGTACCAGCCGTCGAAGCCGGGCGCCCGGGCGGCGGCCGAGTCGCGCATCGCGCGCTCGCACGCCGGTGAGGAGGCGAAGCCCGCGCAGCCCAAGTCGTGGAAGAAGATCGCCGCGACGAACACGATTCACGAGCACGGCCACCACTGACCGGTGGTACGCCGCGCCGCCGCCCCGCACGAAGGGGCGGCGGCGTCCGCGTGCGAGTGACTGAAAGCGCTCTCACGCGGTCCTGGCTGCAGATATCCTCCCTCCCAGCAGCCCTCTCCCGAGCCGCCGAGGAGCGCCCGCCTTGCCCGAGCAGCCCGCTGGGTCCCGCCCCACTCTCGAAGCCGTAGCCGCCCGCGCCGGAGTCTCCCGGGCCACGGCCTCGCGTGTCGTCAACGGCGGTGCGGGCGTGCGGCGGCCGCTGGCCGACAAGGTGCGGGAAGCCGTCGAGGAGCTGGGGTACGTCCCGAACCAGGCGGCCAGGTCCCTCGTCACGCGGCAGAGCGGCGCGGTCGCCGTGATCATCGCCGAGCCGGAGTTCAGGATCTTCTCGGACCCCTTCTTCGAGCAGCAGGTGCGCGGCATCAGCAGGGAACTGACGGCGAACGACTCGCAGTTGGTCCTCCTGTGGGTGGAGGGGCCCGGCGACTACGACCGGATCTCCCGCTACCTGGCGGGCGGCCATGTCGACGGCGCGCTCGCCTTCTCGCTGCACAACGACGACGGACTGCCCGCCCTCATCCGCCGTACCAAGGTCCCGACCGTCTTCGGCGGCCGTCCCGGCTCCGGTGCGGCCGCCGTCCCGTACGTCGACTGCGACAACCGGGGCGGCGCCCGGACCGCCGTACGCCATCTCGTGGGCCTCGGCCGGGAACGCGTGGCGCACATCGCCGGCCCCCGCGACCAGACCTCCGCCCTCGACCGCGCCGACGGCTACCGCGACGTACTGTTCGACGCCGATCCCGCCCTGACCGCGCAGGGCGACTTCACCGAGGACAGCGGTGCGCGCGCCATGGCGGAACTGCTGGCGCGCAGGCCGGATCTGGATGCCGTCTTCGCCGCGAACGACCTGATGGCGGCGGGAGCGCTGCGGGTGCTGCGGGAGCGGGGGCGGCGGGTGCCGGATGAGATCGCGCTCGTCGGGTTCGACGACGTGGCACGCGTCGCCGAATCGGCCCAGCCCCCGCTGACCACGGTCCGCCAGGACATCGAGGGGATGGGGCGGCTGATGGTCAGGCTGCTGATGCGGGTCCTGAGCGAGGGTGCCGGGGACGGCGACGCGCCGGCCTCGGTGATCATGCCGACCGAGCTGGTGCGGCGGGCCTCGGCCTGAACGGCCGGGACCCGCCGCGTGGGGGGTGCGGTCCGGTTACTGGAAGGGGATCACCAGCACCGAATCGCCCGTTCCGGTGCGGAGCTTGGCCGTGCCGTTGCCGATGGCGCTCCACACTTCGAGGCGTACGGTGCCTCCCTTGAGATCACCGAGCGTGCCGGTGGCCGACTTGAGGCCGCGCGCCTGGGTGTACTCCTCCCAGCCCGCGACCGGGTCGGTCGCGAAGTACTGGTAGGTCTCCGTCCGCTCGTACGTGCCGTCGCCCGTCAGGTCGTAGCTGACGCGGGCCTGCTGGCCGAGGCCGACCGTGGTGCCCGCGTCGACCTGGAGGCGGAAGGCCGTCGGCGTACCTGACTTGAGCGTGCCGTTGACCCCCTTGGCGGTGTACGTCAGCGGCTGGTGCGGGGTGCCGTCGTGGTTGGCGCCGCCCGCCGAGGCGATGGTGTCGGTGGCGGCGGTGGTTCCGGTGGTGGTGGTGAGGGCGCCGCCGGTGCGCAGCTGGAAGGTGTTGCCGGTGGGCGGTTCGGGGTCCGGGTCCGGGTCGGTGCCGCCGGTGCCGGTGCCCGTCGCTGTCGAGCGGGCCGGGACGGTGAGCTTCCCGCCGTCCGAGAAGGTCACCGTACGGGCGGTGGAGGTGTGGTTGTGGGCGGCGTACGTCCGTACCGTGCCCCTGGTGAAGACGGCGGACGTCGGGATGTCGCCGCTCACGGTCGCGTCGGGTGCGCCGAGCGTGTCGAGCGTGCTGATCCAGTGGTAGGTGTGCGCCTTGGACTCCCCCTGCTCGGGGGTGTAGGAGCCGTTTCCGGCGTCCCACTTGGCCTTGGCGGCGGCCGGGTCGGCGAGCGACTGGAACTCCCACAGGATGTCGCGCCATTCGACGGCGGGTCCGCCGTTCTCGCGTTCCATCTCGGCGAGGTTGCGCCGGATGGCGGCCTTCTCACCGCCCAGGTGCAGTGAACCACCGGTCACCGGGAGGACGTTGATGCCGTGGATCTCCTCCGGGGTGGCCGTCCACCAGGTGGCGTATGCCCCGCCGCTCCCCCACACCATGCCGACCGTGTCGTGGCCGAAGGAGGACGGGAAGACCTGCTCGTCGGCGTCGAACCAGTATTGGGCGATCGCCTCGGACTCGGTGGTCAGGAGGTACGTGCCGAGGTCGCGCAGGGCCGTGTCACCGGTGGCCGCGCCCCAGAGGACGAGTCCTGCGCTGAGGTTGGTGGACTCCGACGACGACTCCTGGTTGTTGCCCGCCGCGAAGCCCTGGTGGCCGGAGGCCCAGCTGTGGCCGGCGTACACGTCGAAACCGCGCAGGAAGGGGAAGGCGGTGTCCGTGCGGCTGGGGTTGGCGGCGTCCCGTACGAGCGTCTTGACCATGCCGCCCCACGCGGAGTCGGCGGCCCAGGCCGGGTCGTACTGGGCGACGATCGCTGCCGCGTAGACGTAGTAGCTGTAGTGGAAGTGGTGGTCGTTGAGCTCGGTGTCGCTGCCGTACGACGCCGGGTAGCCGGTCAGTGTCTTCCAGGTCTTGTCGTACGAGAACTCGTTGGCACCGCCGGCCGTGAACCAGTCCTGGAGGCGGCCCTTCATCAGGCCGAGAAGCTTGTCGCGGACGGCGGTCTCACCGATCTGGTCGGCGACCGGTACGAGCTGGGCGAGGCGGCCCAGCGCCTTCCCGGTCCAGTAGGTGTCGGTGGCGCCCGAGAACGGGTCGGCGGCGTTCGCCGCCTCGTTCAGATAGCCCCTGAGCCGGGCCTTGTCGACGCCGCTCGACTGCGGCAGGGCGGGGAGCACACCGGAGGCCCGCTGGCTGGTGGTGAAGGAGGCACCCTCGCGGACCTTCATCGTGCCGCGCGGCGAGACGTACGTGTACGGGGTGAGCGGGTCGGAGGTGTGCAGCCACTGGTGGCGGTAGAGCGCCTGGAGCGTGCCCGTCTCGCTGCCCTCCTTCGCCTCGGTGGTGAGGGCGTACGTCGCCCTGACCGTGCCGCCGGTGGAGCTCCAGCTCGCCTTCGATCCGGTGACGAAGCTGTACGCGTACTTCTTGTACGTCGCCAGGGCGTCGGTGGAGGGCAGCACGGCGAGCGAGAAGTAGTCCTTGGCGCCGAGGCCGGCGGTGAGCGTGGAGCCGGCGATGTTCCAGTCGCTGCCGGTCGGCGCGAAGAGGGCGTAGTGGTGGCCGGCGACGGTGATGCCGAGGACGTTGCCCTGGTCGGCGAAGACGGTGGGAGCCGCGGCGGTGGTGATCTGGGCGCCGGCGCCCGAGCCCTTGGCGTACACGAAGGGCAGGCCGTGACCGATGGTGGTGCGCAGTGTGCGGGCGCCGTCGGACCAGTAGGGGGTCACGGTCCAGTCGGACCAGTCGTCGGCCTTGGTGTCCGGGGAGTTGAGGCCGGTCAGGCCGAGCGTGAGGTCGCGCTTGTGGGCGTACTCGTACTGGCGGCCCTCACCGACGACGGCGGGGGTGGTCGGGTAGCCGACTTCCAGGCCGGCGGCGGTGGCCTGGTAGGTGAGCGGGTGGCCGTACATGGGCGTGGAGTGCGGGTTGTCGCCGTACCGCTGGAAGGCGAGGGAGGACCACCAGTCGTTGGTGGGGAGCGGCTTGTCCTTCGCGGCCGGGGTGAGTTTGGGGGTGACGGGTGTGCCGGTGTTGGTGGTGGGGCCCGAGGTTCCGGCGGGGCGGACGTCTGAGTAGCTGCCGGACCCGACGGGGATGGTGGCAGCGGCCGCCGGAGTGGCGGCCGAGCCGAGGCCGAGGGCGGTCAGGGCGGAGACGAGGAGGAGGGCGGAGGCGGTTCTCGAGGGAGGAGCTGGCATGGACGGCACCTCTGATGGTGGGGGAAGGGCGTCCGAGAGCGCTCTCAGATAGCAGGGAACGTAAAACTCATGAAACACACGTGTCAATACATATGACACAGACGGGAGTTGGGGGCACCTCCGACCGTCGCGCGTTCAAGTGTTGACGGGAGCGGGCGGGCGGGAGCATGCTCCGAGTGGATTACTGAGAGCGCTCTCGGTCGACTGGGGCGACCTGATGGCGGTGCCGCGCCCTGGCCTCGCGCGCCAGGGGCAGATAGCGCAGCCGCTCGGGCAGCAGCGGCACCAGGATGCGCACGACGCGGCTGAACCGGCGCAATCTGCGCTCCTGTACGTCGCTCCACTCCAGCCCCAGCGCCTCGCGCGCGTCCGGCGGCATGTAGCCGACGGTGACGAACGCCCGGAAGCGGGCCAGCGGCGGCAGCAGAACCGGCCACAGTACGCGCAGGACGAGACGCAGCGGCAGCGGTCCCCGGTCGGGGGCGGGCACCGGGGCGTCGGTGGCGATCAGTTCGCGCACGACGACAGTCGGTTCCAGCTCCTCGGACAGCATCTTGCGGTAGTACGGCCAGAACTCCTCGACGGTCAGCGGCATGTCCCGGTCGTTGATGCCGAGGATGCGGCCGACCTGGAGCCACTCCGCGTACAGCTGCCGCTCCTGCGCCTCGGTGAGCGGCCGCCAGAGATGGCGCAGCGCGTGCTGGTAGCAGGGGAAGCCGGTCGCGTGGACCCAGGAGTAGTGGGCCGGGTCGAGGGCGTGGTAGGGGCGGCCGTGGGCATCAACGCCCTGAATGGTCTTGTGGAGCTGCCGGAGCCGGCGGCCCTCCTCGGCGCCCGCCCCCGCTCCGTACACCCACAGCTGTACGGAGCGCAGCGAGCGCTCGCCGCGTCCCCACGGGTCCGTGCGGAAGACGGAGTGCTGGTCGACGCCGGCGCCGACGGCGGGGCGGGCGACCTGCAGGGTGAGCGCGGCGGGCAGCATGAGCAGCGCGCGCACGTCACCGGCGACGGACCACAGGACGCCGCCGGGCGGAGGCGGCGCGGGGTCCCGCTCACTGATCTCCATGCTTCCAGTATGCGATTCCGGTTCTGGCGGCGGCGGTACCGGATGCGGGCGGCGGCAGCCCCTCGGTGCCGGCAGTTTCCTCCCGCTCCCCCGCATGCCGCGAGGTCGTCGCAGGCGAGGTCGCCCCAGGGCCTCGCGTGGGCGGTCGCGCAGGCGCACCCGGCTCGCCGGCAGGGGGAGTTGGGGAGATCGTGTGCCTCCTGCAAGACATTCGCCGCCCAATGGCTACCGGAAGGTAACTCCGGCTGATTTGATGTGCCGCGCCGGACCCTTGCCCCCCACCCTCAACGGGAGTCCCAGTGCCGCACTCCGCCCTCCGCCGCACCCCTGGCGCAGCCCTGGCCACCGCACTCGCGGCCGCCACACTGGCCGCTACAGCACCGGGGGCTTCCGCCGCCCCGGTCGCGGCATCCACCTCCGGCTCCGTCGCGGTGCCGTCGTTGAAGGTGCTGTCGTACAACACCTTCCTCTTCAGCAAGAACCTCTACCCGAACTGGGGCCAGGACCACCGCGCGAAGGCCATACCGGCGGCCTCCTTCTTCCAGGGCAACGACGTCGTCGTCATCCAGGAGGCCTTCGACAACGGCGCCTCCGACGCCCTGAAGAGCAACGCCGCGGCGCAGTACCCGCACCAGACGCCGGTCATGGGCCGCAGCCGGACCGGCTGGGACGCCACCGGCGGGTCGTACTCCTCGACGACGCCGGAGGACGGCGGGGTCGCGGTCCTCAGCAAGTGGCCGGTCGTGCGCAAGGAGCAGTACGTCTACAAGGACGCGTGCGGCGCCGACTGGTACTCCAACAAGGGCTTCGTGTACGCCGTACTGGACGTGAACGGCACCAAGGTCCACGTCGTCGGCACGCACGCCCAGTCGACCGACCCGGGCTGCGGCGCGGGCGAGGCCGCCCAGATGCGCAGCCGGCAGTTCAAGGCGATCGACACCTTCCTCGACGGCAAGAGCATCCCCGCCTCCGAGCAGGTCGTCGTCGCGGGTGACTTCAATGTCGACTCGCACAGCCCCGAGTACGCCACGATGCTGTCCGACGGCGGCCTGACCGGCGAGGACGCGCGTACCGGTCACCCCTACTCCTTCGACACGGCCGACAACTCGATCGCCTCCGAGCGCTACCCGGACGACCCGCGCGAGGACCTCGACTACGTTCTGCACCGCGCCGGGCACGTGAAGCCCGCGGGCTGGACGAACGAGGTGATCAAGGAGCAGAGCGCGCCCTGGACCGTCTCCAGCTGGGGCAAGCAGTACACGTACACGAATCTGAGCGACCACTACCCGGTGGTGGCCGGCGGCCGCTGATCCGGCGCTGCAGTCGCGAGCGGTTCGCACCTGGTCACGGGCGGTTTTTCGGCAGTGGCCGCAGGGGAGTCGGTGTGCCACGGTGGTGGACATGACGGGTCACGGGCATGGTCGCGGACACGGACACGCACATCACCATCACGGTCATCAGAACCGGATCGACTCCGCGCTGGAAGGGTCGGCGGCGGGGCTGCGGACCCTCTGGTTCTCCTTCGGCGTCCTGGCGGCGACCACCGTCGCCCAGGCCGTGGTCGCCGCCCTGTCCGGCTCGGTCGCGCTCCTCGGTGACACCGTCCACAACGCCACCGACGCCCTGACCGCGCTCCCCCTCGCCGTCGCCTTCCTGTTGGGGCGACGCGCGGCGACCCGCCGCTACACCTACGGCTTCGGGCGGGCCGAGGATCTGGCGGGCGTGTTCGTGGTGCTCGTGATCGCCGCGTCCGCGGTGTTCGCCGGGTACGAGGCGGTACGGCGCCTGCTCGATCCGCAGGAGGTCAGCCACCTCCCGGCCGTGGCCGCGGCCGGCCTGATCGGCTTCGCGGGGAACGAGTGGGTGGCGCGGGCCCGTATCCGTACCGGCAAGAAGATCGGCTCCGCCGCTCTCGTCGCCGACGGGCTCCACGCCCGCACCGACGGCTTCACCTCCCTCGCCGTGCTGCTGGGCGCGGGCGGCTCGGCGCTCGGCTGGCGTTACGCCGACCCAGTGATCGGGCTGGTGATCACGGCCGCGATCGTGCTGGTGCTGCGCGGCGCGGTCCGGGAGGTCTGGCACCGGCTGATGGACGCGGTCGACCCGGCGCTGGTGGACGAGGCCGAGCACGCGCTGTCCCATGTCGAGGGCGTGCGGGCCGTGGGCGCCGTACGCATGCGATGGATCGGCCACAGTCTGCGCGCCGAGACGTCGGTGGTGGTCGACCCCGACCTGACGGTGGTCCAGGCGCACGCGGTCGCGGTGGCGGCGGAGCACGCGCTGCTGCACGCGGTGGGCCGACTGGCCGGCGCCACGGTCCACGTGGACCACGCCCCGCAGTCGGCCGCTCAAGACCCGCACGCGCCTCTGGCGCACCACTTCGCCTGACGCGCCCTTCCCGACCGTTGTCCAGGTGCCACGCCGGGCGGCGCGCGCTCCTTGGCGGCATGCACCCGAACGAGTTCAGGGACGCAACGCACAGTACTGGTAACTCAGCGTGAGTATGCGGATGTCTGCCGGATCTGCCTTGGGGGATGCCGTGATTGCCGGTCCGATCGAAGTGGGTCCCGACGACGCGCGCTATGACGCGCTGCACCGGGGGTTCAACCAGCGCTGGATCGCCACACCGGACTACGTCGTGGTGGCCACCACGGCGGACGAGGTGGTGGCGGCGCTAGCTCGCCGAGTTCGTCGGCAACCGGCCAACCGCGAGCGCCGGATCACCGTGCGCTCGGGCGGTCACTGCTACGAGGCAGCGAGCAGCGGGACGGCCGGCGCCGACCCCTTGGGCAGGCCGCTCAGTCGTGGTCGTAGACCGTGACCGCGATGCCCCGAGCCACCAGCCGCTCCCCTATCAGCGGCTCGATCCGCGACCACTTCCCGCCCGCGAGCCCGCAGCCGATGCGTGGCATGTGGACCGACGCTTCCAGCTCGGCCGCCTTGGCCGCCACGGCCTCCAGCGCCGTGTCGATCGCGTCGTAACGGACCGGCACGCCCTTGCTGCCGGTCCGCATGCCGCGCTGGCCCACCATGTTGGCCACCCATAGGTACGGCGGCCCGGCCGGTACGAACTGGACCGCGCCCAGGCCGAAGCCGTTGGCGGCCCGCTCTCGGTGCCAGCGCCGGTAGGCCGCCTCCGGCTCGGGCCAGCGGCGGGACAGCGCGAGCACGAAGCCCTTGCCCCAGCCGCCCAGGTCGTTGCAGACATGCGCGATGATCTTGACGCCCTTGCCCTGCGGCGCGGTGGCGTCCCCCCGTACGTATCTGATCCCGGACATGGCACCACCGTACGGTCCGCCACTGACAGTCGGGCTTCGGCGGCGTAGGGGCGGCGATCTCGTCCGCGCGCTTTCACAACACTGGTGAGACAGCAATACTGTTGCACTGCAGCGCAGCACGGAGGCTGGTTCAGCCGGTGCACAGCAGTGGGAAGCGAGGCGCAGTCATGACGACGGACACCGAGGAGCCGACGCTTACGGTGGACGAGCTGGCCGCACGAGCCGGGGTCACGGTGCGTACGGTCCGCTTCTACAGCACGCGCGGTCTGCTCCCGCCGCCGGTGATCGGCCCGCGCCGCGTGGGTCACTACGGGCCCGCCCACCTGTCCCGCCTGGCGCTCATCGAGGAGCTCCAGCACCACGGCATGACGCTCGCGGCGATCGAGCGCTACCTGGAGCAGTTGCCGGCCGACCTGAGCGCTCACGATCTCGCGATCCACCGTGCGCTGGTGGCCAGCTGGGCGCCGGACTCGGCGGAGGACGCGACCCGGGCGGAGCTCGAACGCCGGGCGGGGCGGCCGCTGTCCGAGGAGGACATCGACCGGCTGGCCGCGATGGAGGTCCTGGAGCGCGCGGACTCCCCCGACACCTATCGCGTCGACCCGGGGCTGCTGGCCCTCGGCGTACAGCTCCTCGGCGTTCCCATAGCCCACGAGACGATCCTCGCGGCCCGCGCGATCCTGCTGGAGCACACGCGGTCGGTGGCGCACGCGCTGGCGAACCTCTTCAAGGACGAGGTGTGGGGTCCGTACCGCGAGCGTGAGTCGGACCCTGAGCACGTGAAGGCGATGAAGTCGCTGTCGGCTCACATGCAGCCGATGGTGGTGCAGGCGCTGGTGACGGCTTTTCAGCGGTCACTGAAGGAGGAGCTGCGGGCGGCGTTCACGGCCGAGTGATCCGGGGCTCCGCCCGGACCCCGGGCCTCGAACGCCCGAGGGGCTGAGAGCTGCCGCCGAGCGGGAGGTTTCCCGCTCGGCGCCACATCCAGCCTGCCCGGCGTCCGAGGCCCCGGGGGCAGGGTTACGCGTCGCTGAACTTCTCGCCCCGCTCCGCCTTTTCCACCAGCAGCGCCGGCGGCGTGAAGCGCTCGCCGTACGTCGCCGCCAGTTCGCGCGCCCGGGCCACGAAGCCGGGCAGACCGCCCTCGTAGCCGTTGATGTACTGGATCGCGCCGCCCGTCCAGGCCGGGAAGCCGATGCCCATGATGGAGCCGATGTTGGCGTCGGCGACCGACGTCAGTACGCCCTCCTCGAAGCAGCGGACCGTGTCCAGCGCCTCGGAGAAGAGCATCCGCTCCTTCATCTCGGTGAAGGGAATCCCGGCACCCGGCTTCGTGAAGTGCTCGCGCAGTCCGGGCCACAGGCGCGTGCGCCTGCCGTCCTCGCCGTACTCGTAGAAGCCCGCCCCGCCGCTTCGGCCCGTACGCCCGAACTCGTCGACCATGCGGTCGATGACCGCGTCCGACGGGTGCCCCGGCCACGTGCCGCCGGCCTCCTCGACCGCGCGCTTCGTCTCGTTGCGGATCTTGCGCGGGAGGGTGAGGGTCAGCTCGTCCATGAGGGAGAGGACCTTCGCCGGGTAGCCGGCCTGCGCCGCCGCCTGCTCGACGGACGCGGGCTCGATGCCCTCGCCGACCATCGCGACGCCCTCGTTGATGAACTGGCCGATGACCCGCGAGGTGAAGAAGCCGCGCGAGTCGTTGACGACGATCGGCGTCTTCTTGATCTGGCGGACGAGGTCGAACGCGCGCGCCAGCGCCTCGTCGCCGGTCTGCTCGCCCTTGATGATCTCGACGAGCGGCATCTTGTCGACGGGCGAGAAGAAGTGCAGCCCGATGAAGTCGACGGGACGCGAGACACCCTCGGCGAGGCCGGTGATGGGGAGCGTGGAGGTGTTGGAGCACAACAGCGCGTCCGGCTCGACGATGTCCTGGATCTCCTGGAACACCTTGTGCTTGAGCGAGGTGTCCTCGAACACCGCCTCGATCACGGCGTCGCAGCCCGCCAGGTCCGCGGGATCGGCGGTCGGCGTGATCAGGGCGAGCAGCGCGTCCCGCTTCGCCTCGGTCGTACGACCGCGCGACAGGGCCTTCGCGAGCAGCTTCTCGGAGTATGCCTTGCCCTTGGCCGCGGCCTCGGCCGTCACGTCCTTGAGGACGACCTCGATACCGGCGCGGGCGCAGGAGTACGCGATGCCAGCGCCCATCATCCCGGCGCCGAGGACGGCGACCTTGCGGACGGGGCGGGGCTCGATGCCCTTGGGGCGGTTCGCGCCGGAGTTGACGGCCTGGAGGTCGAAGAAGAACGCCTGGATCATGTTCTTGGCGATCTGCCCGGTGACCAGCTCGGTGAAGTACCGCGCCTCGATGGTCAGCGCGGTCTCGAAGTCGACCTGCGAGCCCTCGACGGCCGCCGCGAGGATGTTGCGCGGGGCCGGGTAGGGGGCGCCGGCCGTCTGCTTCTTGAGGCTGGCCGGAAAGGCGGGGAGGTTGGCGGCGAAGCGGGGGCTGGACGGGGTGCCGCCGGGGATCTTGTAGCCCTTGACGTCCCAGGGCTGGTGGGACTCGGGGTTCGCGTCGATGAAGGCGCGGGCCTTGGCGAGCATCTCGTCGGGCGTGGCGGCGAGTTCGTGGACCAGGCCGTTCTCCAGAGCGCGCTGCGGGTTGTACTGGGTGCCCTGGAGCAGAACCTTGAGGAGCGCGTCCGCGATGCCCATCAGACGCACCGTACGGGTGACTCCGCCGCCCGCCGGGAGCAGGCCGAGCGTGACCTCGGGCAGGCCGATCTTCGAGCCGGGCGCGTCGAGGGCGACGCGGTGGTGGCAGGCGAGGGCGATCTCGTAACCGCCGCCGAGAGCCGCGCCGTTGATGGCGGCGACGACGGGCTTGCCGAGGGTCTCGATGCGGCGCAGGGATGCCTTGATCGCCGTACCGGTGTCGAAGGCCTGCTGGGCGTTCTCCGGACCGACCTTGATCATGTCCTTGAGGTCGCCGCCCGCGAAGAAGGTCTTCTTGGCGGAGGTGAAGATGATGCCGCGGATGGAGTCCTTCTCGGCCTCCGCGCGGTCGGCGATGGCGGCGATGGAGTCCTTGAACGCCTGGTTCATGGTGTTCGCGGACTGGTTGGGATCGTCGAGGACGAGGGTGACGACACCGGTCTCGTCCTGTTCCCAGCGGATGGTGGTGCTCTCGCTCATGAGTTTTCTTCTCCGTAAGGGGTGGGACGGGACGGTCAGAGACGCTCGATGACGGTGGCGATGCCCATGCCGCCGCCGACGCACAGGGTGGCCAGGCCGTACCGCTGGTCGCGGCGCTCCAGCTCGTCGATGAGCGTGCCGAGGATCATCGCGCCGGTGGCGCCCAGCGGGTGGCCCATGGCGATGGCGCCGCCGTTGACGTTGACCTTGTCGAGGGAGATGCCCATGTCCCTGACGAAGCGCAGGACGACACCGGCGAACGCCTCGTTGATCTCGACCAGGTCGATGTCGTCGATCGTCAGGCCGGCCTTGGCGAGTGCCTTGCGGGTGGCCGGCGCGGGGCCCGTCAGCATGATCGTCGGCTCGGAGCCGGACACGGCGGCCGAGACAATACGGGCGCGGGGCGTCAGGCCGTAGCGCTCGCCGACCTCGCGGGAGCCGATCGCGACGAGCGAGGCGCCGTCCACGATGCCGGAGGAGTTGCCCGCGTGGTGGACGTGGTCGATCTTCTCGACCCAGTGGTACTTCTGGAGCGCCACGGCGTCGAAGCCGCCGTGCTCGCCGATCATCTCGAAGGACGGCTTGAGCGCGGCCAGGGAATCGGCCGTGGTCCCCGGGCGCATGTGCTCGTCGTGGTCCAGGACGGTCAGGCCGTTGCGGTCCTTCACAGGCACGACGGAGCGGTTGAAGCGGCCGTCCTTCCACGCCTCGGCGGCCCGCTCCTGGGAGAGCGCGGCGTACTCGTCGACGTCGCGCCGCGAGTAGCCCTCAAGGGTGGCGATGAGGTCGGCGCCGATGCCCTGGGGGACGAAGCCGGTCTCGTAGTTCGTCATGGGGTCGGCGAACCAGGCGCCGCCGTCCGAGGCCATCGGGACGCGCGACATGGACTCCACGCCGCCTGCGAGGACCAGGTCCTCCCAGCCCGAGCGGACCTTCATCGCGGCCATGTTGACGGCTTCGAGGCCGGAGGCACAGAAGCGGTTCTCCTGTACGCCCGCGACCGTGTCCGGCAGTCCGGCGGCGATGGCGGCGATCCGGGCGATGTCCGATCCCTGGTCACCGACGGGGCCGACGACACCCAGCACGATGTCGTCGATGGCGGCCGGGTCCAGGTCGGGGAAACGGCGGCGGATCTCGTGGATGAGGCCGACGACGAGGTCGATCGGCTTGGTTCCGTGCAGGGCGCCATTGGCCTTGCCGCGTCCGCGCGGGGTGCGGATCGCGTCGTACACAAACGCTTCGGTACTCAAGACAGCAGCCTTTCGAGGGGTACGGAGAGAGAAGTCGGGGGCGAACTGAGGTCGGGCGAGGGTCAGGCGAGCAGCGAGCGGCCGATGATTTCCTTCATGATCTCGGTCGTGCCGCCGTAGATCGTCTGGATACGGCCGTCGGTGAAGGCCTTGGCGACGCGGTATTCGCTCATGTAGCCGTAGCCGCCGTGGAGCTGCAGGCAGCGGTCGGCGACGCGCTTCTGGAGTTCGGTGGCCCACCACTTGGCCATCGACGCGTGAACGGCGTCGAGTTCCCCGTTCGAGTGATCGACGATGCAGCGGTCGAGGAACGTACGGGTGACGGCGCACTCGGTGGCCATCTCCGCGATCTCGAAGCGGATGTGCTGGAGCTTGGACAGCGGACGCCCGAACGCCTCACGCTCCTTGACGTACGTCGTGGTGATCTCCAGGAGGTACTCAGCGGCGGCGATCCCGGCTACCGCGATGCCCATGCGCTCCTGGGCGAGGTTGGTCATCAGATGGATGAAGGCGCCGTTCGGCTCCCCGAGCAGGTTCTCCTTGGGGACGCGTACGTCGTTGAAGAACAGTTCGGCGGTGTCCTGGGACTTCTGGCCGATCTTGTCGAGATTGCGCCCGCGCTCGAAGCCCTCGGCGCCGCGCCCGACGACGAGCAGGGACAGGCCCTTGGCGCCGCCCTCGGGAGAGGTCTTGGCGACGACGATCACCAGGTCGGCGAGGATGCCGTTGGAGATGAAGGTCTTCGAGCCGTTGAGCAGCCAGTGGTCGCCGCGGTCCTCAGCGGTCGTACGGATGCCCTGGAGGTCGGAGCCGGCGCCCGGTTCCGTCATCGCGATGGCGGTGATCGTCTCGCCCGTGCAGAAGCCGGGCAGCCAGCGCCGCTTCTGGTCCTCGGTGGCGAGGCCGGTGAGGTACGGGCCGATGATGTCGTTGTGCAGGCCGAGCGCGAGCCCGGCCGCGCCGGCCCGGGTGAACTCCTCGGCGAGTACGGCGCTGTACCGGAAGTCGGCGTTGCCGCCGCCCCCGTACTCCTCCGGTACGGCGAGACCGAGCAGTCCCTGCCTCCCCGCCGCCAGCCATGCCTCGCGGCTGACGATGCCGTCCTTCTCCCACTGCTCGTAGTACGGCGTCACCTCCTTCGCAAGGAAGGTGCGCACGGTCTCCCGGAACGCCTCGTGCTCCGCGGTGAAGATCTGACGTTTCAACTCTGCCTCCTGCGGCCGGCCCTTGACGGTTCGATCGGTTCCATCAGCCGTCGCCGTCCTGGCCGGCGGCTTTGGCGATGCTCGGTACGTCCCAGTCGCGCGCCACGTCGGCGGTGTGCGCGCCGGGTCTGGCGGGCGGGCTGTGCACGGCCCCCGGCGTGGCCGAGAAGCGCGGGGCGGGCGCCGGCTGCCTGATGCCGCCGTGGGTGATGAAGGTGGAGCGGGCGGCCAGGTGCGGGTGGGCGGGAGCCTCGCGCAGGGAGAGAACGGGGGCGACACAGGCGTCGGAGCCCTCGAAGACGGCGGTCCACTCGTCGCGGGTCCTCGTCCTGAAGCGGGCGGCGATCACGTCGCGCAGCTCGCCCCAGCGGGCCATGTCGGCGCGGGCCCGCGCGTCGGCCTCCTCGATGCCGAGAAGCCGGGTGAACTCGGCGTAGAACTGCTGCTCCAGCGCGCCCACCGCCATGTACTGGCCGTCGGAGGTCTCGTAGTTGCCGTAGAAGGGGCAGCCGCCGTCGAGCAGGTTCGACCCGCGCCGGTCCTGCCAGCCGCCGGCCGCCAGCATGCCGTGGATCATCGTGGCGAGATGGGCCGCGCCGTCGACGATCGCGGCGTCGACGACCTGGCCCGCGCCATCCTCGGAGCGGGCGTGCTGGAGTGCGGCCAGGATGCCGATGACGAGGTAGAGCGAGCCGCCCGCGTAGTCGCCGACGAGGTTCGCGGGGACGGTGGGCGGCTCGTCCGGCTCGCCGAACATGCCCAGGGTGCCGGTGAGCGCGATGTACGCGATGTCGTGCCCGGCGCGCTGCGCGAGCGGGCCGTCCTGGCCCCATCCCGTCATGCGCCCGTACACGAGCCGCGGGTTCCTCGCCAGGCACGCGTCGGGGCCGACACCGAGACGCTCGGCGACCCCGGGGCGGTAGCCCTCGATGAGTACGTCCGCGCGCTCGACGAGGTCGAGGACCTGGGCCGGACCGGCCGCCGACTTGAGGTCGAC
Organism: Streptomyces sp. NPDC055287; assembly: GCF_053646035.1. Taxonomy (NCBI): domain Bacteria; kingdom Bacillati; phylum Actinomycetota; class Actinomycetes; order Kitasatosporales; family Streptomycetaceae; genus Streptomyces; species Streptomyces sp. NPDC055287. The sequence goes on along the minus strand of NZ_JBSHNE010000001.1, from coordinate 715,013 downwards.
GATCACCGAGCGTTTGTTGCGGTTGGTGAGGTCGTACGCCGGATCGATGCCCAGCGCCGCGCCGCCCGGGCGGTCCACACGGACCACGTCGGCGCCGAGGTCGGCGAGAAGCATGGCGGCGAACGGGCCGGGACCGATTCCCGCCAGTTCCACCACGCGCACTCCGCGGAGCGGGCCGTTCCCTGTCACTGCCATCAAGCCAAGCCCCCAGCACTGTGACACAACTGATGTAACATCAATGATGCTAAGAACGTGTTCCACTCAGCACAAGCCTTTGGGACGAGCAAGCGCTTAGTTCTTTTTCCCGGGGATCACCGCTACCCTCTGCCCCCATGAGCGAGACGGTTCAACGCAGAGGCAGCACGGAGCGCCCGTACGACATCGTGCTCTTCGGGGCGACAGGCTTCGTCGGGGAGCTGACGGCGGAGTACCTCGCCGCGCACGCACCCGCCGACTGCCGTTGGGCGATCGCGGGCCGTACCCCCGCGAAGCTGGAGAAATTGCGCGAACGGCTCGTCGCGGTCAATCCGGCCTGTGCGACGCTCCCCATCCTGCACGCCGACTCCGGCGACCCGGCCTCGCTGCGGGAACTCGCCGCCCGCACTCGCGTGGTGGCGACGACCGTCGGCCCGTACGTCTGGTACGGCGAAGGGCTCGTCGCGGCCTGCGCCGACGCCGGCACGGACTACGCGGACCTGTCGGGCGAGCCGGAGTTCGCCGACCGGATGTATCTCGGGTACGACGTCCGGGCGCGGGAGACGGGGGCGCGGATCCTGCACGCCTGCGGCTTCGACTCCATCCCGCACGACCTCGGCGTGTACTTCACGGTCAAGCAGCTGCCGGAGGGCGTACCGCTGCGCGTCGACGGATTCGTCCGCTCCAACGCGATGTTCTCGGGCGGCACCTTCGCCTCCGCCATGACCGCGTTCGGGCGCGGGCGCCAGACGCTCCGGGCCGCCAGGGAGCGGCGGCTGTCCGAGCCCAGGCTCGTGGGGCGGCGGGCACGGGCCCCGATCGGCGCGCCGCGGCGCAGCCGCGAGACGGGGACCTGGGCGCTGCCGCTGGCGACCATCGACCCGCAGGTGGTGGCCCGTTCGGCGGCCGCGCTGGAGCGGTACGGACCGGACTTCCGCTACCGGCACTACGCGGGGGTGAAGTGGCTGCCGGTCGCGGCGGGCGGCGTGGCGGCGGTGGGAGCCGTGTTCGCGCTGGCCCAGATTCCGGCGGCGCGCACGTGGCTGATGAACCGGTACTCGGCGGGCTCGGGGCCCGATGAGGAGCGCAGGGGGCGGAGCTGGTTCACGGTGCGCTTCGTCGGCGAGGGCGGCGGGCGCCGGGTGTTCACCGAGGTGTCGGGCGGCGACCCCGGCTACGACGAGACGGCGAAGATGCTGGCCGAGTCGGTGCTGTGCCTGGCCTTCGACGAGCTGCCTCCGACGTCGGGGCAGGTGACGACGGCGGTGGCGATGGGTGACGCGCTGCTGGAGCGGCTGATGGCGGCCGGCGTGGGGTTCCGGGTCGCGGCCGTGCGCGGGTGAGACGGGGCGGCGGTGCGGTCGCGGTGGAACGATTCGCCACGCGGTGCGATGCGCGGTGGGGCGATTCGCCGCGACGTGCGTACCCCGGCAGCGGCGGGGTCAGCCGTTGCTGATCCAGCCGGTGAGGGTGTAGATCATTCCGCCGGTCCAGCCCAGCGCCGCGAGGCCCCCGACCAGGATGACGAGGTTCGTACGGCGGCCTGCGCGGTGGACCGTGACGGACTCGGCCGCCCTGGGGGGCCTGGGGTGCGTCGGGTGCTCGGGGTGCGTGTATGCGGTCATACGATCACCCTGTCCGATTAAGGCAGTTCAAACATCCGTACAGGTACTCAGTTACGTGGTTGTTCCGAAACCGGCACCAATCACCTCGCGCAAGGCGCGGCGGCACAGAGTGTCCGCCGCGCGGGTCGACTCCGGGAGCCGGAAGGCGGGCGCCAGGCGCAGCGTGTGTGCGCACGCGTTCCCGAGGCTCACACGATGGCCGACGGAGACGAAGACCGGCTTCACGCCGTCCTGGGTGCGCAGGGCGCGGCCCACTTCCTGCCCGGCCCCGTCGAGGAGGGGCGATTCGGCGCCACGGCGGGGACCCGGTTGCTCGTACGTGAACGTGAACGGGTTCTTGGCCACACCGATGGTCGCGAGGCCCGTCACGACGCCGAGGTGGCTGGCCAGGCCGAAGCGGCGCGGGTGGGCCTGCCCGTATCCGTCGCAGACCACGAGCCCGGGGTCCACCGACAGGGAGTCGAGGGCGGCGAGCACCGTCGGGAGCTCGCGGAACGCGAGCAGGCCGGGGACGTACGGGAAGTCGACGCGGCCGACCGCCGTGGCCTCCTCCACGACGGTGAGCGTCGCGGCGTCGAGGACGACGGCCGCCCCGGCGACGACGTCACGCTCGTCGTCGTACGCCACGTCCACGCCCGTGACCAGGCCGGTGCCGGGGGCCGGGCCCGGCTCGTCGAGCACCACGCGGGTGCGCAATTCGTCCTGGATCGCTCGGGCTTCGGCTTCGTCGGCGGGGGAACGCAGGCTCTTCATAGTGGTCAGAAGGATACGGGGTAGCCTGGCGATCATGTTCGTTATGGAGTTGACCTACACCGCACCCGTCGAGCGCGTCGACGAGCTCCTGGAAGCGCATGTGGCGTGGCTGGACGCGCAGTACGAGGCGGGGATCTTCATCGCCTCGGGGCGCAAGCAGCCGCGTGACGGCGGGGTGATCCTGGCCGTCGCGGACGACCGGGCGCGGATCGAGGCGATCGCGGCGGCCGACCCCTTCACGGTGGCGGGCGTTTGCGCGTACCGGATCACCGAGTTCGTGGCGACGAAGACGGCGCCCGGACTCGCCGCGTACCGCGAGCAGTTGCCGGCGTAGCGGCGGGGCGGGGCCCGGGGGGCCTCCTCTTCCCCCACCTCCCCGGAGCCGGCGCGGCTCGCCGTTCCGCCCCTCGGCCGTCCGGCGCCGAGGACCCGGTCCGGGGCGGTGAGGTGGCGCCCCGCGTCAGGGTTCCAGGCGCGCCACTCGGCCCTTCTCGCCCGAGGCCCAGCAGCCGAAGTCGCCGGCGCAGTCGACCGTGTCGTACGAGCCCGTGTCGATCGTCCGCCAGTTGCGGCCGCCATCGAGCGTGAGGTCCGTCCCCGTGGGGCCGACCGCCAGCGCACCGGACTTGGTGTGCGGCAGCCAGGTCACGCCCGAGCGGTACGCCGGTGGCGGGGTACCCGGCCGGCGCCAGGTGCCGCCGCCGTCGCCGGTCAGCGCCGCCGCCTGCGGTGAGGCCTGGCCGGTGTGGTAGTCGCCGCCGACCGCGACCCCGTGGCGGCGGTCGCGGAAGGCGAGGCCGAAGACGCCTCGCGCCGGGTCGCCCGCCGGGATGCCGGAATCCGTGGCGGTCCAGGTCAGGCCGCGGTCGGCGGAGTGCAGCACCCTGCCCGCGGCACCACCGCCCGTGGCGAGCCAGACATCCCGCGGCCCCGCGCTGACCAGGCACTGACCGCTCGCCGCGAACCCCGCCTCGCCGTCCTGCGCGGCCGGCATGCCCGCGTCGGGCAGGACCGTCCACGACCTGCCGCCGTCACCGGTGGACAGGATGCGGTACTTGCCGTCGACCGGGTCGCTCATCGCGAGACCGTTGCGGCTGTCGAAGAAGGTGACGCAGTCGTAGAAGGCCCTCGGGTCAGTATTGCGGAAGCTCTCGGTCCAGGTCGCGCCGCCGTCCCCGGTCCGGAAGATCCGGGACGCCTCCCCCTCGCCGATCGCCAGCACCACCGCGCGCCGGCCGTCGAACGCCTCGACGTCGCGGAACTCCAGCCCTTCCGCGCCCGGAGGCGATACGTTCCGCCAGCTCCGCCCGCCGTCCGTCGTACGCAGCACCGTTCCCTTGGAGCCCGCCACCCACGCGGTCTTCCTGCTGACCGCCGCCAGGCCCCGGAACCGCACGTCCTCGCCGGTGTCCTTCAGCTGCCAGCCGGGGCCCGAAGCCTCCGGTGATGTGGGCCGCGTTCGTACGTCCGCCTGCGCCGGCGCGGCCAGGGCGGCGGCCAGCGCCGCCCCGCACAGGCCCAGCGACACCATTCGTCTCGTCTTCCCCATGCCCCTCATGGCGCTGGAAGCTAGCCCACGGCGAGTACGCCGTCCAGGGTGCGTTGCCCGCCATCGCCCGCGGCGAGTGCCAGTGACGCAGGTCACATCACCCCCGCATGCACGGATTCCCGCGTTCTTACGTCTGTCCCTGTGACAGGACGCATCAACCGAACCGTGAGAGGGAGCAGGCCTTGCCTCCCGTGATTGAGCAAGCCGTGCAGGCCCGTCTGGTCTCGTCCGCACCCCGGATGGAGACGGTCTCCGCGACCTTGCGGTACGACCGCGCGGACCCGTTCGCCGTACGCATGGCCTTCCCGCCCGCCGCCACGCTGGAAGGCGTCGAGGTGTCCTGGGCGTTCGCCCGCGAACTGCTGGAAACGGGCATGGAATCGGGGGCCGGGCTCGGCGACGTACAGGTGCGGCCGTACGGCTACGGCCGGACCGTACTGGAATTCCATGCCGCGGAGGGGACCGCGATGGTCCACATCCGCACCGCCGACCTGCGCCGCTTCGTCAAACGCACGCACGCGCTCGTCCCCGTCGGCGGCGAGCACCTGCACCTCGACGTCGATCACGACCTGGCCGAACTGCTGCGTGACGCTCTGTGACGGGGCGCACCCTCGAATAATCGGTTGGCATCCCTCGGGGCCGCGACGTACTTTGGTCGTGGCCCTGTTGTCGTCGATCGGAGTGGACGTTGCTCGTCTGAGGTCCTGAGACACCGCGTCGCACAGCTCACGTCTGTGCGCACCGCGTGCGACCTCGGCACTTGAGCCGTCCACCCCCGGACCGGGGCCACTTCGCCGCCCCGGACCCGGGTCCCGGCGAAGGACCGTCACTCTCTCCCCGGCCGTACGTCGCGCCCGCTCCCCCGGTGTCTCCACCCGTTGCCCGTGCTTCGTTCCCAGCAACCGGGAGGCCACCTTGTCCACCTTCCCCACCCATCTCAGCTGTTCCGCGCTCTCCTTCGGCTGGCCCGACGGAACGCCCGTATTCGACGGCATCCAACTGGCCGTCGGCCCCGGCCGAACCGGGCTCATCGGCCTCAACGGCTCCGGAAAGTCGACCCTGTTGCGGCTGGCCGCCGGTGAACTCACCCCCACCAGCGGCAAGATCCAGGCCGTCGGCGAGGTCGGCCATCTCCCGCAGGACCTGGTCCTCGACACCGCGCTGCGCGTGGACGAGGCCCTGGGCATCGCCGAAACGCGCGCCGCACTGCACGCGATCGAGGCGGGCGAGGCCACGGAGGAGAACTTCACGGCCGTCGGCGACGACTGGGACGTCGAGGAGCGCGCCCGCGCCACCCTCGACCAGCTCGGGCTCGTCCGGATCGATCTCGACCGGACCATCGGCGAAGTGTCGGGCGGCGAGTCGGTACTGCTGCGGCTGGCCGCGCTGCTGCTGCGCCGCCCCGGCGTACTCCTTCTCGACGAGCCGACGAACAACCTGGACCGCCACGCGCGGGAGCGTCTGTACGCCGCCGTCGAGGCCTGGTCCGGCGTGATGATCGTCGTCAGCCACGACCGTGAACTCCTGGAGCGCGTCGACCAGATCGCCGAGCTCCGCGAGGGTGAGGTCCGCTGGTACGGCGGCAACTACTCGGCGTACGAGGAGGCGCTGGCCGTCGAGCAGGAGGCCGCCGAACGCATGGTGCGCGTCGCGGAGGCCGACGTGCACCGGCAGAAGAAGGAGCTGGCCGACGCACAAGTGAAGCTGGCTCGCCGTAAGCGCTACGGGCAGAAGATGTACGACAGCAAGCGCGAGCCGAAGATCGTCATGAACGCCCGCAAGCGGGCCGCGCAGGAGTCGGCGGGCAAGCACCGCATCATGCATGCCGAGAAGCTGGCCGAGGCGAAGGAGCGGCTGAGCGGGGCGGTGGACGCGGTGCGCGACGACGACGAGATCAACGTCGTACTCCCGTACACGACCGTGCATCCGGGGCGCAGGGTGCTCACGCTGCGCGACCCCCGGCTGCGGTACGGGGCCGGGGTCACCGGTGAGTTCGAGGTGCGCGGGCCGGAGCGGGTCGCGCTGACCGGGCGGAACGGGGCGGGCAAGACGACGCTGTTGCGCACGATCGCCGGGGAACTGGAGCCGGTCTCGGGCGAGGCGCTCACGCACGTGCCGCTGCGCTTCCTGCCTCAGCGGCTCGACGTACTGGACGACGGGCTGACGGTGGCCGAGAACGTGGCGCGGTTCGCGCCCTCGGCGACCAACAACGCGATCAGGGCGCGACTGGCGCGCTTCCTCTTCAAGGGGGCGCGGGCGGATCAGCCCGCCGGGACGCTCTCGGGCGGCGAGCGGTTCCGGGCGACGCTGGCGGCGCTGCTGCTGGCCGAGCCGGCGCCCCAGCTGCTTCTGCTCGACGAGCCGACGAACAACCTGGACATCGCGAGTGTGCGCCGGCTGACCCAGGCCCTGGAGTCGTACGAGGGCGCGCTGATCGTGGCGAGTCACGACGAGCCGTTCCTGGAGTCGATCGGGATCACACGGCGGCTGGAACTGGGGCGGGAAGAAGACGAGGTGGCCGATCAGGGATGAAATGTGACGGTTCAAGAATCGGGGAGGGCGTGAGATGCCTCTCGGCGCGACCGCCTGACCTGCACGCATAACCGAACGTAACGGGACATTGCAAACGGGGACTTGGCTCAGCTCTTACGACCCCCTTAACCTACGGTCACGTAACCTACGAAGCCGTAGGTAATTTATGCCCCCGCCCCCGTCCCCAGGAGCACCAGTGACGATCACCTCTCCCCAACTCGGCAGTTCGGACGCGTGGACCGACGCCCGACTGCTGTACGCGCTGGAAGAGGTGGTGGAGAAGGAACTCAACCGCCATCTCAAGGTTGCCAAGGACTGGATGCCGCACGAGTACGTGCCGTTCTCCGACGGCCGGAACTTCCCGGGCATTTTCGAAGACGGCCAGGCCTGGGAGCCCGAGCAGTCGAAGGTCACCGACATCGGCAAGATCGCCCTCGTCGTGAACCTGCTGACCGAGGACAACCTCCCCAGCTACCACCACGAGATCGCCTCCCTCTTCGGCCGCGACGGCGCCTGGGGCACCTGGGTGCACCGCTGGACGGCCGAGGAGGGCCGGCACGGCATCGTGATGCGCGACTACCTGCTCACGTCGCGTGCCGTCGACCCGGACAAGCTCGAGCAGTTCCGTATGCAGCACATGTCGGAGGGCTTCGAGTCCGACAACCGCCACTCGATGCTGCACTCGGTGGCGTACGTCGCCTTCCAGGAGCTCGCGACGCGCGTCTCGCACCGCAACACCGGTCACCAGTCGGGCGACCCCGTCTGCGACCGCATGCTGGCGCGCATCGCGACCGACGAGAACCTGCACATGGTCTTCTACCGCAACCTGCTGGGCGCGGCCTTCGAGATCGCCCCCGACCTGACGATGCAGTCCGTGCGCGACGTCGTCGTCAACTTCCGGATGCCCGGACACGGCATGCCGGGCTTCGAGCGCGCCGCCGCCCAGATGGCGATCGGCGAGATCTACAACATGCGCATCCACCACGACGACGTGCTCCAGCCCGTCCTGCGCTACCTCAAGGTCCTGGAGATCGACGGGCTCGGCCCGGAGGGTCTCAAGGCGCAGGAGGAGCTCGGCCTGTACATGAACGGGCTGGACTCCGAGGCGAGCAAGTTCGACGAGAGGCTGGCCGCACGCAAGGCCCGGATGGCTGCCCGCGCGGCCTCCTGACCCTGCCCGCTCCCCGCTGTACGCCGTCACCACGGCACAGGCCGCGTCGCGAACGTCCTGTACCGGGTGGCGGCGCAGCTGTTTCAGCAGCTCGCGCCACGCCCCGCTCGTACGGTCCGCGCCCGTCGGGCTCCAGCAGCCGGTCGGCCTGGAGTCGTGCGGAGTGGACCACGGGGGATTCTGCCTGCCGGGGGCGCGCGCCCCCACTGGATTGCACGGGGAGCACCGCGCACCGCCCCGGCAGGTGACCCGTACGCTGTGCGGCGTGAAACCACTGACCCGTCTCGCGCTCGTGGGCGCCCCGCTGGCCATCGCCGCCTCCATCGTCTTCGGTGGCGGCTCGGACGTGCCTCTTTCCGACGCCCCCGTCAAGGGCCAGGACGTGGCTGCGGACCGCCCGGCGAAGCAGCCGAAGCCGCAGACAGACCTGGAGATACGCACGCAGAAGAAGCTGGACGAGCGGATCGCCAGGATGCCGGCCGGCCTCGCGTCTCCCCGTATGAAGGAGATCGCTTCGCAGATCGTGGCGAGCGCCGAGAACTCCACCCTGAACTGGCGCGGTCAGTACGGCTTCATCGAGGACATCGGTGACGGCTGCGGCTACACCGCCGGCGTCGTCGGCTTCTGTTCCGGCACCAACGACATGCTCCAGCTCGTCGAGGGCTACACCGAGGACCACCCGGACAACCCGCTCGCCGGCTACCTGCCCGCTCTCCGCGAGGTGGACGGCACGCCGTCCCACGAGGGCCTGGACCCCGGCTTCCGGGCGGCGTGGGCGAAGGCCGCCGAGAGCCCGGCGTTCCGTGCGGCGCAGGACGGGACCAGGGACAGGATCTACTTCGGGCCCGCTGTCCGCCAGGCGAAGATGGACGGCCTCGGCACACTCGGCCAGTTCGTCTACTACGACGCGATGGTGCTGCACGGCCCGGGCCTCGGCCCCAAGGGCTTCTACGGCATCCGCGAGCAGGCGATGCGGTCCGCGAGGACAGTCGCCGAGGGCGGCCGGGAGGAGGCGTACCTGAACGCCTTCCTGGACGCCGGACGTGCGGTGATGAAGGTGAAGAAGGCGCACAAGGACACCTCGCGCATCGACACCGCGCAGCGCGTGTTCCTGCGGAACGGGAATCTGGACCTCAGGCCGCCGCTGGTGTGGCAGATGTACGGCGAGACCTTCCGCATCCCGGCTTCCTGAGCTACGCCCGCGCATCCTCACGGATCAGTTCCGCCGCCTTCTCGGCGATGGCCACCGTGGGCGCCTGCGTATGCCCCCGCGTGATCCGCGGCATGACCGAGGCGTCCACGACCCGCAGGCCCTCCACTCCCCTGACCCGCAGCCTCGGATCGGTCACCGAGCCCTCGTCGGTGCCCATCCGGCACGTGCCCACCGGGTGGTAGAGCGTTTCGGCGGATTCCCGGATCGCCCGGCCCAGTGCCTCGTCGTCCACGATCCCCGGGTACGGCGCCATGGGACCCGCCGAATACGGCGCGAAGGCGCTGTCCGCGAGAAGGGCTTCGGCGTGCCGCACACCCGCCACCAGTCGCCGCAGATCGGACTCGTCCGTCAGATACCCGGGGTCGATGCGGGGCGCGGTGGACACCTGCCCGTCCGCGAGGGTGACACGTCCCTCGCTGCCGGGCTGGAGCAGTACGACACCGATGGTGACGCCGTGCTCGGCCGGCGGCGTGAGACCGTGGTTGACGAACGGCACCGGAGCGTAGATCAGCTCGATGTCGGGCGCCGCCAGTCCGGGCGTACTGCGCACGAACGCGACGGCCTCTCCGACGTTCGAGGTGAGCGGCCCGCGCCCGGACAGCAGGAAGCGTCCCACGTTGGCGAGCGTGTCCGCGCCGGTCAGGGTGACCGGCAGTGGGCAGCGCACGGCCACCGCCGTGGACAGGTGGTCCTGCAGATGGCGGCCGACGTCGGCCGAAGCCGCGCGCACCTCGACGCCGACTTCACGAAGGTGTTCGGGATCCCCGATGCCGGAGAGCATCAGCAACTGCGGCGATCCGATGGCACCCGCGCTGAGGATCACCTCCCGCCGGGCGCTCAGCACCTGCCCCGTATCCGCCATCACGCCGGTGACGCGCGTGCCGTCGAACACCAGCCTCCGCACCCGGACATCCGTGACGACGTCCAGATTCCGGCGCCGCGCGGCCGGCTTGAGGTAGCCGTCCGCCGTGCTCCATCTCCGGCCCGCGCGCTGATTGACCGGAGTCAGGGAAAAGCCGCTGGGGTCGGGAACGTTCAGCTCCGGGAGCTCCGTCAGCCCCGCTGTCCTGCAGGCGTCGAGGAAGGCCGCCGTGGTGGGGTTCGGATCACGCGGCGGCGATATGAACAGCGGCCCGTCCGTCCCGTACACCGAGGCGCCGTTCGAGCGGCCCGCCCAGCGTTCCGCCCGCCGGAAGTACGGCACGATCCCGTCGTACGACCACTCGGCGCCCGCCGCCTCGCCCCAGGCGTCGTAGTCGTCGCGGTGCCCCCGCACCCACATCATCGCGTTGACCGACGAACATCCGCCCACCCCGTGCCCGCGCGGCCAGTACAGCTCGCGCCCACCCAGCTCGCCCTGCTTGGAGGTGCTGAAGTCCCAGTCGTACGACGACTTGAACAGCTTGGGGAAAGCTGCGGGGATCCGTATCTCGGTCTTGCGGTCCTTGCCGCCCGACTCGACGAGCGCGACGCGCACCGTGGGATCCTCGGAGAGGCGGGCGGCGAGCACACAGCCCGCCGAACCGGCCCCCACCACGACATAGTCGTACACAGTGCTGCTCAACGCTTCTCCCCCCGGCGGTTCGCGGACGGTGCTGACCTCAGCATGTACGGCTCGCAGCCGCCGTGCCAGGGGGCATGGGTCAGCGCGCGTCCCGCCTGAGGCGCAGTCTCTCCTTTTCGGACAGTCCGCCCCAGACACCGAAACGCTCGTCGTTGGAGAGCGCGTATTCCAGGCAGGCCACCCGCCCTTCGCAGGCGCCGCAGAGCTGCTTGGCCTCGCGGGTGGAACTGCCGGGGGCCGGGAAGAAGAACTCGGGCCCGGCCTGGGCGCACAGTGCGGTCTCCTGCCAGGAGAGTTCAGTGGTGATGTTGATGGACATGCGCCACACCCTCCGCCGAACAGATCAACATCCGCTCAACGTCCGATGAACGGCGGTCCGCCGGCTCCGAGGGGACGGCCCGGGCGGGCGAGCGGGAAGCCCCCGCTCCTAGTGCGCGTGCTCCTTCGGATGGTGCGGCTCGTACCCGGGGACCGTTCCGTCGGGCTTGGCCACGAGGAAGAGTCCGGCCATGCCCATGTCGGAGTGGCTCTGGACATGGCAGTGGTACATCCACGCCCCCGCCCCGACGTGTTCCCCCGCGATGATCTGGAACCCGAACGAGTCGGCCGGCCCGGTGATCTTGTTGTCGATCACGCGACTGGGATCGTCGGGACCGGTCAGCAGTCCGGTCCGGTTGTCCGCCCACCGATGACCATGGATGTGGAACGTGTGGTAGAACTCGCCGTGCGTGATCATGACGATCTCCACCCGGTCGCCCACCGTCGCCTCGAAGTCGGGGCTCTGGTGGCCGGGCTTGTTGTTGATCGTCATGTCGTTGAAGACGATGGTGAAGGTCTTGTCCGGCAGGATGTCGCCCTTCCGCCGCACGATCACCCCGCCGTAGAGCCCCTTGCGGATGCCGCCCGTGCCGTGGTCGGTGCCCACCGCATGGTCGTGGTAGTGCCAGTACCCCGCGCTGCCGGCCCGCCAGGTACCGTCCTTGCGCCGCCCCGGGACGTGCGTGCGCCAGGTGTACGTCCTGGTCCCGCCGGGCTCCACATGACTCTTGCTCAACTTGGTGCCGTCACTGGCGATGTCGTAGTCGACACCGTGCGCATGAAGGCTCACGGGCACATCGAGCGTGTTCTCGAACTCGATGTGTACGGTGTCGCCCTCGACGATCTCGATCAGCGGGCCCGGCACCGATGCCTTGCCCTTCTCGAAGCCGTAACCGAGTTGCCCGTCGGGCAACTTCTCGGCGTACATCTTCAGCCGGTGCACCTGCCCCCCGGCCGGCGCGGTCTTCGGCGGGCCGTCCGCTGCCGCCGAGGGCGCGGACTCCGCGAGCGACAACGATGTCACGCCGGTCGCCGCGACCGCGCCACCTGCCAGCAGCCGCCGGTTGAAACTTCGTCTGTCCATGGCCCAACTCCCCACCGAAGTCCCGGAGATTGACGGGCACACGGTAGCGGGAGCGGCTCAGTTCATCCACACCAAGGACAAAGTTCGCGCTATTCCGGTCATGTCTCTTGGCGCGTCGCGAAAAGAGGTCTAGCTTCATCGGCTGTTCCTGTGACCACTGAGGGATGGGTGAACACATGCAGCGCGCACCACATCACCGGTCAAGACGCCGACGCGGCCTGACAGCCGTTCTGACGGCCGGAGTTGTCGCATCCGGCCTGCTCGGCGGCACCGCGGCCTCCGCCAAGCCGTACCCAGAACCTCCGCCTACGACAACGTTGTCGCTACCCGCCCTGCCGTCTCCGCCCGGTGGCGCGAATGTCCGTGTGCTCGTGTTCCACGGATCAGCCGGCGCCGACGAGTCACCGACCGTCGACGCCGGTATCGAGGCCATCGAGAAGATCGGCCAGTCCGGCCCCGCGGCCCAGCGCTTCCGCGTCGAAGCCACGGACGACGCGACGGTCTTCACCGCCGCAAGGCTGGGCAAGTTCAACGCCGTCGTGTTCCTGACCGGCGGCGGCGACGTCCTGGACCCGGAGCAGGAGGCGGGCCTGGAGGCGTACATGGAGGCCGGCGGCGGCTTCCTGGGCATCCATGACGCGGCGCGCGCCGAGCCGTACTCCGACTGGTTCGGCGGGCTGATCGGCGCACGGCCGGCCGCGGGCGGACCCACGAACGTACAACGCGCGACCGTGGAGACCGGCGACCGGCAGCACCCGGCGACCACGAACCTGCCGCTCCAGTGGAAGCGCCCCGACAAGTGGCTGAACTGGACGAAGAACCCGTCGGGTGACGTCCATACCGTGGCGCGCGTCCGAGAGGCGACGTACAAGCCGGGAGCGAGCGCCAACGGCTGGGACCACCCTGTCTCCTGGTGCCGCGACTACGACGGCGGCCGGTCTTTCTACACCGGCATGGGCGGTACGGCCGAGTCCTTCCAGGAGGCGGACTTCCGCGACCACCTGCGCGGCGCCCTCCAGTGGACGACACGGATCGCACGCGCCGACTGCAAGGCGGGCATCAACGCCCACTACAAGGCCGAGCGCCTCACCGCGCCCAACCAGCCGGGCCAGTCCGACCAGATCGGCGAGCCGCACGGGCTGGTGACCGCCCAGGACGGCCGGATCGTCTACATCGGCCGGGGCGGCGGCGACAGCAACGCGCCGGTCGTCACCGACTGGAACAACCCGGACATCGGCAAGGGCCAGGGCCAGATCCACGTCTACGACCCGAAGACCAGGAAGGTGACGCTCGCGGGCGCCCTCACCGTCTTCGGCAACAAGGGCGGCGGGGACGAGCTGGTCAAGAACGAGGAGGGCCTGCTCGGCGTAGAGACGGACCCCGACTTCCTGACCAACGGCTGGGTGTACCTGCACTACACACCCCACTCGCGGATCAACCGCGACACGCACATGGCCGAGCGCCGGGTCTCCCGCTTCACCCTGGACCTCACCACCAACAAGCTGGACCTCGCCTCCGAGAAGATCCTGCTCAAGTGGCCGGTGCAGATTCACAGTTGCTGCCACTCGGGCGGCGGCCTGGCCTGGGACTCGAAGCAGAACCTCTACATCGCGACGGGTGACAACAACTCCTCCCGCTTCAGCGACGGTTACTCCGGCAACAACCCGGAGCCGAACTTCAAGGGCGTGTCCTTCGCGGACGCCCGCCGTACCGCCGGCAACACCAACAACCTCAACGGCAAGATCCTGCGGATCCACCCCGAGGACGACGGTACGTACACGCTCCCCGAGGGCAATCTCTTCACCGGCAGGGAGCCGGACGAGGGCGGCGGCAAGACGCGCGGCGAGATCTACGTGATGGGCGTGCGCAACCCGGCCCGGATCGCCGTCGATCCGAAGACCGACATCCTGTACGCGGGATGGGTCGGCCCGGACGCGGGGGCGCCCAGCACCACCTGGGGCCCGGCGAAGTACGACACGTTCGCCGCGATCACGAAGCCGGGCAACCACGGCTGGCCGTACTGCATGGGCAACAACCAACCGTACCGCGACCGCAACCTGCCCGACCCGAGCAAGCCGCTGGGCTGGTACGACTGCGCCAAGCCGAAGAACGAGTCGCCGAACAACGACGGCCTGGTCAACCTCCCGCCCGTCACGCCCAACACCATCTGGTACTCGCCCCAGGGCGGCGGCGTGGACTACCCGCGCGATGCCAACGGCGTGCCGAGCTACAAGCAGGAGGAGCAGAAGCTGCTGCTGCCGTGGCTCAAGGGCGGCGGCCAGGCCACGATGAACGGCCCGGTCTACCGGTACGACGCGACGAGCGACAGCAAGGACAAGTGGCCCTCCTACTGGGACGGCAAGTGGTTCGTCGGCGACTTCTACGACGGCGACCAGCCGCGCCACGCGGTGCTGACCGACCCGAAGACCGTCGGGAACGGCGGGCTGCCCACGCACGCGGAATCGCTCAAGAAGATCATTCCGGTGGGCGCGGACGGGATCCGCAACCTCATGGACTGGAAGTTCGCGCCGGACGGCTCGCTCTACGTCCTCGACTACGGGCGCGGGTTCTTCACCTCGGACGCCAAGTCGGCGCTGTGGCGCGTGACGTACAAGGGCGGCGGGGCGACACCCGCCGCCACGGATCTGGCCAGGAAGGCGGAGTAGGCAGTGAGGCTGAAACGAAGAGCTCCTCATCTGTGGACGGCGCTCGTGGCCGCCCTGCTGATGGTCCTCGGCCTGACGTCGACGGCGGCGTACGGCCGCGAGGACGACGGGGCAGCGACAGAAGCCGCAGCCGCTCAGACCCTCACCTGGACGGCGGGCGACCCGATCGACCGCTACCTGAGCTTCCCGAAGACGGCGGTGGCGGGCGAGACGACGATCGTCTTCGAGAACAGCGCGGCGACCGGCAACACGACCGGGATGCCGCACACGCTGACGTTCGACGTGTCGGACCCCGAGTACAACAACGACGTACAGCTGAACATCCTCGCCAACCCGAGTGACGCCCAGGGCGGCAGGCACACCGCCACGGTCACTCTCACGCCCGGCCGGTACTTCTACCACTGCACCATCCCCGGCCACGGCTCGATGCAGGGAGTCCTCACCGTCACCGAGGGCGGCGGCGAGGACACGACCGCGCCGGAGACCTCGGCGAAGGTGGAGGGCGAGAAGAACGCGGACGGCGCGTACATCGGGCACGCGTCGGTGACCGTCTCGGCCACCGACGCGGGTTCCGGCGTCGACAGGATCGAGTACGCGGTGGGGGCGGCCGGTGCCTGGCAGCCGTACACCGCGCCGGTCATGGTCCACGAGGTCGGTACGCACAAGATCCGTTACCGGGCCTCCGACAAGGCGGGCAACACGTCCGCCGAGAAGGCCGTCGACTTCGCGGTCGTCGCACCGCCCACGGACGACAAGACGCCGCCGGAGACCTCGGCGACGGTCAGCGGCGAGAAGAATCCGGAGGGCCAGTACCTGGGCATGGCGACGGTCACGGTGACCGCGTCCGACACCGGGTCGGGCGTCAACACCATCGAGTACGCGCTCGGGGCGTCCGGCGCCTGGCAGGCGTACAACGGCCCGGTCATGGTCCATGAGACCGGCACGCACAAGATCCGCTACCGGGCGACGGACCGGGCGGGCAACACGTCCGCCGAGAAGGCCGTCGACTTCACGGTCGTCGCACCGCCCACGGACGACAAGACGCCGCCGGAGACCACGGCGACGGTGACCGGTGACAAGAACGCCGACGGCGCGTACATCACCAGCGCCAAGGTGACGCTCGCCGCGACGGACGCGGGCGGGTCGGGCGTCGACAAGGTCGAGTACTCGCTCGACCGCGGCCCGTACCTCGCGTACACCGTGCCGGTGATCGTCGACCGCGTCGGCCGGCACACGGTCGACCACCGGGCGACCGACAAGGCGGGCAACACGTCCGTCGCGAAGCAGGTGGCGTTCACGATCGCGGAGGGCGGCGGCGTACCCGCGCCGAACTGCCCCGAGCACGACGAGCGGCTGACCGTCATCGTCGGCACGGTCGACACGGGCGTACCGAATCGCATCACGCGCAGCCGCTGCACCATCAACGAGCTGATCGAGGACGAGCGGGAGTGGACCTCCCAGGCGCTCTTCCTCAAGCACGTGGACAAGGTCGTCGACAAGCTGCTTCACGACGGTGTGATCGACGGACGCGAGCACCGGAAGATCTACCGCGCAGCCAAGCAGTCCGGCATCGGCAAGCCGGGCCAGACCGGCGGCTACCGCGACCTGTTCGACGGTACGCAGTCCTCCTTCGCCAAGTGGCAGCAGGTGGGCGGCGGTTCGTTCGGCCTGAACGCGGACGGGTCGATGACGAGCAGCACCACGACGCCCGGCATGGGCATGCTGTGGTTCCCGGAGCGCAAGTACGAGGACTTCTCCCTCAAGTTGCGCTGGCGCGACGACGCACCGGGCACGGGCAACGCCAACGCCGGGGTGTTCGTGCGCTTCCCGCAGGTCCACGACCACCCGGAGGAGCCACGTCCGGAGTGGGTGGCCATCAAGTACGGGCACGAGGTGCAGATCCTTGACCGCCCGGACGGCGACATGTACAAGACCGGCTCGGTCTACGGCTTCGACCGGGTGGGTCTCGGCGGGGCGGGCGTCACGCCCAAGGGCACCTGGAACGACTACGAGATCCGGGTGGAGGGCCAGCACTACTCGGTCTTCCGCAACGGTGTCCTGATCAACGAGTTCGACAACAACGGCGGGCAGGACTTCTACCCGCCGCGCGGTGACGACCCGGGGACGGACGGCCGGCGGTACGCCTCCGGCTACATCGGCCTCCAGGTCCACGGGACCACCGACGTGATCTCGTACCGCGACATCCGCGTCAAGCAGCTGTAGGCCGGCCGGCTTCAGGCCCCGGCGGGTGCGACCGCGTGCGCGGGCACGCGGTCGCGTCCGCCGGGGTGGCGGTGCCGGTAGACCCAGAAGACCGTGCAGGAGACCAGGGACCACGCGGCCAGCACCAGGAAGGGGAAGAAGTGCTGGTGGCCCTGGAAGTACACGGCCGTGTGCTGGGCGTTGACGGAGGCACCCGGCGGCAGCCACCGGCCGACGTGGCCGAGAACGGACGGCAGCAGGGGCCAGGACACCGCGCCTCCCGAGGACGGGTTGCCGAGCAGCACCATCAGTCCCCAGGTGGGCAGCATCGCCCAGCGGCCCATCAGGGTGTTGAACATCGTGAAGACCATGCCCGACGTGAACATCGTCAGCGCGAGGATCAGCCACGACTCGACGAACGGCAGGTCGAGCGCGCCGAGCAGCCAGTCCACGACCGCGGCGATCGCGAACGCGCCGAGGAGGGAGTAGGCGACCGTGAAGGCGATCCGCTCGGCGGGGTCGAGGGCCCGGGCGTGGACACTGAGCTGGATGGCGCCGACGAAGCCGATGATGACGGCGGCGAGCGAGATGTAGAAGAGGGCGAGTCCGCGCGGGTCGCCGTCCTGCAGCGGCTTGATGTCCCTGATCACGACGGGAATGCCGAGCTGACGACCGACCTTCGCGCCCGTCTCCGCGAGCACCTGCGCGACGGAGGCGCCCGACGCCCCCGCCACTTCCAGCCGCACGCCGGGACCCGGTCCCGCGAGCCGCAGGATCGCGAACTCCTCCTGCTCCTCCACGGCCCGGCGCGCCTCGGCTTCCGTGCCGTAACGGGTCAGGGCGAGTGAGGTGCTGAGCGCCTTCTCCATGCCGGCGACGAACGCCCGGCCGTCCGCCGTCTGCTTCTGCCCGGCCACCGCGGTGGGGATCCGGTGCGGGGTGGGGTTGGCCATCGTGTACGTGTAGGAGCCGGCGAAGAGCCCGGCGGCGAGCGCGAGGATGAACACCAGCACGAGCGCGGGCAGAAACGGCGACTCCTTGAAGGCCGCCCACTTCTCCGCGCGCGTGGGCGGCCTCCCGTGCGCGCCGTGCGACGTGTCGCGTCCGTCCGCGCCGCCGTCTCCCGGGGCGCCGGTCATACGGCGCTCACGTGTCCTCGTGCTTCGCCCTGCTCGGCGCGACCCGCTTCGGCTCGCCCGGCATCTTGGGGTAGTCCGGCGGGTACGGCATGTCGCCCAGGCCGTGGTCGTGTTCGTCGCGTGCGGCCAGCTCCAGCAGGCTTGCCAGGCCGAAGGCGTGGTCGTCCATGTCCGCGTGTACGTCGCCGAGTTCGGCGAACCGCACCGGCATGGTGGCGATGTCGAACGCGCGCGGATCGGCCTCGTCGAGCTCGTCCCAGGTCAGTGGCGCGGAAACGGGGGCGTGCGGGCGCGGACGTACGGAGTACGCGGAGGCGATGGTGCGGTCGCGCGCCGTCTGGTTGTAGTCCACGAAGATCTTCTCGCCGCGCTCCTCCTTCCACCAGGCGGTGGTGACCCGGTCGGGCATGCGCCGCTGGAGTTCGCGGCCGACGGCGATGGCGGCGCGGCGTACCTCCGTGAACGTCCAGCGGGGCTCGATCGGCACGTACACGTGCAGTCCGCGGCCGCCCGAGGTCTTGGGCCAGCCGCGCAGGCCGTGTTCGTCGAGCAGTGCGTGCAGTTCGTGGGCGGTCCTGACCGCGTCCCCGAAGTCCGTGCCGGGCTGCGGGTCGAGGTCGATGCGCAGTTCGTCCGGGTGTTCGGGGCGGTCACGGCGTACCGGCCAGGGGTGGAAGGTCAGGCAGCCCAGGTTCGCGGCCCAGAGCACGGCGGCGGTCTCGGTGGGGCACATCTCGTCGGCCGTGCGGCCGCTGGGGAAGGCGATCCTGGCGGTGGGGATCCAGTCGGGCAGGTTCTTGGGGACGCGCTTCTGGAAGAAGGACTCGCCTCCGACGCCCTCGGGGAAGCGTTGGAGCGTGGTCGGCCGGTCGCGCAGGGCGCGGATGATCCCGTCGCCCACGGCCAGGTAGTACTGAGCCACGTCCCACTTGGTGTAGCCGGGCTCGGGAAAGTAAATCTTGTCCGGACTGGACAGCCGTACGGTCCGCCCTCCGGCATGCAGCTCCACCGCTTCACCCATGTCCGCCACGCTAAGCCGGTCGGGCTTTTGCCGCATACCGGACCACTTTCGGACCACTTTCGGACTACGCCCGGGCGTGATCGGGATCAGATCCGCGTCAGGTCCGGGTCGGATCGGGCGATCCGGGGCAAAAAGTCGCAGAATCGACCCATGGATCTGCCGGTGATGCCGCCCGTGAAACCGATGCTGGCCAAGGCCGTGGCCACCATCCCGCCGGGGCCCGGCATGCAGTACGAGGCCAAATGGGACGGGTTCCGCGCGATCGTCCACCGGGACGGCGACGAGATGGAGATCGGCAGCAGGACGGGCAAGTCGCTGACCCGCTACTTCCCCGAACTGGTCGAGTCGCTGCGTGCCGCGCTGCCGCCGCGCTGCGTCGTGGACGGCGAGATCGTGATCGTCCACGACGGCCGGCTCGACTTCGACCGCCTGAGCGAGCGCATCCATCCGGCGGCATCCCGGGTGCGGACGCTCGCCGAGCGGACACCCGCGAGCTTCATCGCGTTCGACCTGCTGGCCCTGGACGACGAGGCCCTGCTCGACGCCCCCTTCGTGTACCGGCGCAGCGCCCTGGCCGGGGCGCTGGAGGGCGCGCCGCCCCCCGTGCACCTGGCTCCCGCGACGAACGACATCGAGGTGGCCAAGGAGTGGTTCGACCACTTCGAGGGCGCCGGCCTCGACGGCGTGCTGGCCAAGCCGGAGTCCATGCCGTACCGCCCCGACACCCGCCTGATGTACAAGATCAAGCACGAGCGGACGGCGGACTGCGTCGTCGCCGGCTACCGGTTCCACAAGACCGGCGCCGTGGTCGGATCGCTCCTCCTCGGCCTCTACGACGACGCCGGCGCCCTCCAGCACGTCGGGGTGTGCGCGGCGTTCCCGATGCGACGGCGCCAGGAGCTGATCGACGAGCTGGGCCCGCTGCGCATGGAGTCGCCCGAGGCCGAGGGCCACCCGTGGGCGGCCTGGACGGACGACGCAGCCCACGCGAGCGCCCGCATGCCCGGCGCTCCGAGCCGCTGGTCCGGCAAGAAGGACCTGTCGTGGGTGGCCCTGCGCCCGGAGGCGGTGTGCGAGGTGGCGTACGACCACATGGAGGGCGACCGCTTCCGGCACACGGCCAGGTTCCGCCGCTGGCGCGAGGACCGTACGCCGGAGAGCTGTACGTACGCCCAGTTGGAAGAGCCGGTGAGCTACGACCTCGCGGACGTGCTCAGGGCGCGGTGACACCGGGCCGTCGGAGGGCGCGGCGCACCGGGCGACGGAGGTCTCAGGGTGCGGTGATCTTGTCCCACTCCCTGCGGTCCGGGCCGACCGTGTTCGGTACGTAGTCGGGGTGCGCCGCGAGCCACGCCGCGACCCGCGCCCTGACCTCCGGGGCCCCGTACGCCTCGGCGGGCGGCGCCACGAGGTGGCGCACCCTGGCCCGCGCCCGCATCACCTCCGGGTCCTCCTGGGCGCACTCGAAGAGCGCCGCCATCTGCCGGGCGGGCGCGGCCCTGAACTCCTGTACGGCGAAGCGTTCGCCGATCGCACGGTCGGTCGTGACCTGGAAGTCGAACCACGGCTTGAGGGTGCGCACGGCCCAGGCGTAGTGCTCGGCGACGAAGTCCGGTGAGCCGGGCGCGGGGCGCGGGTCCCTGCCGTGGCCCCGGTCGCGCCCCGCGCCCGGGTCCGTCTCCCGGGCGAGGCGGCGGGCCGCCCAGAGCGCGAGCGACATCCCCTGCCCGATGGTCGGGTTGGTGTGGGTGACGGCGTCGCCGACGCCGACCATGCCGGTGGCCACCGGCCCCTGTTCGTCGACCAGCGCGCTCCAGCGGTTGTCGAGACCGGCGGTCGCGAGCACCGGGGAGAGCGGCCGCGCCCCCAGTTCCAGCCACGCCTCCCCCGGCGGGAAGGTGCGGGCCGCCGCCTCGAAGACGGCGGGGTCGCGCAGCGCGCCGCGCGTCGGGTCCTCGGTGTGGACGAACAGCGTCACGGCGAACAGGCCGTTGTCGGCGGGGAAGACGGCGCACCCGGCGAACGTGCCGCCGGCCACGGTCCAGGGCCGGGCGGGGCCGTCCGCGCGCCCGCCGGGCAGCCGGTACCAGCGGCAGAAGTACGCGATGCCGGTGCGGTGGCGCTCCACGACCGGTGGCCGGCAGCCCGCCCCGGTCAGCCACTCCCCCGAGGCACACCGGCGCCCGCCCGCGTCGATCACCAGCTCGGCTTCGTACGCCCCCAGTGGCGTCCGCACGCCGCGGACGCGCGGCGGCGCGCCCGACGGGTCGACGAGCAGTCCGGTGACGGGTTCGCCGTAGCGCAGGGCGGCACGCGGCTCGGCGCGCAGCGCGGCCGTGAGCGCCGTCTCCACGACGATGCGCCGCGCCTGGACCATCACCAGGTCCTCGTCGCCGGGGCGGGAGGGGGGCCGTTCCTCGAACCAGTCCAGCTCGTGGCGTTCACGGGCGCCGAGCCGCATGATCGTGTCGTACACGTCGGGCGCTTCGGCACGGAGCACCGAACGGGCGGCGCCGAGCATCAGGTGCGGCTGGGCGGCCTGCGGTACGCCGGGGCGCAGCCAGCCGAAGAAGTCCTCGTCCAGAGGGGAGCCGCCGGGGGCGCGGGTGTCGCGCTCGAAGACCGTCACGCGGTGGCCGCGTCTGGCCGCGAAGAGCGCCGTTGCCAGGCCGCCGATGCCGCCGCCGATCACCGCGAAGTCCGCCATGCCGTCCCCCTCCGCCGGATTACCCCTCCCTGGAGCCTGCCCAGTACGGGGGCGCCCGACCCGGACCGCGGCGCCCGACGGGGCTTTCCCCGGCCGGGCCCTTCCCGCCGCGGCGCCGTGCGGCCACGGCGCGTGGGGCTACGGCGTACGGACGTACGCCGCATGCGCGCCGCACGCGCCGGTGTGAGGGTGCAGAGGTGACCACCACCCGCGAGACCAGCCCGGCCACGGACCCGGCACCCGCACCGGCGGCGGCCTCGGCGCCGCCCGTGCTCGACAGGCGGCAGCGCAACATCGTCTTCGGGACGATCATGCTCGGCCTGCTGCTGGCGGCCCTCGACCAGACCATCGTGGGCACCGCCCTGCCGACGATCGTCGCCGAACTCGGCGGCGCCGAGCACATGTCGTGGGTGGTCACCGCCTACCTGCTGGCCGAGACCGTCGCCGCCGTGCTCGTCGGCAAATTCGGCGACCTCTTCGGCCGCAAGCTCATCTTCCAGGTCTCGGCGATCGTCTTCATCACCGGTTCGTTCCTGTGCGGCCTCTCGGGCAACATGACCCTGCTGATCGCCTGGCGTGCTCTGCAGGGCATCGGCGCGGGCGGCCTGATGGTCACCTCGATGGCGCTGATCGCCGACGTGATCCCGCTGCGCGAGCGTGGCAAGTACCAGGGCGCCATCGGCGCGGTCTTCGGCGTGGCTACCGTCATCGGCCCGCTCCTCGGCGGTCTCTTCACCGACCACCTGACCTGGCGCTGGGCGTTCTACGTCAACGTACCGATCGCGATCGTCGTGGTCATCGCGGCCGCCCGCAACATCCCGTCCGTACGCTCGGCGACCCGCCCGGTCATCGACTATCTGGGCATCGCGCTCGTCGCCCTCGGTGCGAGCGCGCTGATCCTGGCGACCAGTTGGGGCGGCAACGAGTACGCCTGGGGATCAGCCGTCATCATCGGACTCTTCGCGGGCGGCCTGATCGCGCTCGCGCTGTTCTGTTACGCCGAGACGCGTGCCGCCGAGCCCATGCTGCCCATGCGGCTGTTCTCGAATCCCGTCTTCACGGTCTGCTCGATCCTCAGCTTCGTCGTCGGCTTCGCGATGCTCGGCGCGATGATCTTTCTGCCGACGTATCTCCAGTACGTCGACGGGGACTCCGCGACGGTCTCGGGCGTCCGTACGCTCCCCATGATCGTCGGCCTCCTCATCGCGTCCGTCTTCAGCGGCAACGTCGTCAGCAAGACGGGGACATACCGGATCTTCCCCATCGTCGGCTCACTGGTGATGGGCATCGGCCTGTTTCTGCTGTCCCTGATGGGGACGGACTCCAACACCTGGCTGGAATCGCTCTACATGTTCGTGCTCGGCACCGGCATCGGCCTGTGCATGCAGGTCCTGACGATCGCCGTGCAGAACACCGTGGAGTACACGGACCTCGGCACCGCCACCTCCGGCGTCACCTTCTTCCGTACGCTCGGCATGTCATTCGGCACCGCCGTCTTCGGCACCATCTACGCCAACTCCCTGCGCCCCAACCTCACTACGGGCGTCATAGAGGCCGCCCGCGCGGGCGGCGCGGATCCCGTCGCCCTGACGCAGGCGGCGCAGAGCCCCGAGGGCGTGCACGCGCTGCCGCCCGCGCAGGCGGAGCCGATCGTCCAGGCGTACGCCGATTCGCTGCACACAGTGTTCCTGTGGACGGTGCCGGTCGCGATCGTCGGCTTCGTGGTGTCGCTGTTCCTCAAGCAGGTCAAGCTGCGCGACACCGCCCGGGCCGGCTCGACCGACATGGGCGAGGGGTTCGCGTCGCCCACTTCGGGCGATTCGGCCAGGCTGCTGGAGCTGGCCGTCGCACAGATCCTCCACGCCAAGGGCCCCGACACGGCGCGGTGGATCGTCAGCGGGTCCGACACCCGGCTGGACATCGCCGGCGCCTGGGCGGTCATGCAGGTGGCGCTGCTGACCCGCATCGTCGGACACGCCAGCCTCGGGCTGATCGCCACCCGCCGCAACGTCCCTCCGGAGGTCCTGCTGCCGGTCTTCGACCGGATGGTGGGCGAGGGCTACCTCACCCGCGACGGCAACCTGCTCTCGCACACTCCGGCGGGCGAGCGCGAGGCCGAGGTGATCGGCGCGGCGTGGGCGCGGTGGCTCGGCGACCAGCTGGAGATGGACGGCGGGCGGCCCGGCAACGAGGAACTGCTGGCCGCCGTCGACGCGATCGCCAAGCGGCTGCTCGCCGAGGACCTCGCGCAAGGAGATCTCGTGCCGGCCGGCCGCCGCTGAGCGTGGCCGGCCCGGCTCGCTCCGTGGTTACGCCGACGAACCCACCTCGGCCTCCGCCACCTTCCGCGGCGGCGGCACCTGCGCCCCGGGCGTCTCCTCCGGAGCAGCTCGCGCCGTCCGCACCAGCCGGGACGCCGCGAGCCAGAAGGTGGTCGGCAGGAACACCAGGTCGCCGACGATCGTGATGGCCGAGAACATCGGCAGCGCCATCAGCAGCCCGATACCGATGTGCGTGGTGAGCATGATGACGAGGATGCAGTACTTGAGCCGCCGGTTGAACACCAGCGCCGGGAACAGCATCTGCGAGAAGACGGTGACGTACGCCATGAGGGCCGCGAACGTACCGTGACCGGCGACCCAGGCCGAGAGTTCGGGGAAGGTCGAGAAGTCGTCGTACATCATCGAGTAGTAGAGAGCCGTGCCGTTGCGCCACGACTCGCCCTGGATCTTGTACATGGCCGCGGAACCGTAGATCACCATGACCTGGAGCGCGATCATCGCCATGCCGCCGTTGTGCAGGACGGTGACCAGGCGCCGACGCAGCTCCTCCGTCTCGGCGCCCCAGAAGACGAACTTCGACACGGCGGTGTCCCCGGCCTTCGCCCTGCGGGCGCGGCGGCGCGCGTCGAGCGACCAGTGGCGGCCGGACGCGACGAAGAGCAGGTAGTTGGCGAACAGCAGGCTCAGCAGCGCCCAGCCGCTGTTGGCCATGGACCCGCGGATGTAGAAGGCCACGACGAGGAACCAGAAGAGCACGGTGACGGCGCGGGTGCGCCAGCCGAGCATCAGCAGCGCGCTGGCCACGACGGCCAGCGCGTACCAGGCCCAGAAGAGGAGGGCGCTGTCGGTGACCAGGAGCGAGTACCACCAGGAGAACGCGCCGTCCCAGCCGCGGGCCTCCAGGGTCTGGTCGAAGAGGTCGGCCGTGAACGGTGAGCCCGGCCCCCACAGGCGGTCGGCGCGCACCGACTCACGGAGCAGGTGGATCAGGTAGAGGCCGCCCAGGCCGATGCGGATCGCGGCCGCGCTGTAGGGCGCGAGTGGCTGGAGGGTCAGCTTCCGGGCGGTGGCCCGGACTTGGCGGCCGAGGCCCCCGGCGGAGTCCAGCCCCAGGGCGAGTGCTGCGCGTACGCTCATGAGCGGACCTTCCAGTATCCGAGGGTCTGATACTGCGGGCGCGTGACGGCGGCGTCGCTCCTGGATCCGGGCGCCGGTATGCGGGTGCTCTTCAGCCGCAGCTGTACGGCCTGCCCCGCCTCCTCGCCCATGCCCTCGAGCCTCACCAGGACCACATTGAGCAGGTAGCGCGCCGAGCGGCCGGTGGCCTGGCCGGCATCTCCGCGTGCCGCGTTGGTCCGGTACTGGGACATGGCCCGGCGCAGTACGAGCTGGTCCTCGATGCTGGGGAGCAGCTCACCCCGGTACGCCGCGTTGTCGTGCGCGGTGAGGTCGAGCCAGGGCCCGAACTTCCCGTCCACGTTCGCGCGCACTTCGAGGTGCTGGTTGAACTTGGAGGGCTCCGGGGCGAAGATGCTCCAGTCCTGCGGGAAGAGCGGCCGCATCCACCCGTTGACCTGCTTCGCGTAGGTCTTGGAGAGCGGGAAGTCCGTGGCGACGTAGAGCAGCAGCATGCTGGAATGAACCAGGGCGACGAACGCGACAAAAGCCGCGAACCACCGGACGATCCCCCGCCGTGACGCCCCAAGAGGCGTGCCGCTGGGAGCGAGTGGGTCGGGCGGCGGTATGACGGACTCGGCCACGCTGGTTCTCCTCATGGTGCCCTTGAATCACAACGGCGCCCAGGGTATCCACCCCGGTGTCCGTCTCCCGCGTCAGATCTCCTTGGCGGGCCATTCCAGCAGACGTGCGCCGATCACCGCCGTCTGGAGGGTGTAGCGGTGCATCGGGTCGGCCGGGTCGGCCCCGGTGAGCCGGCGGATGCGCTCCAGCCGATAGGTCAGCGCCCGTACGCTCAGGCTGAGCCGCCGGGCCGCCTCCGCCGCCACACAGCCCGCGTCGAAGTACGCGCTCAGCGTCTCCAGCAGCGGCTCGGCGCCGCCCCGGGCCCGCCGCAGCGGCCCCAGGGCGCTCAGCACCAGGTCCGCCATCGCCTGCCGGTCGCGGGTCAGGACGGGGAAGACCAGCAGGTCGGCGGCGCGCAGCACGGGGCTGTCGAGGTCCATGCGATCGGCCAGTTCCAGTGCGCTGAGGGCCTCTTCGTACGAGTGGACCACACCGCCCGCGCCGGGATGCGCCCGGCCGATCGCCACCCGGCCGCCGTCCGTGGCGGCGTGGGCCTGCTTGGCGAAGTGGGTGAGTACGTCGGTCTGGTCGCCGGGCACGATACAGATGAGCCGGCCGTCCTTGGTGGCGAGCAGGATGCGGCGGTCGCCGAAGCGGCCGATGAGTTCGCGGTCCACCCGGCGGGTGACGCGGTCGGTGTCCTCGTACGCCTCGGTCCCTACGGCCACGGCAACGGCGTGGGCCTGGGAGAGGCGCAGGCCGAAGCGTTCGGCGCGGGCGGCGAGCCGGCCGAGGTCGCTGCGCCCGTGGAGGAGGTCGTCGATGAACTCGCGGCGGGCGGCCTCCTCCTGGCGTACGGCCATCCGCTGGGCCCGTTCGTACCCCTCCGCGAACGCGTCGACCGCCTGCTCCACCGCTGCCAGCACCCGCTCCGGCGACGTGGACGCGCCGGGCCAGGCGGCGCGGGTGGCGGCCAGGTGCCGGCCGACGAGGGCGCGCAGGCCGTGGCCCGCTTCGGCGGCCTGTTCGCCGAGGGCACGGCGCGAGTCCAGTTCGGCCCGGGTGAGACGGCGGCCGGTGGCGGAGACGTCCGCCAGGATCCGGGCGTACCCGGCCAGGTACTCCTCGGGTATTTCGGCCTCTGTCACGCGCTTCCCCGGATTCTTGACGCTTCCCGATGATTCTTGACGCGCCGTTGACGGCTCCCTGACAGCTCCTTGGCAGCTCTTCGTCGTGGGCCTGCGGCATGAAGAGAGCATAAAGATTGCCGGAAACCGGCAATACGCGGGGAGTTGGCTTGCTGGAACGATGGCCGGACCCGGAGCTGCCGTACAGGGGTCGGCAGCTCCGGGCAGAACCCGCCCCGGACGCCCCGGGCACCGTTCAGCGCGGTGCGGGTACGCGGCCGAGGAGTTCGGCGAGGCCGCGCCGGGTGGCCGCGAGGACGACGCGGTCGTCGGAGCGCAGCACGTAGCCGGGGTGCAGGTCCCACACCAGGCGCGGCGGCTGTCCAGGGCCCTTGGCTCTGCCCCCGGCGTCGCCGTCCTCGTCGGCGGCGCGGGCCGCGCTCAGGTCGCTGCGGCGATCGCCG
The DNA here is from genome assembly GCF_053646035.1 of Streptomyces sp. NPDC055287. Classification (NCBI taxonomy): domain Bacteria; kingdom Bacillati; phylum Actinomycetota; class Actinomycetes; order Kitasatosporales; family Streptomycetaceae; genus Streptomyces; species Streptomyces sp. NPDC055287. The sequence continues at coordinate 687,658 of NZ_JBSHNE010000001.1, read as the reverse complement.
GGGGTCGCGGTGTCCAGGGCGAGGAGGCGCCACGCGCCGGAGCTGAACGCCTCGGCGACGGTGCGGCCTTCGAGCTGCGGCAGGCCCGCCACCTCCACGGCGGCGAAGAGCAGCACCGTACGCTCGACCGGTATGGCTCCCAGGATCTGGCGGCCCATCATTGCGCCGGCGAAGGCGGGCGCGGCGAGGTGGGAGACGCTGCGGCTGCGGGTCAGGGCGCGGGGGTGGGCGGCGCGCAGGGTGCGGTAGACGGCGGTGGCGAAGTCGTCGTCGTAGAGACGCAGCACCACGCGGAGGTCGGACTTGACGGAACGGCCGTACAGCGCGGCTTCGAGGTTGGTCGTGTCGGCGCTGGTGAGAGCGAGCATGGCGTGCGCGCGGTGGATCTTGGCGGCTTCGAGCACGCCCTCCTGCGTCACGTCGCCGATCACGGTCGGTACGCGCAGGCGGCGCGCGAGTGCGATGCCGCGCGCCTCCGGGTCCTCCTCCACGCACACCACCGGGATACCGAGTTCGCGCAGCCGGGCCAGCACACGGGTGCCGACTTTGCCCAGGCCCAGGAGGACGACATGGCCGGACAGCCCGCGCGGCGGGCGGCGCAGCCCCGAGGCGCTGCGGAGGGTACCGAGGGCCTGGAGGACGGCGGCGACGAGCACGGGGAGCAGCAGCATCCCGGCAAGCCCGGCGAGGAGTTGGAGAATCTGACGGTCGAGCGTCGCGCCGACCGCGGGATCGTTGATCGCGAAGAGGTCGAGCAGCGTCACGTAGGCGGCGTGCAGCGGGTGGTCACCGGTGGTGAGCCAGGACGCGACGGCAAGGCCGAGTACGGCGGCCGCGATGCCGGAGATCGCCCACCGCAGGCGACGGGAGAAGAGTTCGGAGAGCGGCAGGCCCCGGCCTGCGAGCGGGCCCGTCGGCGGCGCCGTACCCGTGGAGGAGATCGCTTCGAGCACGATGGTGCCCCGGCCCGTGGCTTCGGCGACGCTGCGGTCGTCGGGCAGCAGGCGCGGCGCCTCCTCGCCGCTGCGGTCGGAACCCTCGGCGCCGGCCGGGTTGTTGGTGGTGGACGAGAGCAGCGCGAGGGTGCAGATTCCGGGGTCCGCGACCTCGCCCCGGGCGGGCGGGTTGCGTTCGACGGCGCGCAGGAGCAGTCCGTCGGCCTGGACGACCTTGCTGGTGCCGGCGACGGCGGTGGCGGCCAGGGCGGGTGCGGCGGTGTCGGCGTCCGAGAGCACGGTGGTGGCGGCGTCCAGGGCGGCGTCGTCGAGGCCGGGCATGGCGACGGCCGAAGCCTGGTCGAGGAGTTCTTCGAGATGCTGGCCGAGCTTGCGGTTGTAGAGGCGGATGACCAGCCGCAGACGGGGATTGAGCCGACGGGCGGTCAGCGCGGCGCGGATGTTGGTCTCGTCGTCGTCGTGGACGAGGGCGAGCGCGGCGGCCCGCTCCACACCCGCCTCGGCCAGTACGAGGTCGTCGAGCTCCCAGGCCTCGACGACGCGCACGGCGTCTGCGGGCCGGTCGTCCTGGCCGGGCGGGTCCGGGGCTCCCACCGGCGTGGCGGCACCGGCTCGGTTCATGACGGCGGACACCCGTCCGAAGAGGGCGGACGCCCGGCCCGGTCCACGGCCCGCCAGGGGTGCGGGCGCGTGGCCCGATTCGCGTGCGGGCGGCACGACGAGGGTCACCCGCTCCCCGTACACCTCGCGCAGTTCGGCGGCCAGCCGGTGGGCGAGCGCGTCGTCGCCGCTGACGATCATGTGGTGTTCGCGGGGGCCGTGTTGCACCTGGTGGGGAAGTGAGGTCACGCACCCCAGGGTGCCTTGCCGGCCGCGGCCGTGCTGGGCCCGCCCCCCACTCGGGACCCCGGCCGGACACTCAACCGACGTACGGCACGCATGACGTGACGCCCCGCCGGTCCGGGCGGACATCCGCGATGACGGCCGTGCTGTCGGCCGTCCGGAACACCGCGCAGCCGACGGTGTCCACCACGAGCGGGGCGAGGTGGCCGACGACGCCGAGCGCCGTCGGCATCACGGCCGGGAGGAAGAAACCGGCCGCCATGGCGGTGAGCCCGGCAAGGGTCATGCGTGGTGCGGGTCGGATCAACGGTGAGGTCGTTTTTCCCTTCGGCGCGCACGACGAGGCCGATACCGGGGGCGGCGGTCCGCCCCCGACGGGGCCCTCCGCGGCAGGGCGGATCAGTCGTCGCGCCGGAGCTCGTCCGCGATGTGCCGGTCGAGTGCGGCCCGTACGAGCGCCGCCGCCAGCGGAGCCGCTTCGTCCGCGCCGACGAGCCGGGCCAGGGAGGCGGGGTCCGTGGGGAGCCCGAGCCGCTGCGCGCCCTGGAGGGCCTTCCCGTCCAGGTACGGCGCGAGCCCGGGCCACACGGCCTGTGCCTCGCGCAGGAAGATGTCCGTCCCGGCGGGCCCGAGTCCCGGCACCTCGCGCAGCAGGCGCCGCATCGCCCCGGTGTCGCCGTCGGCGGCGTCGCGCATGCGGCGCAGGTCGCCGCCGTACCGGTCGAGGACCAGCCGCGCCGCGTCACCGAGCTGCGTCGCGGTCCGCTCGTCGTAGCGGCGGTATCCGCCCTCCCCGAGCGCGTCGACCCGCTGCTGCCAGGTGGCGCCCGCCATGCGGCCCGCGTCGCGCATGCCCGCGTCGTGCAGCGCGCGGGCGGCGGCCACCGCGATCGGGGCCTGGATGCGGGCGCTGAGCAGACAGGCCAGGACGAGGAGGCGGTAGAGCGGCTGCGGGGTGTCGCGCAGCCGGATGCCGGCCTCGGCGGCGTACGTACGCCCGTGCGCGTCGAGGAGGGCCCGGACCGTGCGTGCGTCCCGGCCACCCCGGCCGCCGCCGCCCCGGGGCCGGGCGCGGGTACGGGTCCCGGCGGTCATGACCGCTTGAGCGGGTCGTGCCCCAGCACCATCAGCTGACGGCGCCAGACACCGTCCCCCGCTATCGGCTCGAGATCGGTGCGCCGCTGTGCGCTGACCACCTCCACGACGTGCCGCATGACCGCGACGTCCTCCTCGGTCAGATCCGTGCGCCGCTTGCGCAGGGCCGCCAGTACCCGCTGCCCCGTCTCGGTCCCCGCCCGCTCCGGCAGTGGCTCACTGTGCTCGCCGGCGTCACTGGTCCGCAGCCAGGCGCTGAGCTCCTGCGACGTCATGTTCACCACGCGGTGGAAATCGTCCCAGAGCGCGTCGAGTTCCAGGGCGGTGATGCCGTCCATGGTGTGCCTCCCGGGGGTACCTGGGGTGGTGCTCGTGCGGGGTACTCGTGCGAGGTATCCGGGCGGCGGAATCCCGCGAGATCCGGCGAGATCCGTACCGCCGCGATCCCGTCCGCAGTACCCCTCCCATGCCACCCGAAACCCGACCAGTCCAGGAGGAAATGGACGGCCGCGGCGCGCGGAGCGGCTAGTGGGTGAAAACCGCGTCGAGGTAGACCCAGGCGCCCTCGTGGCGCGCGAAACGGCTCTGCTCGTGCAGTTCGCCGGGCTCACCGTGGTGCGTGCAGTGGGCGCGGAAGGTGACCGTCCCCGCGGTGTGGAAGGCGCTGCCGTCGGTGGTGGCCAGGATGTCCAGGCCCTGCCAGCGCATGTCCGGGTCGAAGACGAGGGTCTTGGGCCTCGTGTCGGGGTGCCAGGAGCGCAGCAGGTACGCGGCGTCCTGTGCGACGAACGCGCTGTAGCGCGAGCGCATGAGGATTTCGGCGGTCGGCGCGGCCGCCGCGCCGGAATGGAAGCGGCCGCAGCACGCGCCGTAGGCGACGGGGAGCCCGCACGGGCAGGGCGAGGCGGCGGAGAGGGGCGCGGGGGCGGGCCGGCCCTGAGGGTGGCGGCTCGTGCCGCGTGAACTGCGTCGGGACATGTCCCCATTGTGCCTGCGACGGATGGGGCCCTTTCGCGCCAATGTACGACTGGGCCCGCATGTGCCTTCCGGGCCCTGGGGGCCGCCCGTATTCTCCTGGGCCTGACGCGACAGTTACCGCCGGTAAGGCGACAGGGGGACGGGGCATGGGAAGTTCCAGACGCACCTTCGTGGCAGGGGCCGCGGCGGCGGGCGGGGCGCTGGCTCTGGGAGCGGCGCCCGCGACGGCCGCCCCCACGGCGTCCACGCCGGCACCGGCACCGGCACTCACCGGCCGGCGTACCGCTCAGGAGTCTGTCGCCGTACTGGGCGGCGGCGTCGCGGGTCTCACGGCGGCGCACGAACTCGCCGAGCGCGGCTTCGCCGTCACGGTGTACGAGAGACGTGCGCTCGGCGGCAAGGCCCGCAGCATGGACGTACCGCAGAGCGCGAAGGGCGGGCGCAGGCCGCTGCCCGCCGAGCACGGCTTCCGCTTCATCCCCGGCATCTACCACAACCTGCCGGACACGATGCGCCGCATCCCCTTCCCCGGCAACGCCAACGGCGTGCACGACAATCTCGTCGCGCCGCGCGAAATGATGTTCGCGCGCACGGGCCGCGAGGACCTCCGGATGCCGATCCCCTGGCCCGGCCACCAGCCGGCGGAACTCACCCTCGACGACATCCGCCGCGCGCTGACCGGCCTTCTCGAAACGGCCGCCAACCTCCCCGCGCACGAGAGCGCGTACTTCGTGAACCGCGCCCTCGTCTTTCTGACCAGCTGCGACGAGCGGCGCGACAACACCTGGGAACGCACGCCCTGGTGGGACTTCGTGCGCGCAGAGCGCATGTCCAAGGACTACCAGCGCATCCTCGCCATCGGCGTCACCCGCAACATCGTCGCGACGAAGGCCGAGGAGGCCAGCACCCGCACGGTCGGCACGCTCGGCGAGGCCTTCGTGCTGAACGCGCTCGGCCGGGGCGCCGACGGCCCGCCGGACCGCATCCTCAACGCCCCGACCAACGAGGCGTGGATCGACCCGTGGGTGGACCACCTGCGGGGCCTGGGCGTCGACTTCCGGATCGGATGGACCGTACGGGAGATGAAGTACGCCGACGGGAAGATCTCGGCGGCCGTGATCGAGGACCCGGACGGCGCACGCCGCACCGTGACCGCCGGCCACTACGTCTGCGCCCTCCCGGTGGAGCACGCCCGGCCCACCTGGAACGCCGCGATGCGCGCCGCCGACCCGCAGCTGGCCCGGTGCGACCGGCTCAGGACGGACTGGATGACGGGCATCCAGTTCTATCTGACGGCGCGTACGCCGATCCTGCACGGCCACGTGAACTGCATCGACTCGCCCTGGTCACTGACCGCCATCGCCCAGGCGCAGCACTGGCCGGGCCGGGACTTCCCCGCCGACTACGGCGACGGCACGGCGGCGGACTGCCTGTCCGTCGACATCTCCGAATGGGACAAGCCCGGGATCCTCTACGGTAGGACGGCCAAGCAGTGCACCCGCGAGGAGGTGGCGCGCGAGGTGTGGGCGCAGCTCAAGGCCGCGCTCAACGACACCGGCAGGACGGTGCTGCGCGACAGCGCCCTGCACTCGTGGTTCCTCGACCCGGGCGTCGACGGTATCGGCACCCCTAACCCGACGAACGAGGACGAGCTGCTGATCCACCCCGTCGGTACGCTGCACAACCGCCCGTCGGCGGCGACCAGGATCCCCAACTTCTTCCTGGCGGGCGACTACGTGTCCGTGGACATCGACCTGGCGACGATGGAGGGCGCGAACGCGTCGGCCCGCGCGGCGGTCAACGCCCTTCTGGAGCAGGCGGGTTCTACGGCCCGGCGCTGCGAGATCACTCCGCTGTTCCGGCCGCCGGCGATCGAGTTCCTGAAACGGCACGACCGGACGCGCTACCGGCTCGGGCTGCGGAACGCGCTCGATCTGGGGTGAGCGTCAGGGCGAACCGGCCGGGGCCGGGTACGCGGCGACCAGGTCGCGCACCCGGGCAAGGGTCTCCGGCCGGACGTCGCGCACCTGGTCGCCGGTCATCCGGGCCAGCACCTCACGCGCGGCGTCGCCGAACCACCCTCTCGCCCACTGCGATTCACTGGTCATGGCCCAGAGATGCAGCACCCGGCCGAAGTCGCCCAGTTCCAGGAGGGCGTCGACGGCATCCTCCCAGTAGTCCTGGAGCGCCTCGCGGTCCTGCCCGGCGGCGCCGCCCGACTCCACCGCCGCCATCGCGGTTCGCGCCAGCAACTCCAACGCGGGAGAGTCGAAGACGCCCGGCCTCAGCGTGCTCAGCACAGTCACCGCCAGGGACGCGGGCAGCCGGTCGATGTCGTTCGCCAGTTGGCCCAGCACAAGCCGCATCGCGCGGCTCCTGGTGTCGTGGTCGAGCCCGGAGTGGGGCCGCAGGAACGTGGCGCAGCGCTCGTACAAAGCAGCCAGATCGCCGTCCGAGCCGCCGAGGCGGCTCGCCAGCCACAGCTCCGTCAGGCTGTGGGCGACCGAGGTGGCGGTCCCGTCCGGCGTACCGACGAAGGTGGTGACGGCCGACCCCAGCCGGCGGAAGAGGGGGTCGACCGCGTGCAGGACGACCCCGTCGTTGGTCCCGCCCGACACCGCCATCTTGTGCCGGATCTGATCGGGGTACGGGCGGGACCAGCAGACCCAGCTGGTGCGGTCCCCGTGCCCCGGCGGTCGGCCGTAGAGCCAGTACGCGTCGACCGGTTCGGGGACGAGAGCGTCCTCCGCCGGCCAGATGTCCAGGTCCCGCCGGTCGTCGTTCCAGACGTGATGGAGGTCGAGCGCGATCGCGAAGTCCGTCCACTCGGGTTCGCTGAAGGCCGATCGCCACAGCAGCACGTGCCGGTGCCAGGTGCCCGCCGGATTGGAGCTGTCGGGGAACACTTCGCTCGCCTTGACCCCGTCCCTGACCAGCACCGTCAGCATCATCAGGTTCGCGCCGTAGAGGCCGTGCCGCGAGGAGGTCGCGCGGACGGTCGGCCGGTATTCGGCGAACCGGTGCTCGGTGCGGTTGCGGTGGTCGGCCATCACGGTGACGAGAAGCTCGCCGAGCCGCTCACGGTCGTCCGGGGCGACGTGACTGATCCGGGCGCCGACGAAGCGGAGCATCTGGCGGGACGACAGCGGCGCGTAGGACAGCAGGACGTACAGCAGGTCGTCGTCCACGCCCGCCCGGCCGAGGGAGAGCGCAGGACGCTGGTCGAGCAGGCCGACAAGCAGCTGTACGGCGAGACGGGCGGCCAGGTACTCACCGAAGGTGGCGTGCAGGAATTCGTACGTCGCCAGCCGCTGGTCGTCCCTCAGTGCCTGCGCCCGCTGTACGAAGAAGAACCGGCCCAGCGCGATCTCCGCCTGGTCGAGCGGCGCGCGGAATCCGGCCGCCCGGGGTGACTCCGGGCGGCCCAGCAGCGCGGCCAGGTCCTGTTCCAGCTCGGCGGTGGTGATCCACTGCCGGTGCCGGTTGAGCATGCCGAAGGAGATCAGGGAGAGGCGCTGGAGTTCCTGCTCGACCCGGTTGGCCAGTTGCTGTCTCGTCAACGCGGTGGCGGACTTGCCCACCTCCCGGACGGCGAAGGAGGCCAGCAGCTCCTCGTACAGTTCGGCCTCGCCCAGCGGTTCGTCGTTCTCGGCTCCGTATTGCAGCGCGTTCGCCGTGGCGTCGTACAGGGCGAGCATGAGCAGGAGCAGCGGCTGGGAGGCGAGGGCCTGGTGGCGCGCGGCGACGGCGGTGGGCAGGGGGCGCAGTCCGTTCGCGGCGAGGTACGGCTCGTTGAGGCGGTTCCACAGGCCCAGCCAGCGCTCGATCTGCTGCTCCCTGAAGGGTTCGAGGCGCAGCGCCACCGCGCCCTCCGGGTAGCGCGCGCGGTCCGCGACGGCGGTGCGGCTGGTGACGAGCGCGAGGACGGGCCTGCCCTGGTCCGCCTCGCGCTGCTGGAAACGGGCCACTCGTACCAGGTAGTCGGACTGACTGACGCCGGTCGCCTGGAGCAGCTCGTCGAAACCGTCGAAGAGGAGGACCGGTACGGCCCCTTCGGCGGCCCGGATCAGCTCCGGCCAGGAGACCCGCTCGCCGGTCGTGGCGCGTACGGCGTGCTCGATCTGGTCCTGCACGTCGGCGTCGGCGGGCACTTCGCGCAGGATGACCCGGACGGGCAGGAAGCCCGCCTCGGGCAGCCGGGCCGCGAGGATCTTGGTCAGTACGGACTTCCCCGCTCCCGGCTGGCCGAGGACGACCAGGGGCGCGGTCGTGGCGGCGATCGAGGTGAGGGCGCCGGCGAGGTACTCGGTGAGGTCGGACCGTACCGGTGTGCTCTCCCACCACTCTTCTTCGGCGGGTCCGTAACGGCCCTCCACCACCGCCCGGACGCGGAAGTCGGGGTCGACGTACCCCTCGCCGAGCGTGGGCAGGCACACGCCCGTCGGCGCTTCCCCCTCGGCCAGGATCGGGCGGGGCAGGGCCGCCCGGTAGCCGGTGGCGAGGGCGGCGGCGACGTGGGTGAAGGGGCGTACGGCGGTCAGACCGGTCAGGACGGTCTCGATGCCGGTGAGTGCCTGACGGATGCCGGCGCGGGTGGCCTGATGCTCGACCTGGCCGGACCAGAAGCCGAACTCGGGTACCTCGAGGGCCAGTTGGGCGTACAGCTCCTCGTACCGCCCGAGAGCGGCCTCACACAGTGCGACCCCCAGCGCTCCCTCGGTCGCGCCGCGGTCCCGCTCGTCCAGCCGGTCCCACAGGGCCAGCCCGTGGAGAAGGGTCTTCAGGCGGACCGAGAGGTCCATGTACCAGAAGCGGAGATCGACAAGGGTCTGCTCGTACGCGAGATGCGGGGCGGGCTGTGGAGCCCCCGTCGCGACCAGGCGCTGGACAAAGCTGTGTGCCGCCTCCGACCCTCCGGCCAGGCCGATCTGCTCGCGGCGCGTGAGCCGCGCCTCAGCCAGGTCGAAGGGAAGTTCCGCCTCGCCCAGGGCCTCGAAGTACGCCGTGACGACGAGCACCGCGTGCGCCGCCGCGATGCGTTCCGTGCGCTCGGCCCGCTCCGAGGAGCCGAGCCGTTCGCGCAGCCCGGTCGTCAGGTCGCGCCCGAGGCTCAGCACCCCGCCCCGCGCCGCGAACAGGTTGAGCACCGCGTCGCTCGCGCCGCCCGTCGCCATCGACAGCGCCCCGCCGAGCGCCTGGTCGGCCGCCGCCAGTGCCGCGCTGTCGCCGCCGAGAAGCGCCACCGCGTCGCTGTAACTGAGAAGTCGTCGCCCCCGCACCCTTCTGGTCTATCACCAGAAGGGGTCAGAGGCGTCCGGCTTCGACAATCCGCCGCAGGAAGCGCCGGGTGCGCTCCTCCTGCGGGTCGCCGAAGATCCGCTCCGGCGTGCCGCGCTCCAGCACCACTCCCCCGTCCAGGAAGCACACTTGGTCGGCGACCTCGCGCGCGAAGCCCATCTCGTGGGTGGCCAGGACCATCGTCATGCCGTCGCCCTTGAGGTCGCGTACGACATTGAGCACCTCGCCCACCAGCTCCGGGTCCAGCGCCGCCGTGATCTCGTCGAGCAGGAGAAGGCGCGGGCGTACGGCGAGGGCGCGGGCGATGGCGACGCGTTGCTGCTGGCCGCCGCTGAGGCGGTCCGGGTAGGCGGTGGCATTGTCGGCGAGGCCGAGGCGTTCCAGGAGGTCACGGGCCTGCTGGGCCGCCTGCGCCCGGGGTGTGCCGTGCACGCGGTGGGGGGCGAGGGTGATGTTCTGCAGCACCGTCATGTGCGGGAAGAGGTTGTACGCCTGGAACACGACGCCGATCCGGCGGCGTACTGCGTCCGCGTCGGACCTCGGGTCCGTGATGTCGTCGCCGTCGAGGAAGATCGCGCCGTCGTCGATCTCCTCCAGGAGGTTCGAGCAGCGCAGGAGCGTGGACTTGCCCGATCCGGACGCCCCGATGAGGGCGGTGACGGTGTGCGGGGCGACGTCGAGGTTCACGTCGCGCAGGACGACCGTGTCGCCGAAGGACTTGCGTACGTTCTCCAGCCGCAGGACCGGGGCGGTGGTGGTCATGTGGTGCCTCCCTGGGCACGCCGGCGGTCCATGCGGGCGGTCACCCAGTCGGTGAAGCGCGTCATCGGGATGGTCAGCGCGACGAAGACGAGGCCCGCGACGACGTACGGCGTGTAGTTGAAGTCCTTGCTGGCGATGATCTGCGCCGCGTACACGGCGTCGACGGCGCCCGCGATCGAGACGAGCCCGGTGTCCTTCTGGAGCGACACCAGGTCGTTGAGGAGCGGCGGCACGACGCGCCGTACGGCCTGGGGCAGCACCACGAAGCGCAGCGCCTGCCCGCTGGAGAGGCCGAGCGAGCGGGCCGCCGCCCGCTGCGAGGGGTGGACGGACTCGATGCCGGCCCGGAAGACCTCGGCGACGTACGCCGAATAGGTCAGCGTGAGCGCGGCGCCGCCGAGCAGCACCGGGTCGGTGGTGACACCGGCCAGGCGCAGGGCCGGTACGCCGAAGACCACCAGCAGGAGGCAGATGATCAGCGGCAGTCCGCGGAAGAAGTCGGTGTACGCCGCCGCCAGGGCGCGCAGCGGGAAGAACACCGGTCCGCGCAGGGTGCGGGCGACAGCCAGGAGCATGCCGATGACGAGGACGGCGGCTCCGCAGACGACGAGTAGCCGCAGGTTGAGCCAGAGGCCGTCGATGACCTCGGGCAGCGCTTTGCGGGCGTATTCGGCGCTGAAGAAGGTCTCGCGGGTGCGTGGCCAGCCCGGCGAGTTGGTGACGACGAGAATGAGGACCGTGGCCGTGACGAGGGTGCTGAGCGACGCGACGGCGGTCGCGCGGCGGGTGCGGGCGCGCTTGTGGCGCTCGCGCTCGACGCGCCGGGCGGAGGGGACGTACGCGTCGTCCTCCTCCGCTGCCGTCGCGGCCTTTTCCAGCGTCACTTGAGCACCGGGGCGTCGGCGGCTTCGGACAGCCACTGCTTCTCCAGCGCCGCGAGCGTGCCGTCGGCGCGCAGGGCGTCCACGGCGCCGGTCACACAGGACGTGAGCGCGCTGTTCTTGTCGAGTACGAGACCGAACTGCTCGGCCGCGTCCCCGGTGTGCTCCAGCTGGCCGACGATCTCCGCTTCGGGGACCTCGGCCGAGGTGATGTAGAAGGCGGTGGGGAGGTCGAGGACGATCGCTTCGACCTGGCCGTTCTTGAGGGCGGTCTTGGCGAAGTCGTTCTTCTGGAATACGGCCGGCCGCTGCTCGGGCTTGATGACGTCGTTGACGACCTCGAGACTGGTGGAGCCGACCTGGGCGCCGAGCTCGACGTCCTTGAGGCCGTCCAGGGTGGTGGTCCTCGCGGCCTTGGAGGACTTGAGCGCGACGACGGCCTGGCGGACGTCGTAATAGCCGGAGGAGAAGGAGACGGCCTTCTTGCGACTGTCGCTGATGGAGATCTGGTTGATGTCGAAGTCGAACGTCTTCTCGCCCGGGGCGAAGGCGGTGTTGAACGGCACGGTCTGCCACACCACTTGGTCCCTGCCGTAGCCCAGCTTCTTCGCCACGGCGTGGGCGACCGCCGACTCGAAGCCCTTGCCGTTGGCCGGGTCGTCGTCGAACCAGGGCGCGTACGCCGGCTTGTCGGTGCCGATGGTGAGCTTGCCGGGTACTTCGGTGGCGAGCCTGCCGGGCGCGCAGCCCGCCTTGGCACCGGGCGCGGCGGCCGGGGACTCGGGCTGCGGGGCGCAGCCGGTGACGGCTGCGACGGCCGTGGCGGTGAGCGCGACGAGTGTCACGAACTGCGCGAGGGTGGTCGTACGGCGGCGGGTCCGGCTGGCAGGGCGCATGGCGGGAGCGTGGCAGTGGGCGAGGGCGTGTGTCCAGGTCGAAGGGGGAAACGTCCGCATCCTGAAATGTGCCCGCAACGTGTCGCGGGGCCGGGCGTTCCGGCCGGTTCAGGCACCCGGCGCGAAGCGCTCGCGGTAGGCGCTGGGGGTGAGTCCGGTGCGGCGGCGGAGCTGGGCGCGGAGATTGGCGGCCGTACCGAGTCCACTGGCGCGGGCGACGGACTCGACGGCGGGATCGCCGCGTTCCATCAAGCGGCAGGCCAGGGCGACGCGTTCGGCGGTGAGCCAGGCCAGGGGTGTGGTGCCGAGCTGGTCGCGGAACCTGCGGTGGAGCGTCGCCGGGCTGACGGCCGCGTGCGCGGCGAGAACGCCCACGCTCAGCGGCGTGCCGAGGCGCTCCCTCGCCCAGTCCAGGAGCGGGCCGAGGGAGATGTCGGCGGAGGCGGTGGCAGAGGGGATGGGGTGTTCGACGAACTGGCGCTGGCCGCCGTCGCGGTGGACCGCGAAGACCAGGCGGCGGCTCACGGAGACGGCGGCCTCCACCCCGTGGTCGCGGCGTACCAGATGCAGCCCGAGGTCGAGTGCGGCGGCGCTGCCGGCGGCGGTCAGGATGTCGCCGTCGTCGACGAACAGCACGTCCGGTTCGAGCCGGACGGCGGGAAACCGCGCCCGGAAGGTGTCCGCCCACTGCCAGTGCGCGGTGGCGCGGCGCCCGTCGAGCACCCCCGCCTCGGCCATCGTGAAGGCGCCGCTGCAAAAGCCCACCAGGCGGGCGCCCCTGGCGTGAGCCCGCCGGAGCGCGTCCAGTACGGCCGGGCGGCGCGGCACGTCGGTGTCGGGGCGGTTGGGCACGATCAGGGTGTCCGCGGTGTCGGCGGCCTCCAGGTCCGCGACTCCGGCGAGCGTGAAGAACCCGTCCCTCATGAGGGTTCGGGGCTCTGGGGAGCAGAGCGTGAAGTCGTACAGGTCACGTCCGAGCTCGGGGCGGCGCAGACCGAACACCTCCGTGGCGCAGCCGAGTTCGAAGGGGTTCGAGTTCTCGTCGACGATGACGACGACGCGGTGGAGGCGCGAGTGCGCGGCGCCCTGCGAGGATCCTTGCGGCATGTGCGATTCCTAGCACTCACGGCCCTGCGGCGCCAGGGCCGACGATGAAGCCATGACCACGAACGCACAGAACGAGCAGCAGGAACCGACCGCACTCGCCGACGCCCTCGGCTCCTTCGACGCACTGTGGAGCCCGCGCATCGTGACCCGCGTCAACGACTACGACGTACGCGTGGCCAAGGTGGCGGGCGAGCACGTCTGGCACGTCCACGAGGACACGGACGAGTTCTTCCAGGTACTGGACGGCGAGCTGACGATCGCGCTCCGCGAGGAGGGCGCGGAGCGGTCCGTGGTCCTGCCCACCGGGTCGGTGTACGTCGTGCCGCGCGGCACCTGGCACAAGCCGTCGTCGGCGGGCGGCGCGTCGCTCCTGCTGTTCGAGCCGACGGGCACGTCCACCGTGGGCGACAGCCACGACCCCGTACCGGCGCACGTGGACGCGACCACCGGGCACGCGCTCTGACGGACCGGCCCGCGAGACCGGCTTTTGGGGGCCGGAGGGGATCTTCAATAGGATCCGGCGATGATCACAAGAAAACGGCTGACGGCAGGGGCGTTCGGCCTGCTCGTCGCCCTGGCCGCCGGCCTCCTCCCGGCCGGCCCCGCCGCAGCCGCCGCTGCCGCCGACGAACCGGACTCGCGCGAGTCCCCCAAGGTTGAACTGGTCCTGGACGTCAGCGGTTCCATGCGGGCCAAGGACATCGACGGCCAGTCCCGGATGGCCGCCGCCAAGCAGGCGTTCAACGACGTCCTGGACGCCGTGCCGGACGAGGTGCGGCTGGGCATACGCACCCTCGGCGCCGACTACCCCGGCGACAACCGCAAGACCGGCTGCAAGGACACCCGGCAGCTGTACCCGGTCGGCCCGCTGGACAGGACCGAGGCCAAGACGGCCGTCGCCACGCTCGCCCCCACCGGCTGGACGCCCATCGGCCCCGCTCTCCTCGGCGCGGCTGACGACCTCGAGGGCGGCAACGGCTCCCGCAGGATCGTGCTCATCACCGACGGCGAGGACACCTGCGGTCCCCTCGACCCGTGCGAGGTCGCCCGCGAGATCGCCGCGAAGGGCACCCACCTGGTCGTCGACACCCTCGGCCTGGTCCCGAACGCGAAGATCCGTCAGCAGCTGACCTGCATCGCCGAGGCCACCGGCGGCACGTACACGGCCGTCCAGCACACCGACGAACTGTCGGGCCGCGTCAAGCAGTTGGTGGACCGCGCCGCCGACCCCGTCGTCAACCCGGTGGCGACGCGGGGCACGGACCGGTGCGTGGACGCGCCGCGGCTGAAGGCCGGTCTCTACACCGACCGCGAGAAGTTCTCCGAGCACCGCTGGTACCGGGTCGACGTACTGCCCGGCCAGGAACTGCGAGCCTCGGTCAGCATCGGCGCGGACCGTGCCGTCGACCGCGACTACGGCGTACTGGTGCGGGCGGTGACCACGCGCGGGCGGGAGATCGTGCGCGGCTCGGAGGCGGGGGACGGCCGTACGGACGTGATCTCGACCGGTCTGCGCTACCCGAAGGCACCGCTCGACGACGACATCGCCGACGAGGTGAAGCCGGCGGCGGAGACCGTGTGTCTCCAGGTCAGCAACTCCTTCTCGGCCCCCGCGTCCGTGAAGACGACGCCGGGCCTGCCAGTCGAGCTGACCGTCGACCTGGTGGACGGCCCCGACGAGGCGTCGGACGTCGCCTCCTTCGGTCTCGGGCACGGCTGGTGGCTGCTCGGCGTACTCGCTCTGACCGGCCTGCTCGCCGGTCTCCTGTGGGGCTGGATCTCGCGCTGGCGCTTCGCCGTATGGAGGACCAACTGATGCGTACGACGACACGCGTGCTGACCGGTGTCGTGCTGGCGGGCGCAGCGCTCTTCGGTACGGCCGCCACCCCCGTCCTCGCGGACTCGACGCCCTCGCCGGGCGTCGGCCGGGACGGGGAGGAGGAGACCGCGCCGACCGAGGCGGGCACCACCTTCCGGACGGCGACGAAGATCCGGCAGGACCAGCCGGCCACGGCCGAGGCGTCCACAGGTGACTACCTGTACTGGGTCTTCGACGCCGACGCGGGGCGTACCGCCACCGTGAAGGCCACGGTGAAGCTCCCGGAGGCCGCCGCCCGGCACGGCGCGGCCACCTGGCGGCTCGACGTGTACGACGGACTGCGCAGGCGCCAGGCGTGCGTCCACGGCACCCAGGCCGAGGCGGCGCCGAAGGAGACCGCCTCGGTCACTGTGTCCTGCACCCTGCGTACGGTCAGGGCGTGGGCGGAGCCGTGGGCCAACGATCCGCTGCCGGGGAGCTACTACGTACGGCTGACGGTCGCCGAACTGCCCCAGGAAGACCTCGGCCTGCCCGTGGGTGCGGAAGTCGTCGCGACGACGAAGGACGCGGGCGGTGCGCGGGCGGTGGACGGGAAGCTGTCGGTCCCGCTGGTGCCCGGTGCGTCGGACACGGGCGTCGCCGAGGCCGCCGCGGAGTCGTACGCGTCCGGCTGGTGGTCGTCGCGCTGGCTCTGGACCGTGGGCGGGGGCCTCGTCGGCGCGGCCGCTGCGATCGCCGGGTACACGATGACACGCGGGTCGGGGCGGCCCTCGCGGGTTCCCCCGGGCATCTGAGGCGCCGACGCTCGGGCGCCTGACGCGCACGCCGCGCCGAGCGGCGCAGCCGGCCCTGTCCCGTCTCCGTGGGGGCGGGGCCGGCTGCCGCTGCGGGGGGTGCGGCGTACGGCAGGTGGCGCACGGGACTTGTGGAGCGCCCGCCCGGTCAGCACGCTTTCCCCATGACCACTCCCGTGCATGGTCCGGTGCCCGCGACAGCCCGGCCGGCCCGCTCACGGCGGGCGCTGGTGGCCGGGTCCGTCGGCAACTTCATCGAGTGGTACGAGTTCGGCGTCTACGGCTACTTCGCCACGGTCATCGCGGCGCACTTCTTCACCCCCGAGGGCGGCAGCGACGTAGAGGGGCTCATCAAGACGTACGCGTCCTTCGCCCTGGCGTTCTTCTTCCGGCCCGTGGGAGCCGCGGTGTTCGGGCGGCTCGGTGACCGGATCGGCCGCCGTCCGACGCTCATCCTGGTGATCTGTCTGATGACCGGCGCCACCACGCTGATCGGTGTGCTGCCGACGTACGCCTCCATCGGCGCGGCCGCGCCGTGGCTGCTGACGCTGCTGCGGATCCTGCAAGGGCTCTCGGCGGGCGGGGAGTTCGGCGGCGCGGTGTCCATCATGACGGAGTTCGCGCCGCCCGGCAGGCGGGGACGGTACGGGGCGTGGCAGTCGTTCACGGTGGCGCTCGGACTGCTCGCGGGCGCGGGCACGGCGGCGGTCCTCGCGACCGTACTGACCGAGTCGCAGCTGAACGGGTGGGGCTGGCGGGTGCCCTTCCTGCTGACGCTGCCCCTGGGGCTCGTCGCGCTGTGGCTGCGGCTGCGCCTGGACGAGACGCCCGCCTTCTCGTCGGCCGTCGTGGCGATGAACGAGCCCGTGCGGCCGCCGCCCGTCGGCGACACGGTCCGGGCGATCGCGCTGGGTGCGGGGCGCCTGATGGGCTGGTCGGCGGCCGGCTACACCTTCCTGGTCGTTCTCCCTTCGTACCTCCAGAGCACGCTGAACGCCACGTTCCAGCAGGCGCTCGTGGCCACCGTCCTGGCCAACCTCGGGTTCGCGGCTTCCATCCTGCCCGCGGGCATGGTCAGCGACCGGGTCGGGCGGCGGACGGTGATGCTCACCGGTGCGCTGCTGGTCGCCGTGCTCGCCCTGCCGCTGCTGAATCTGGTGCAGGACCCGGGCGTTTCGACGTACGCGAAGGGGGCGGCGCTCTTCGGTGCGGGGGCCGCCGTCGGGCTGATGGCGGGGCCGGGGCCGGCGATGCTGGCCGAGATGTTCCCCACCAGGGTGCGCTACACGGGGCTGGGCCTCGCGTACTCGCTGTCCAACGCGGTGTTCTCGGGGTGCGCCGGGCTCATCATCACCGAGGTCGTCAAGCGGACCGGCGATGTCGACATTCCGGCCTATTACGCGGCGGTGACCTGCGCCGTCAGCGTGCTCGCGCTGCTGACCCTGCGCGGCGACGACCATCTGCGGGCGCTGCGGTGAGCGGCATGCGGGTGATCGGTCTGATGTCCGGCACGTCGTACGACGCCATCGACGCCGCTGCCGCGGACCTCACGCTTGACGGCGACACTCTGGTCCTCACTCCGCTGGGCGTGATCAGCTCGGTGTACGACGACGATCTGCGGGCGGCGCTGGCCGGGGCGCTGCCGCCGGCCGGGACGACGCTGGCCGCCGTGTGCCGCCTCGACACGCGGATCGGGCAGGCCTTCGCCGCCGCCGCTGTCCGGGCGGACCGTGAACTGTGCGACGGGCGCGCCGACTTGATCGCCTCGCACGGACAGACCGTCTACCACTGGGCCGAGGGCGGCCGGGTGCACGGCACGCTCCAGATCGGCGAGGCCGCCTGGATCGCCGAGGCGACTTCCCGCCCCGTCGTCTCGGGCTTCCGCCCTCGTGATGTGGCCGCCGGGGGCCAGGGCGCGCCGCTGGTGAGCATCGTCGACGTCATGTGGCTGCGCGGACGGCCGGGGGTGCCCGTCGCGCTGAACCTCGGCGGGATCGGCAACGTCACGGTGGCCGCGGACGGTGCGCGTGGCGAACCGCTGGCCTTCGACACCGGGCCCGCCAACGCGTTGATCGACGCGGCGGTGCGGGAGCTGGCGGGCGACGGAGCGGCGCACTCGATGGACATGGACGGCGCGCTCGCCGCCCGGGGCAGCGTCTGCCCGCCGCTGCTGCGACGGCTGCTGGACGAGCCGTACTACGCCGGGCCCCCGCCGAAGACCACGGGCAAGGAGCTGTTCCATCTGCCCTACTTGCGCGCGGCACTGGACGGTTTCGGCCCGTTGCCCGCCGAGGACGTCGTCGCCACGCTGACCCGGCTCACGGCGCGGACCGTGGCCGACGCCGTCCGGCCCTTCGGTGCGACGGAGGTGATCGCGTCGGGCGGCGGGACGCGCAATCCGGTGCTGATGGAGTGGCTGCGGGAGGAGCTCGGCGGTGGGCCCGGAGCCGGCGTACCGCTGCGCACGTCGGACGAGCTGGGGCTGCCGTCGGACGCCAAGGAGGCGTACGCCTTCGCCGTTCTGGGATGGCTGACCGCGCACGGCCTGCCCGGCACGGTCCCTTCGTGCACCGGCGCCCGGCGCGCGAGCGTCCTCGGCTCGCTCACCCCCGGCGGGCCCGGCCTGCGCCTGCCGGAGCCGGTGACCACGGCGCCCGTCAGGCTCACTGTTTCCGCCACGGGCAACTCCGGCCCCTTTACTGGACATTGACCGCACCCGTACGCTCCCCGCCACCGCGTGATCACCAGACGGACGGCAGACGGAGGGTGTACCACCATGAGACTTCGCAACAGACCCGCGCTGCTGACCGTGGCGGGGGCGCTCCTCGCCGCCTGCGCCATCGGCACCACACCGTCGGCCACGGCGGCGTCCGTACCCACGGCGTCCCACCCGGTGACCGAGAACGCCGAGGTGGTACCCGTCCAGCAGACGGGCCCGGCCGACAAGCGCTTCAACCTCGTCCTGCTCGGTGACGGCTACACCGCCGGCGACATGCCGGGCTTCCGTGCCGACGTCGACAAGCACCTCAACGTGCTGTGGAGCATGGAGCCGTTCGCTTCCTACCGCTCGTACATCAATGTCTGGGCGGTGGAAGTACCGTCCGCCGAGTCGGGCGTCGACTGCGATCCCGGCCTCGACGCGCCGCGCCGTGACACCCCGCTCGACATGGGATTCTGGGGCGGCTGCAATCCCGCCAGTGTGCAGCGGCTGCTGTCCATCGACTCGACGGCGGCGAGCGCCCTGGCCGATCTGATCCCCGGTTCGAGGAGTTCCAACCGGCAGATCGTCGGGCTCGCCAACAGCGCCACGTACGGCGGTGCGGGCGGCACCTTCGCCACCGCGTCCGGCGGCAACGCGCTGTCCTCGCTCATCACCCCGCACGAGATCGGCCACTCACTGGGCAAGCTCCAGGACGAGTACGACTACTACGCACGCGGCGTCCCCGGCGGTGCGTACGAGGGTGGGGAGCCAAGCTCCGCGCACCACACGCTCCTCACCGAGGAGGAGATGCGCGACCGGCAGCAGAAGTGGTGGCGCTGGCTGGGCGAGCGCAGCGACTCCGGCGGCGTCATCGGGCGCCACGAGGGCGGCATGTACCAGACGAAGGGCGTCTGGCGGCCGAGCAGGCACTCGATGATGAAGACCCTGGGGTACGCCTTCGACCAGGTGGAGCGGGAGGTGATGACGCAGGCGATCTCAGCCAAGGTGAACCTGGTGCAGGGCCACACGCCGAACGACGAGCCGATCGGCGACGACCGGACGGCGTGGGTCGACACGCTGCACCCGGTGGGCGGGGCACTCGACACCGTGTGGCGGCTGGACGGCCGCGAGGTGGACGGTACGGCGGGCGGACGCAGCCTGGACCTGCGGCGCCTCGGCCTCTCCGAGGGTCGCCGCCACACCCTCACGGCGACGGTCCTCGACCCCACTCCGTTCGTCCGGGACCCGGAGATCCGCGCCTCGGCGGCGCTCACGCGCACGGTCACGTGGACGGTCGATCCGTCCCTTTCGACGCAGCCGTCGTCCGCCTCGTCCGCCACACCGGAGTTCACCGGTCACACCGGCACCGCTGCCCCGGTGGGCGCCGAGTCGGTCGTGTACGCGGACACCACTCATCCCACGGTCCGCATCCCGAAGGTGCGGTGGACGCTGGACGGCCGGCCGGTCCGCAACCCGGGCAACGACCGCGACCTGGATCTGGGCGCGCTGGAACTGCGCCCCGGGAGCCACACGCTGAAAGCGCGCATCGCGGGTACGCAGCGGACGCTGGTTTGGACGGTCGATGCGACGCCCGCGAAGGCGGCGTACGAACTGTCCGAGCCGCTGCGCACGGTGCGGCGGCCGGGAAAGCCGGTGGAGTACGTCTATGACGGGCCGTTCACGATGAAGCTGACGGCCCGCGACGATCAGGACGGGTCCGTGGTCACGCAGTTCCGCGTCGACGGCGACGGCTGGTACACGTACTTCGGCTGGCCGACGGACGCGGACGCCCCGTTCCGGTTCACCCCGGGCGGCACGGTCGTCGACGACCTCGTCTACGGCAAGCTCGGCACGCCGCGTGTGGTGCCGTGGGACGACGCGACTCCGGAGTACGGCACGCACACGGTCGAGTACCGCACGATCGACTCGGCGGGCAACACGGGCCCGGCGAAGGCGTTCCGCGTGACGCTGGTTCCGCCGGGGGCGGGCTCGGGCCGCGACCGGTAGGGGCGCGGGCGGGGCGGGAGGGGCGGGTGCCTGCGGCGGGTCTGGTCCCCACCCGCCCCTTCCCGCTGTGACACGTTGCGGCTCCGCCGCGTGAGGGGCTCCGCCGGAGGGGCTGGGTTTCGCCGCGGCACCGATCCAGCCCGTCCGGCGTTCGTGGACACGCCCGCAGGGCGTCCCGAGTCCGGGAATTGCCCCGGGCCGGGGGGACAGGCCCGCCGCGGGCGCTGTCCCCTAGTCCTCCGGCAGCGCGTCCGCGACCATGGCCGCGAACTCGTCCGGGGTCGCGATCCGCACGCCCAGGTCCTCCGCCTTCGCGCGCTTCGAGCCCGCGTTCTCACCCGCCACCACCAACGCCGTGCGCTTCGAAACACTGGACGACGCCTTGCCGCCCGCGCGCTCGATGACCTCGTTCATCTGGTTCCGGCTCAGCTTCTCCAGCGGCCCGGTCATGGCGCCGGTGACGACGACGGTCATGCCGGCGAGCGGCCCCGCAGGCAGCGCCGCTTCGTCTTCCGCTGCCGCCTCCCCCTCCGCCGGCGGCGTCGCCCCCGGCTCCGTCATGTTCACGCCCGCCGCCACGAGCTTGGCGATCAGCGGGCCCAGTTCGGCCAGCTCGGCCACGATCACCGGCGCCTTCTCCACCCCGATGCCCTCCACCCGCTGCACCGCCGCCGCGTCGGCCGCCCGCAGGTGATCCATCGTCGCGAAGTGCCGGGCGATGCGGCGGGACATGGAGCGCCCGGTGCCCCGCACCCCGAGCGCCGCCAGGACGCGGGACAGCGGGCGGGTCCTCGCCCGGTCGATACCGGCCAGCAGATTGTCCGCGCTGGTCTCGCCCATCCGTTCCAGCGTCAGGAGCTGCTCACGGGTGAGGACGAACAGGTCGGCGAAGTCGGAGACCAGACCCGCGTCGACGAGCTGGACGACGCGGGTCGTACCGAGGCCCTCGATGTCGAGCTGGTCGCGTCCGACGGCGTACGCGATGGACGCCACCACCCGGCAGTCGCGGCCGCGCACACACCGCCAGCGCTGCTCGCTCGCGTCGATCTCCGAGCCGCACTGCGGGCAGGATTCCGGGAAGACGATCGGCTGTTCGTCGCCGGTGCGCAGATGCGCGACGGGCGCCTCGATGCGCGGAATGATGTCGCCGGCCTTGTAGACCATCACCTGGTCGCCCAGGCGCAGATCGCGGCGCGTGATGTCGGCCGGGTTGTGCAGCGTGGCGTAGGTGACCGTGGAGCCGTCGATCTCCACCGGTTCCAGGACGGCGCGCGGCGCGATGATCCCCGTACGTCCGACGTTCCACTCGACGGCGATCAGCCGGGTGACCTTCTCGACGGCGGGCAGCTTGTACGCGATGGCCCACCGCGGCGCCCGCGAACCGGCCCCCGCCTCACGCTGGTCCGCGGCCGAGTCGGCCTTGACGACGATCCCGTCGATGCCGAACGGCAGCTCGGCGCGCAGGGCCGCGATCTCCTCGACCCGGGCCTGCACCTCGTCGGCCGTGGCCGCCGTGCGCGGCGGCACGGCGCTGTCCGCGGCGGTGTGCACGCCGAGCGCGGCGACGCGCCGCAGGATCTCGCTGTGCGGCCACTCCCGCAGTCCCTCGCCGAGCTCGCCCGACCCGGGGAGCGGCAGGGCGCCGTACGCGAAGAACGTCATCTCCACCGTGTACGGGCGGTCCTTGGCGCGCAGGGTTCCCGCCGCACCGTTGCGCGGGTTGGCGAACGGCTCGCCGCCGTGCTCCGTACGCACCGCGTTCGCCTTCTCGAACTGCTCGGTCGTCATGAGGACTTCGCCGCGCACCTCGAAAGTGGCCGGCTCGGTCAGCTCGCCGGGCAGGCCCACGATGGTGCCCATGGCGTGCGACACGTCCTCGCCCGCCGCGCCGTCGCCGCGCGTGATGAGCTGGACGAGCTTTCCGTGGCGGTAACGGGCGGCGATGGCGAGGCCGTCCAGTTTCGGCTCGACGCTCCACCGCTCCACCGGCCGGCCGAGTCTGCGCTCCAGGGAGGCCGCCCAGGTGGTGAACTGCTCGGCGGAGAACACATTGTCCAGCGACAGCATCGCCACGGTGTGCGGCACGTCCCCGACCGCCGCGCCGCCGGCCACCTTCCCGGTCGGGGATTCCGGAAGCACCTCGTCCGGGTGCTCCTGCTCGTACGCCTCGATCAGCCGCACCAGCCGGTCGTACGCGTCGTCGTCCAGGGCGCTGTCGCCCTGGGCGTAGTAGGCGGCGGCCGCGCGGGTCGCGGTCTGGACCGCCTCGGCGTATGCGGCGGTATGTGCGAGAACGGCAGAGGTGTTCGTCATGCCCTTCATCCTGCCTCCCACCACTGACAACGCCCTTGATCCCCGCAGTGGCGGCCGTGGCGGCCCACCTTCGTATCGAAGGCCACTAGGCGGTTCGTACCACTGGACCTTCTGTTAATCTGCCCGCTCCTGGATGTTCGTCCACCTGTCCGTCTCCCCCCAAGCGCCCATGGTCCGCAGGGTGCAGCGAGGTGTCTCGTCCGTGTACAGCACTCCGTTTTCCCCCGCAGAAGCCAGAGCCGCGCGCGCCCGGATGGGCCTGACCACGACTCAGGTCGCCCACTCCATGGCCGCGTGCGGGGCCCCCGCCCACCCCGACCTGATAGCCGGCTGGGAGCAGGGCACCCATGTGCCCTCGGAGTCGCAGCTCTTCGCACTGGCCGATGTCCTGTGGTGCACCTCGACCACGTTGATGGGCGTCGAACCGCGGACGCTCGCCGAGCACCGGCTCGCCAAGCTGCTGAGCGTGGAGCGGCTCGCGTACCGGATCGGCATGGACGCGGCCGAGTACCGGGCCGCCGAGGCGGCGCAGCGCTGGGACGGGGATCCGCGCCGGACCAGGGCTCTGGTGGACGCACTGGGGCTCTCCCTGCGGAAGCTGATCGGCATCATGGGACGGGTCGACGAGCTGGCCGAGCATCTGAGGACGGCCGTCGACGGGCGGTGGAAGGCGCATGTCGCACCGGTGGCGGAGATCGTGTGCGTCGACGAGACGCTGGTGGGTGACGCGCTGCGCACGATGCACGCGGAGTTCGCGGCGTTCTCCGAGCGCTACATGGGCCATCTGGTGGCACGCAACGACGACTCCCGGCTCAAGGAGATCGCGGCCGAGCGAGCCGCGTTCCTGCGCCGGCTGGTGGACCATTTCTGGGAGCTGATCGGCGAGGCGGGCGACGAGCCGCCGTTCAACGTGATGGGCCGCTGACCGGCGGCGTACCCCGCACACACCGCACGCATTCCGACAGGCCGACTGCGCCGCACGCCCCCGCGCCGACACGCCGGTCGCGGGCCGGTGAGGGACTGAACAGCCCTCCCGGCCCGCGACCATTGGCGCGGCTCAGCGGGTGGCGGCGCCGAGGTAGGGCTTCGCCGGGGCGTCCGTGTCCGCCGGTTCTTCCATGTCCTCCCAGTCGATCTCCATCGCCTTGCGGCGCGTGAAGACGTTGAAGAACAGGTTCAGCGTGATGGCGGTGAGGCCGCCCAGCGTGATCCCGCTGTCGAGGACCGCCTGTGCGTCGTCCGACAGCCGGTCGAAGAACGTCGGGACAGTGGTGGGCAGCAGGGCGGCGCCCAGGCTGACGGCCAGGATCAGGGCGTTGCGTTCCTCCCGCAGGTCCACCTTGCCCAGGATCTGGATGCCGACCGCGGCGACCATGCCGAACATCGAGATCGCCGCGCCGCCGAGCACGGGGGGCGGAATCGCGGCGACCAGACTGCCCGCCTTGGGCAGCAGCCCCAGGACGATCATGAAGACGCCGGCCGCGACCACGACGTACCGGCTCATGACTCTGGACATCCGCACCAGGCCGATGTTCTCGGCGAACGCCACGTACGGGAACGAGTTGAGAACGCCCCCGAGAACGGTCGCGACGCCGTCGGCGCGCAGCGCCCTGGCGACGGTGTCGCCGTCGACCTTCTTGCGGGTGATCTCCCCGATGGCGTACACGTCGCCGGTGGTCTCCACCATCGTGATCAGCATGACGACGGTCATCGCGACGATCGGCAGCAGCTCGAACTTCGGCATGCCGTAATGGAACGGCGTACTGACCCCGAACCAGTCGGCATGGGTCACCGCGCCGAAGTGCGCGTCGCCGACCAGCCAGGCTACGGCCGTACCGCCCACGAGTCCGAGCAGCACGGCGAGGCTGCTGAGGAACGGCTTGCCGACCCGGACCAGGGCGAGGATGAACAGGAGCGTGCCGAGCGCGTACGCGAAGTTCTTCGGATCGCCGTACTCCGGTTCGCCGATGAGCTGGGATCCGCCGGCCGCGTCCTGCAGACCCACCGGTATGAGGGTGAGCCCGATGATGGTGAGAATCGTGCCGATGACGACCGGCGGGAAGTACTTCACCAGCTTGCTGAAGAACGGCGCGAAGAGGAACGTCGCCATGCCCGCCGTGATCACCGCGCCGTAGACGACGAGCAGACCCGCGGTGCCGCCGCCCGCGCCCAGACCGATGGCGATCATCGGTGAGACGGCGGTGAAGGTGACGCCCTGGACCAGCGGCAGCCTGGCGCCGATCCTCCAGACGCCGAGGGCCTGGATGATCGAGGCGACACCGCAGGTGAGCAGGTCCGCGTTGATCAGGTACACGAGCTCCTCCCGGGACAGGCCCATGGCGTTGCCGAGGAGGATCGGGACGATCACGGCGGCCGCGTAGAACGCGAGGACGTGCTGGAAGCCGTAGAGGGTGAGCTTGGGTAGCGGGAGCAGGTGGTCGACCGGATGGGTCTGCTGCCGGGAGAGGTTCCGGGCGGACTGCCGGGCGGACTGCCGGGAGACTCGTGCCATCTCTGCCTTGCCTTCGCGAGGTAGGTGATTGAGAGAGGACCGCCGCCGTCGAGTCCCGGATGGCGGGAGGGAGGGCGGATCGGCTCGTACGGAAGCCGACGTCTGGCGGAGTTGCCGACACCACGTCGCCCTGCACTACACATTGCGTCCTGGATTGACAGGACTTCCTTCGATTGACACACCAAAGCCCGGTTCACCCATGGGATCCGCAGGTGGTGTCGATCGGAGCGCTCACCTTAGAGCAACCTCGTCGTTCCTCGCGAGTAACCGGCGCTCCGCCCGGACGGAGGGCCGCCGCACGGCGTCGCCTAGGCTCTCGGTGCCATGAGGAGCAACCCCCCGCGCCTGGAACCCAAGGCCGACAAGGACACCGTGCGCAGACACAATCTGAGCCTGGTGCTGCGTGCCGTCCACGACGGCGGTGAGGCGACGCGCGCCGGGGTCGCGGCCCGGGTGGGGCTGACGCGGGCCGCCGTCTCCTCGCTGGTCGAGCAGCTGCTGGACAGCGGATTCGTCACCGAGTCGGGGAAGACGTTCAGCGGACAGGCGGGCCGGCCCGGCACCGTCCTGCAGGTGGCGCGTACAGGTGTCGCGGGACTGGGGGTCGAGATCAACATCGACTACGTGTCGGTGTGCGTGACCGACCTGTCCGGTGACGACCGGGTGCGGCTCACGGAGCACACAGACAACCGGGGCGAGCGGCCCGCCGAAGTCCTGGCGCGCGCCGCGTCGATCGCCTCGCGCGCACTGGAGTCGGCGGCCGGGCTGGACCTGCGGCCCGTCGGCGTACAACTGGCGCTGCCCGGTCTGGTGTCCGGCGGTACGGTCCGCCAGGCACCGAACCTGGGCTGGAACGGGGTCGCGGCGCAGGAGATCTTCGCGCGGGCGCTGACCGTACTGCTGCCGGGACGACGGATGCTGCCAGTGGGTTCGGACAACGAGGCGAATCTGGCGGCGCTGGCCGAGCTGTGGTTCGGCGGCCTGGGCCGCGAGCGTACGTTCCTCTACCTGAGCGGGGAGATCGGCGTCGGGGGCGCGCTCGTCCTGGGCGGCGAACTGCTGCGCGGCGCGCACGGTTTCGCCGGCGAGATCGGGCATGTGGTGGTGGACCCGGCAGGGCCCGAGTGCCGCTGCGGCTCCCGGGGCTGTCTGGAGCAGTACGCCGGCCAGCGGGCGATACTGCGGGCCGCCGGCATCGACGAGAACGCCGGGCTGCCGGGTGTCACGGAGCTGGAGTCGCGGGCGCGCGCGGACGACGCCCGGGCGGTCGCGGCGATCCGCGAGGCCGGGGCGATGCTGGGCCTCGTACTGTCCGGCGCGGTGAATCTCTTCGATCCGGACGCGGTGGTGCTGGGCGGGATCTACCGGACGCTGATGCCGTGGCTGTCGCCCTCCGCCGGCGGGGAGCTGAACCGCCGCGTGGTGTCCGGCCTCTGGTCCGGCGACAGCGGCCGGCTGCGCGCCTCGTCCCTCACGGGTGACGCGGCGCGCGGCGCGGCGGCGCTGGTCGTACGGGATGTACTGGCGGACCCGGTGGCGTACGCGTAGGGCGGGCCCGCGGTCCCTCGCGCCTCGGAGCCGCCGTTACTGGCGTACGCCCAGCAGGTGGTCCAGCGCCAGTTGGTCCAGGACCTCGAACGACATGCTCCGCCCGGCGGCCGCCGTGACGTCGAAGTCCTCGTACGCACCTCGGTCGGCGAGCAGGGCGGCGAGGCCGTCGGCGGCGGTCGGTCGGGCGAGGTCGTCGAGCCTGGAGGCGCGCAGGGCGTCCTGGACCGCCGGGTCGGCGCGGAAGGCGGCGGCCCGCTCCTTGAGGATCAGGTAGTTGCGCATGCAGCCGGCGGCGGAGGCCCAGACGCCGTCGGCGCCGTCGGTGCGTACCGGCTTGAAGTCGAAGTGGCGGGGGCCCTCGTAACCGGCCGTCTCCAGCAGGTCGACGAGCCAGAAGGCCTGGCGCAGGTCGCCGGCGCCGAAGCGGAAGTCCTGGTCGTACTTGATGCCGGTCTGGCCGTTGAGGTCGATGTGGAAGAGCTTGCCCGCCCACAGGGCCTGGGCGATGCCGTGCGGGAAGTTGAGGCCGGCCATCTGCTCGTGGCCGGTCTCGGGGTTCACACCGACCAGTTCGGGCCGTTCCAGGCGCTCGATGAAGGCGAGGGCGTGGCCGATGGTGGGGAGCAGGATGTCGCCGCGCGGCTCGTTGGGCTTGGGCTCGATGGCGAAGCGCAGGTCGTAGCCCTGTCCGGTGACGTACTCGCCCAGCAGGTCGAAGGCTTCCTTCATACGGTCGAGGGCGACGCGCACGTCCTTCGCGGCGCCGGACTCGGCGCCCTCCCGGCCACCCCAGGCGACGTACGTCGAGGCTCCGAGTTCGACGGCGAGGTCGATGTTGCGGATCGTCTTGCGCAGCGCGTAGCGGCGTACGTCGCGATCGTTGGCGGTGAACGCGCCGTCCTTGAAGACGGGGTGGGTGAAGAGGTTGGTGGTGGCCATCGGCACCTTCATGCCGGTGGCGTCCAGTGCCTGGCGGAACCGCTTGACGTGCGCCTCGCGCTCGGTGTCCGAGGAGCCGAAGGGGATGAGGTCGTCGTCGTGGAAGCTCACGCCGTGGGCGCCGAGGGCAGCGAGGCGCTGGACGGACTCGACCGGGTCGAGGGCGGGGCGGGTCGCCGTGCCGAAGGGATCGACGCCCTGCCACCCGACGGTCCACAGACCGAAGGTGAACTTGTCGTCGGGGGTGGGGGTGAAACGCTCCGACATGTGACCGGCCTCCATTTGTTTGTTGACATGACTAATACTGCACGACCAATCTGTTCCACAGAAGCGAACCGAGGAAACGGAGGGGTCCCATGCCGCCGAGCACGGTCGTCATCGGGGTGGACAGTTCCACCCAGTCCACGAAAGCGGCGTTCGTCGACGCCGCGACCGGCGAGCTGCTGGCCGTGGGGCGGGCCCCGCACCAGGTCACCGGCGAGGCCGGAGCGCGCGAGAGCGACCCGGAGGTGTGGTGGCAGGCGCTGGGCGAGGCCGTCGCGGCGGGACTGCCGGAGTCGGGCGTCGCGGCCTCCTCGGTCGCCGCGATCGCGGTTGCCGGCCAGCAGCACGGCCTGGTCGTCCTCGACGGCGGCGGCCGGCCGCTGCGCCCGGCCCTGCTGTGGAACGACATCCGTTCGGCGCCACAGGCCGCCGCCCTCACCGGGGCGCTCGGCGGCCCGGCGGCGTGGACGGCCCGTACCGGATCCGTGCCGGTCGCCTCCATGACGGCGGCGAAATGGCAGTGGCTGCGCGAGAACGAGCCGTACACCGCCGAGTCGGCAGCCGCCGTACGTCTGCCCCACGACTTCCTCACCGAGCGGCTGGCCGGGGTGGCCGCGACCGACCCGGGCGACGCCTCGGGCACCTGCTGGTACTCCACCGCCACCGGCGCGTACGACGCCCAACTCCTCGGCCTCGTCGGCCTGGACGAGAAACTGCTGCCGCCCGTGGCCCCGACCGGCGCCACCCGCATCGGCTCCCTCACGCGCGCGGCCGCCGCGCGGCTCGGGCTGCCCGCCGGGATCGCGGTGGCGGCGGGTACGGGCGACAACATGGCAGCGGCGGTGGGGCTGGGCCTCGGCGGCGCCGGACTGCCGGACCATCCCGTGCTCAGCCTGGGCACGTCCGGCACGGTGTTCGCGGCGACCGGCAACCGGCCCGGCTCACCCGCACTGGCCGGCTTCGCCGCCACGGACGGCGGCTACCTTCCGCTCGCCTGCACCTTGAACTGCACGCTCGCCGTCGACAAGGTCGCGGCCCTGCTGGGCCTGGACCGCGACGACGCCGCACCGGGCGGCGAGGCGGTGCTCCTCCCCTACCTCGACGGCGAACGCACCCCCGACCTACCGGCCGCCTCCGGTCTCCTGACCGGCCTGCGCCACGACACGAGCCCGCGGCAACTCCTGGGCGCCGCGTACGAGGGCGCCACCGTGACGGTGCTCCGAGCCTTGGACGAAGTACTGCGCGCCTGCGGCCTGGACCCGGCCGACCCCGCGGTCGCGTCCCGTCCACTGCGCCTGGTCGGGGGCGGGGCGCGGGGCCGCACCTGGGTGGAGACGGTACGCCGCCTCTCCGGCCGCCCGCTCCTGATCCCCGATGCGGAGGAACTGGTCGCCCTGGGCGCGGCGGCACTCGCCGCGGGGGCGGCGAGCGGGCGTGACGCGGTTGCCCTCGCCACTGACTGGGGCGCCGGGGACGGTACGGAGGTTCCGCCCCTGGAACGCGACCTGGCCACGTGGGACCGGGTGACGTCGGCGATCGACGCCCTCACGGGCGGCGGATCGCGATTGCCGGCGTAGGGCGGAGTGTCCGCCGCGTGGCGTGTTCCCCCGCCCGGCCCATCCCGGGAGCGGGGGCGAGCCCCAGGCCCCGTACGCCCCTCGCGCATGTCCGTCGAACGCCGGACGGGCCGGACGGCGCCGTGTCGCGGCACTCGTCCAGCCCGTCCGGCGCCTCACGGTGAACGGCGGTCGCCCCGTCAGGCCTTGCGGGCCACCCCCGTGTAGCCCGGGATCGGGTCGTCGCCCGCCACGGGGACCACTTCGCCGAGCTCGGGCCGCCAGTCAGCGGCCAGCGAGACGCCCGGCTCGACGAGTTCGAAGCCGTTGAAGAACTCGGCGAACTCGGCGCGGGAGCGCGGCCGCAGGGTGAGCCCCTTGGCGGAGTACAGCGCCGATGCCTTCGCCGCGCCCTCCGGGTCGAAGTCGCCGGTGACGTGGGACAGGACCAGGTAACTGCCCGGCGCCAGCCGGTCCATGAGCCGGGTCACCAGCTCGTGCGCACCGTCCTCGTCACCCACGAAGTGCAGCAGCGCGACAAGCGACAGCGCGACGGGCTGAGTGAAGTCGAGCGTCTTGCCCGCCCGCTCCAGGATGACATCGGGTTCCCGGGCGTCCGCCTGGATGTACTCCGTGGCGCCTTCCGGCGTGGAACGCAGCAGCGCCTCCGCGTGGGCGAGCACGATCGGGTCGTTGTCGCAGTAGACGATGCGCGCGTCGGGGGCGGTTCGCTGGGCGATCTGGTGCAGGTTCGGCTCGGTCGGAATGCCCGTACCGATGTCGAGGAACTGGCGTACGCCGTTCTCGGCGAGCCACCGCGTGGCGCGGTGCATGAACGCCCGGTTGACCCGCGCCATGTCGCGTCCCCGCGAGTCGAGGGTGAGGAGCTGGCGCGCCATCTCCTCGTCGACCGGGTAGTTGTCCTTGCCGCCCAGGAACCAGTCGTACATGCGCGCCGGGTGCGGCTTGCTGGTGTCGATCTCGACGGCGATACGGTCTTGCCCAGTCATACGGCACTCCATGGTCGCGGATGAACGGTGAACGGGTGAACGGGTGAGCAGGTGAACGGGGGACGGGGAGACGGGGGACGGGGGAACGGCTGGGCGGGCGGCGGGCCGGTGGCGGATCAGGTGAGCAGGAAGTCGGCCTGGCCGGCCTTCGCTCCCTGGATGAACGCGGCGATCTCGCCCGGCGTGTAGATCAGCGCGGGCCCCTCGGGATCGGCGGACTGGCGGACGGCGACCCTGCCGTCGGCCAGCTTCATGGCTTCGATGCAGTTGCCGCCGTTGCCACCGCTCCACGGCTTGTACCAGCCCTCCGCGGGCAGGTCGTTCGCGGGCATGCCGTTGTAAATCCGGTCCATCTCACAGCTCCTTGCGGAGATTTTTGAGAATCTCCTTTGTGCGTTGTGCAGTCGCGGCCTGAGCCGCCATGCGGTCCATGACCTCGAGGTGGGCCGCCACCTCGGGGCGCGCGTCGAGATAGACGGCGCCGGTCAGGTACTCGCTGTAAACCATGTCCGGAAGTTCCGGTACGGCGAAGCGGAAGAGGACGAACGGGCCGTAGGTGCCCGGGTGGTGCCCGGTGGCGAACTCGGCGATCTGGAGAGTGATGTTGGGCATCTCCACGGCCTCCAGGAGGCGGTCGATCTGCTCCCCCAGCACATCCGGGCTGCCGACCGGCCGGCGCAGGACCGTCTCGTCCATGACGACCCACAGTCTCGGGGCGTCGGAGCGGGTGAGCAGGCTCTGGCGCTCCATGCGCAGGGCCACATGCCGCTCGATGGCGTCGGGTCTGGTCCGACCGACGGCTCCGCTGCGCATGATGGCGCGGGCGTAGCTCTCGGTCTGCAGGAGGCCCGGTACGAACTGCGGCTCGTACGCCCTGATGAGCGACGCGGCGCCCTCGAGGCTCACGTACATGCTGAACCAGTCGGGCAGGATGCCGTGGAACCGCTGCCACCAGCCGGGCCTGTTGGCCTCCTCGGCCAGCTCGACGAAGGAGTCGATGTCCTCGGCGCTGTGCCCGTACGCCTGCAGTAGGAGCTGCACATAGGGGATCTTGAGCGCGACCTCGGCCGTCTCCATCCTGCGGATGGTGGCCGGGGTGACGCGGAGGACCTTGGCGGCCTCCTCGCGGCTCAGGCCGGCTCTCTCGCGCAGGTCCAGCAGGCGCTTGCCGAGAACGACCTGACCCACCGTCGGGGCGGACCTCGGTTCACTCACTTCAGACCTCCCCATGGGCTGTTGCGAGCAGTGTGCCACGCGGTTGCGGCCAAGGAAACGACACTCTGTAATTTTCATAGTGGCCCTTGCCAAGTGTCGCTTTCGGAGGGAGAGTTGCGCGGTGAACCAGTTCACGCGGATGCCGCGCGCTGCCCACCGGGGGGAAGCAGCTGTCCGGCGCTGCCCCCACACCGTGAGGAAACGCTCGTGGCACCAGGCACTGCGCTCGTCCCCCCGCTCATGGACCGCTGCCGGGGAACGGCCATACGCCGGTACGGGTTCGCATTGCCGGCACGGGGCGAATTCGTCGCCGCTGCACGGCGCCTGACCGGACGGCAGCTGGCCGAGTGGGGCGTCGACGAGGACACGTGTAACACGGCGGCGCTGATCGTCTCCGAACTGTTCACCAACGCCGTACTGCACACCGCGAGCGAGCAGGTCCTGTGCGAACTGCGTGACAGTGACGGCCGTTTGCGCGTCGCCGTGAAGGACCAGGGACTGCGCCCCACCGGGCCGCAGCTGCGCCAGGCCGGCGACGAGGAACACGGGCGCGGGCTGCAGCTGGTGGACACCCTGAGCAGCTTCTGGGGAACGCGCGATGCCGCGGACGGTCCCGGGCGCGTCGTCTGGGCGGAGCTTCCTTGCTGAGGTCCGTGATGACCGGTCTGCCGGCCGGCCGCCTGTCGCGCGGGCGACGCCACGGCAGCGGCGTACGGGCCGATGCGCGGGGCGACGGCGCACTGGGGAACGCGCAGGGGGACGGCGCGGACGCTGGTGCGCGAAGCGGCGACCGGGGCCGCCGCGGGCGGGTCCGCCTGCCCGTACCGCCCGGCCTGTCCACACCGCTCGGGTGCGACGCGGTGGGACTTCCCGCGCGGCACGGGTTCCGTACGATGGCGCACCTGTCCCGGCCGGGATGCGTCTTCGCGGACGCCGACTGGTGGTGGTGGATCGTGCCGTCCGAGTCGGACCTCGGACTCGTCTGGCCGCAGCCCGCCCGGTACGTCCCCGGGGCGTACGTTCCCGCGACGCGTCCGCGCCTGATCCACCTGCCGGAAGGCAGCGCGCCCTACACGCCGCCGATTCCGCTCTACCTGATGGTCTGCCGGGTCGCGGGCACCGCTCCGGCATGGTCCACTGTGCCGCATCAGGGGTCCTGACCGCGCCCGGGCGAGCGACTCTTCCGGTGTCGCACCCTGGACAACACCCGCCGGGGCGCGAGTCAATTCCCTGAGTGCCGGATCTCGCATGACCATGCCCAGGGGAGGAATCTCCGCGCCATGAAAAGAACCCCGTTACGTCCGTCAACACCGTTGCTCGCCCACGCCCTGCGCGCTCTGACCGCCGCAGCCGTCGCGATCGGCGCGGTCCTGGTCTCCGGGCCGCCCGCCGTCGCCGCCGAGCCCTCCCCCGGGGCCGCCGAGCCGGGCAGAACACCCGTCGTGACATGGGCGGCCAGCACGGACAGACTCTCCACCGCCGGCGCCGCCCCGGAGCGCACGTACCGGCTGATCGTGCGAACCAGCGCGGGCGGCAGCGGGCTGCGGATCCGGCTCTCCAACACCTTCGGAACCCAGCCGGTGACCTTCGGCCGGGCGTACGCCGGACTGCGGGCCACCGGCGCCGCGCTGCTGGCGGGCACCAACCGGCCCCTGTCCTTCGCCGGATCGCCTTCCGTGACCGTCCCGCCCGGCGGATCGGTCTACAGCGACCCGCTGCCCGGCACGGTGCGGGCGCGATCCGACCTGGCCGTCAGCCTGTACGTGCGGAGCGCGGGCGGCGCCGCCACCGGCCACAAGATGGCGTTGCAGACGTCGTACATCGCCCCCGCCGGCGACCACGCCGCCGACGACTCGGCCACGCCGTACACCCAGCAGATCACCTCGTGGTTCTACCTCGACGCGGTGACCGTGGGCGCCCGGCGCGGCACGGGCGCCGTGGCGACGCTCGGCGACTCGATCACCGATGGCGCCATCTCCACCCGTGACACCAACCGCCGTTGGCCGGACTTCCTGGCCCGCAGGCTGAACGCCGATCCCGGCTCGCGCGTCAGGGGCGTCGCCAACGAGGGGATCTCGGGCAACAAGGTCCTCAAGGACGGCTCCGGCGAGAGCGCGCTCAAGCGGCTCGACCGTGACGTGCTCTCGCAGCACGGCGTGCGCACGATGGTCCTGCTCGAAGGGGTCAACGACATCAAGGCCGTGCCCGCGCCGACGGCCGCCGAACTGATCGCCGGTTACCGGCAGCTCGTCGACAGGTCGCACGCCGCGGGCGTGTGCGTCGTCGGCGCGACGGTCATGCCGTACGAGGGCTGGCGGGAGTGGACTCCGGCGGGCGAGGCCGTACGGCAGGAGGTCAATGCCTTCATCCGCACCGGCGGCGCGTTCGACGCGGTCGTGGACTTCGACACGGCGGTCAAGGACCCGTCCGCGCCGTCCCGGATCCTCCCGGCGTACAACAGCGGCGACCATCTCCACCC
The DNA here is from genome assembly GCF_053646035.1 of Streptomyces sp. NPDC055287. Lineage (NCBI taxonomy): Bacteria > Bacillati > Actinomycetota > Actinomycetes > Kitasatosporales > Streptomycetaceae > Streptomyces > Streptomyces sp. NPDC055287. Next base: position 653,682 of record NZ_JBSHNE010000001.1, on the reverse strand, counting down.
CAACGACCTCGGGATGCGGACGATGGCCGACACCCTCGATCTGAAGAGCCTGCGCTGCTCGAGGCGGTAGCGCTCCGCACAAGCACGGGCGGGCGCGATGGAAACCCTCCCCGCGAGGAGAGGGTCGTGATCATGACACATGGGCGCCGTCGCGGACCGGCGCGGGCGGCGCGCCGCGCTCGCCGCCATCCTCCTGGTGGGCGGCAGCATCCTGCTGGTGGGCCCGACTCCGACGCACGCCCCATGGCGGGCACCGCTCCTCAGAGCGAACGCAGCGCCTCCCGGGCGCGCTTCACCAGTCCGTCGGCGCTGCACTTCTCCGCGAGCGCCAGGCCCCGGGTGAGCTCGCCCTCGGAGCGCACGGCGATGCCGTACTCGACCCGCGCCACCGCGTGCTCGTACGCACAGGGAGACCCTTCGAGGAACGCGACCGACTTGGCCAGCAGCTCCACTGCCTGCTCGCCCTCCTCCAGGGCCGCCGCACAGCGCAGTGACTCCCCGATGGCGGTGTCCGTGCCGAAGCGTTCCGCGCGGTCCCGTACGTAGCCGGCGAGGGCTGCGGCGCGGCCTGGGTCGTCGGCGGCCACCGCGCGGGCGAGATCGCTCGCCCAGGGGGCCATGACACCGTTGTGCCGACCCCGCGCGGTCAACGCTTCCCCGGCCGCTTCGAGTTCGGCGACGGCCTCCTTGGTACGGCCCTGGGCGAGCAGCAGCCTGCCGCGTACGCACTGTGCGTCGGGAATGACGATCGACGACGGGTAGGGCGGTGCGAAGGCGTGGTGATCGGCCGCCTCCTGGGCGGCGTCGATCCTGCCCCGTGCGAGCAGCGTGTCGATGAGCATGCACGCGGCGTCCCAGTGCATCGGCAGGCCATTGCCGACGCGCTCGGCAAGACGCAGGCTCTCGCGCAGGTACATCTCGGCCTGGGCAAGCCTTCCGCGCCTGCGCTGGAGGTAGCCGACGAGGGCATGGGCGAAGGCCAGGTGGCCGCCGCTCCAGCCGGAGATCTCGAAGGCGCGCAGTGCCTCGTCGAAGAGGCTCTCGGCCGGGTCGAGCCGGTCCGCGAAGGCGTACGTGAGGCCGAGCAGCGCCGGTGGCTCGAAGCCCCAGGCGGTGTTGGTCCAGCCGAGGCCCGGTGCCAGCGTGCCGTCGAGCAGGGCGCGGTCGCAGATCTGGATGATCTCCTCGGCGTTCTCCCCGCGTGCGGTCCCGTCGAAGGCCCTCAGTATGAGCAGCACGCGCTCGGAGTTGTCGCGGCCCTGGAGGCCGTCGGCCATCTCGGCGAGGCGCCGGGAGCGTCCGGGGCCGTCGTCCTCGGCGGCCTGTACGCCCTCCCACAGGAAGTGCACGGCCTGGAGCCGCATCCTGGCGGGGCCGGGGGTGGTTCTGGCCACCTCGGCGGCCACGACCTGCGCCGCTTCCCGCGTCTGGTTGTTGTGCGTGAGCGCCTGGGACAGCCGGAAGACCGCGTCCACGCGCTGGCCGGCGTCGAGGCCCGGCATGTCGAGGGCGTCACGGAGGTGCCCGACGGTGGTGACGGGCGAGGTCAGGAGGGTGGCGCAGCCCAGTTCGTACAGCACGTGGGCATGCTCTTCGGGCAGCGGAGGTTCCTGGAGGGCACGCTCCAGGCAGCGCCTGGCGGCGTCCGGAGCGCCGACGGCGAGGTGTTCGGACGCGGCCTCGCGCAATTGGGCGACCAGCTCCGGATCGTCGTCCGGGTGCACTTCGAGGAGGTGCCTCGCCGCGGCGGCCGCGCCCCGGCCCGCCCGGGTGACCGCCCAGGCGGCCCGGCCGTGCATGGCGGTACGGGTGGCCGCAGGAATGGCGCGGTAGACGGCGCCCGCGATGAGCGGGTGGACGAACTCCATCGGGTCCGTACCGGCCAGGATGCGGGCGGCGCGCAGCCGCTCGGCGCAGTCGGCCGCCTGGTCGCCGCCCAGGCCGGCGAGCGACGCTGCCAGATCCAGTGAGATCTCCGTGCCCAGGATGGCCGCCGCCCAGGCGAACCGCGTGGTGGCGGTGCCCAGTTCTTCGAGCCTGGCGATCAGGCCGGTGCCGCGCGCCGACGCGCCGAGGGCGCGCAGGGCGCCGGCGGAGCCCTCGACCGGGTCCAGCCGCTCGTCGTGCACCTTGGCGACGAGCTCCACCGTCTCGTAGAGATTGCCGCCCGTGACGGCCCACACCTCACGGCAGAACGGATCGTCCGCGTGTTCGCCGAGGGCGGCCCGTGCGAGGCTCGCCACGGCTTCGGGGGTGAGCGCCCGCAGGCAGACGCACCGCCCGGCGGCGGCCTCCATCGCCCGGATGAACTCCGCGGTGTCGCCCGTCGGTTCCTCGGTGCGGTACGCGATGACTACGAGCACGGGAAGGTCGGCGCGCCGGACGAAGGACGCCAGCCAGCCGAGGGTCTCCAGGTCGGACCAGTGCGCGTCGTCGATGATCAGGACCAGCGGCCGGTGCGTGCCGGCGAGGCGCAACAGCAGGTTGTCCAGGCCGTCACGGACGCCCTGGGGGTCGGCCCGCCCGTCGGGCGGCGCCACACCGAGCGCGGGGCCGATGATCTCGTATCCGTCGCCCAGCAGCTCCCTGGCGTCGACCGTGCCCGGCAGCGCGAGTACCGGTTGCAGGAGTTGTCGTACGACGTGGAAGGGGACGGAGGTGACGGTCTCGCCACCGCGCGCGGACCATACTGTGCACCGTCCGGCGGCGAGTCGCCGGATCTCGGACAGCAGGGCTGTCTTTCCGAGGCCGGCCTCGCCGCTGCAGACGAGAACCCCACCGGCAGGCACGTCCGCGCAGAGCGCTTCGACGGCGTGTGCGGCGGCGGCGAGTTCCGTCTCGCGTTCCAGCAGCGGGACGGTGACCGGGTGCTCCGGGCCGGACACCATCATCCCTCCCCAAACCGTGGCGGACCTCGAGCGTAGCCCGGCCGGGCTGTGGGTGGAATCGTTCCGAGCACTTTGGTCCTGTACGAGTGAACGACCGTTACCCGATGACTGCGTCACTGGTCGGCCCGGCTTGCGGATTCCGCGGCTCCGGTCAACGCGCGTACGGTCGGAGTCGTATACAACCGGCGCAAAGAGACCGGCGCAAGCCCCCGTTCCCGCAGGGCGGCGGCGACGCGGACCGCGTAGAGGGAGTTGCCGCCGAGTTCGAAGAAGTTGTCGTCGGGGCCTACAGGTACGCCCAGGACGGCCTCCCAGACCTCCGCGAGCGCGCGGGCTGATTCCCGGGGTACCGGTGGTCGTTCACCGGAAGCGTCCGGGGCCGCGTCGGCGGCCGTTCCGGGAACGGGTTCGGGCAGTTCACGTACGTCGAGTTTGCCGTTCGCGGTGAGCGGCAGCGCGGGCAGCACGGTGACCGTGGCGGGCACCATGTAGTCGGGCAGCAGCTCGGCCGCGCGGCGGCGTACCGCGTCCGTGTCCAGCCCGCGCGCCCGCCTCCGGCCGTGGCCCTGCCCTTGCTCTTGCTCTTCTTGAGGTACGACGTACGCGTCGATACGGACGGCCGCCGCGTCCTTGAGAGCGTCGCCGCCGAGCACGACGGCGGCCGAGGCGACCGAGGGGTCGTCCAGCAGGACGTTGCGGATCTCGTCCAGTTCGATGCGGAAGCCTCGCACCTTCACCTGGCTGTCGAGCCGGCCGAGGTGTTCCAGGGTGCCGTCGGGACGGAGCCTGCCGAGGTCTCCGCTGCGGTAGAGGCGGCCTTCCGCGTACGGGTCGGGTACGAATCGTTCCGCGGTGAGCTCGGGTCGGCCGAGGTACTCCTGTGCCACACCCGCGCCGCCGACCCAGATCTCGCCCTCGGTACCGGCCGGAATGGGGCGGCCGCGTCTGTCGAGCACGTACACGTACCAGCCGGCCAGAGGCCGGCCCACCGAGCGGGACCCGGCCATCGCCTCACGACGGGTCACCGTCTGCGCCGTCACGTGGACCGTGGTCTCCGTGATGCCGAACATGTTGACCAGCCGGCAACGGTTCTCCGGGTAACGGTCGAACCAGCCGGGGAGCGTGCGCGTGTCCAGCGGTTCACCGCCGAGGACGACCAGGCGCACGGGTAGTTGGGGTGGGTGCTGACGGTCGGCCTCCATGAGCTGCGCGAAGGCCGAGGGTGTCTGGTTGAGCACCGTCACGTGCTCGCGCACGAGCAGCTCATGGAACTCCGCGGGCGACCGGGACACCCAGTAGTCGACGACGACCAGCCGCGCTCCGGTGAGCAGCGCGCCCCAGATCTCCCAGACGGAGAAGTCGAAGGCGCTGGAGTGAAAGAGCGTCCAGGTGTCGTCGGCGGAGAGCGCGAAGTCGTCCCGGGTGGCGTCGAGGAGCGCACCGACATTCGCGTGCGGTACGACGACGCCTTTGGGGCGTCCTGTGGAGCCGGACGTGTAGATGATGTACGCCGCCTCCCGCGCGGCGTCAGCGGGACCCGCGGGAACGGCGTGCGGGTCGTTCCCGGGAACGGCGAGTTCGGCGAGTGCGGCGGGGGTGAGAGTACGTACACCGGGATCACCGGGGAGGTGACCGATGTCGGTCACGATCACCCGCAGCCCCGCGTCCCGCGCGGTGTACGTCAGTCGGCCCGCCGGGTGCGCCGGGTCCATCGGGACGTACACGGCACCCGCCTTGAGCACCGCGAGCATGGTCACCACGAGTTCCGCGGAACGCTCCAGGCAGATCCCCACGCGCTCCCCCGGACTCACCCCGGCGGCGCGCAGCCCTGCGGCGCGGTGTTCGGCGCGGTCGCGGAGCTCCGCGTAGGTGAGGGTTACGCCGTCGTGGGTGAGGGCGGGGGCGGTGGGCCGGAGGGCGGCCTGCTCGTCGAAGAGCGCGTCAATGCGGCGGGGCGGAGGCGCGGGTGCGGGGGCGGGCTTGGACTCGGTTTCGGACTCGGACTCGGTCGCGGGACCGGGCTGGGGACGGCTTGTGCGACGCTCCGGACGGCCCAGGGCCAGCTGCGCCTGCGCCTCGGCCTCGTCGAGGAGCGCGATGTCCGCGATGGAGGCCCGCCCGGGCGCGTCGCTCAGCTGACGGTGGACGTGCGCCAGGTGTCTCGCGAAAGCGCGGGCCGACCGATCGTCGACGTAACGGAGCAGGTGGTGAACGTCGAGGAAGAGCGCGCCGTCGGTTGTCGTGCGCAGGACCAGCGTCACGGGGAAGGGGGCGGTCTGGCAGGGGAGATGGAGCGTGCCGTGCGCGGGCGTGCCGTCCATCAGGACACCGACGAGGGGACCAGGTTCGTCGTACGGGCCGGTCGGCTCCGCGTGTACGTCCGTCGGCAGCTCCGCCACCGTGCGTCCCCCGGAGAGGCCCACGGCCGTCACCCAGGCCGTGTCGAGGGCACCCAGGGCGTTCCAGGGGGCGTCCGGCGCGGCGGCGAGTACGCCGATGTCCGGTGCGTCCTGGTTCTCGTAACGCCCCAGCACGAGAGCCGCTGTTGCGACGAGCGACGGCGACGGCTCGTGCGCCGCCGCCCCGAGCGCCACGCTGACCACTCCGGTCAGCTCCTCGGCCCGGTCGTCACCCACCGCCCACGCGACGCGGTGACCGCGGCCGCCCGCGCCCGACCTCGTGGCGGGTCGTTGAGTGCCCACCGTGCCGGTCTCTGGTGAGCGCACCACCTCGAGTTCCCCAGGAGCCAGGCGGCCCAGGAGCACGTCCGCTGTCCGTTCCAGGGAACGGAGGTCCAGGAACCCGCGGTCGGCGGTCAGGATCAAATCCGCGGGGCCGTCCGCGTACTCCACCAGGACAGCGCGCAACAGTGGCCCCGGGGCGCTCGCCGACCGGTGGGTCTCCGCGTGCCGACGGTGGTCGGCGGCGGCGCTGGTGGAGGCGGCAGGGACCGGCTCCCGCCACAGCACGGGCGGGCACGACGCCAGTTCGGGCCACCAGAGGCGGGCTCCTTCCGCGAGCGCCCGCTCGAGCGCTCCGAAGTCCGCGCCGTCCGGCAGCCGCACCGACAGGGCGTGGCAGTGGGCGGACGGCGGACGGCCCGGCGGCAGGAGCCGTGCGAGCGCGGACGGGGGCGGGCCGGTGGGTGAAGGGCGCACTGCTGGGGCTCCGGAATCAGCGGGTCGGCAAGTCGGCAGAGCCGGCGAGGCCGGCAGGGGGTCATCGGGCCGTGAAGCCTCCGTCGACGGTGAGGGTGCTGCCGGTCACCTGGCGGGACTCGTCCGAGGCGAGCCAGACCGCAGCGCCCGCGACGTCCTCCGGCTCGACGAGCGCGTTCATCGGCTGGGCCTCCACGAAGGTCTCCTCGTGTTCGGCGACCGGCACGTCCAGGGACCTGGCGATCTCGGACAGCATCCGCCCCTCCACCTGGGAGTCGTCACGGACCGATCCGGGGCACAGCGCGTTCACGCGCACCTTGCGCGGCGCGTAGTCGAGGGCGACGGCCTTCGTCAGGCCGACGAGGCCGTGCTTGGCGGCGACGTACCCCGCGAAGTGGCGGTAGCCGACAAGGCCGGCGGTGGAAGCGACGTTGATGATGCTCCCCGAACCCTGTCCGGTCATCAGTCCGCCGACCGCGCGGATGGTCCGCCACGCGCCGGAGAGGTCCACGTCCAGCATCAGCTGCCACTCGTGTTCCTCGATTTCGTGGGCGGCTCTGCCGGAGGGGGCGGCGATTCCCGCGTTGTTCACGAGTACGTCGATGCGCCCGAACCGTGCCACGGTGTCGGCCACGGCCGCCTCCACGTCCGACAGCTCGCGCACGTCCACCGGGCGGGTGAGTACGGCCGCCCCCTCGTCCCGGCAGAGTCCGGCCGTGTGCGCGAGCTGGCTCGCCGAGCCCAGCGGGTAGGGGACGCCGGGCAACTCCCCGGCCACGTCGACGAGCATCAGGTCCGCCCCTTCGCGTGCGAACGCGACGGCGCAGGCGCGCCCCAGGCCGCGCGCGGCTCCGGTGATCAGCGCGGTCTTGCCGGCCAGTCGCCCGTTCATCGCCGTCAGTTCTCCCGCGCCGTGCGGAGTTCGTCGGTGATCAGCCGGAGCAGCTCGTCGGCCTGCTCGGTCACGTACATGTGCCCGCCGTCGAGTTCGGCGGTCGTGAGCTTCCCGGTGGTCGCCGTCGACCACTGCGCGGCCTCCACGGCGCTGACGAGGTCGTCGTCGCGACCCCGCAGCGAGGTCACGGGCACGGACAACGGCCGGTCCGTGGACGGGCGGTACGTCTCCTGCATCCGTACATCCGCACGGAGTGTCGGCACCAGCAGCTCCCGCATCTCGGGGTCTTCGAGCGCCACATGGGAGTACCCGGCGAAGGCCCGGACGCGGGCCACGAATTCGTCGTCGGGCAGGCCGCTCACCTGGGCGGTACGCCGGGTCCAGGGGCCGGGCGAACCGCTGACGACCAGCCCGTCGAGGCGCGCGCCCGCGTCCGCCTCGAGGCGGTGCGCGAGCTCGTACGCCAGCACCGCGCCGAGGCTGTGCCCGAACACGGCCACCCGGGCGCCCGCACCGAGCTGCGCGGCTGTCAGGGCGTACGCCTCGTCCACCGCCGCGGCGACGTCGGTGTGCGCGGGCTCCACGAAGCGCTGCTCGCGCCCCGGGAGCTGCACGGGCAGGATGCGCAGCCCCTCCGGTGCCAGGTCGTGCCACGGCGCGAAGAAGGACGCGCCCGCGCCGGCGAAGGGCAGGCAGATCAGGAAGGTCTCTTCCACGGGTGGGGTGTCTCCGTTTCGGGTCGGTGCGAAGGACGCGACGATTTCGGCTGCCACGGCGTCCCTGTTCACGTGATCGAGCAGATAGAAGTGGCCTCCGGGGAAGGCCCGTCGGCGCTTCCCGGGAACGGCCGAAACGGCCGCGGTGACGAGCGCGTCGTCCTCACCCGTCAGGACCGTCACCGGCACGGGCGGCACGCACCCCGTATTGCGGCGGCCCAAGCGTGCGCCGAGGGTGAGGTCGTACCGCAGGAGGTCCAGCACGTGCTCCCGCAGGAACGGGACAGTGAAAACCTCGGCCGGGGTGCCGCCCCCGCGTCGCAGGACGTCGAGCAGAGCGTCCTCGTCCCATGCCTCCGTCTCCGCGGACGTGCCGCGGTCCGGTGGCGCGCTGAGGACCAGCCCTTCGCACAGTTCCGGCGCTTCCAGTGACAGGGCGGTCGCGAGGACCGACCCCAGGCTGTGCCCGAAGTACACGGTGGGCAGCACGGACAGGCGGCGCAGTTCGCCGACGACCGCGCGCACCACGTCCCGCGGGTCGTCCGGTACGTCCGGGAGCGCCTCGCCCAACCGCCGTTCACGTCCCGGCAGGGTGACGCCGACGACCTCGATGGTGCGGGGCAGCAGGTCGAGTACCGGGAGCAGGGCGTTGGGCCCCGCGCCCGCGTGCGGCAGCGCCACGACTCGGCCGCGCGCGGCGCCGTGCGCGGGCCGCAGCAGGGCCGTCCAAGGCTGAGCGGTCATGCCTGTTCAGCCCGCCGTGACGAACTCGGTGAGGACCTTGGCCAGCAGCCACGGGTCCTGGGCCCCGCACAGCTCGCGCGCCGAGTGCATGGAGAGCCCGGGCACGCCCACGTCGACGGTCGGGATCCCCGTCCTGGCGGCGGTGAGCGGGCCGATCGACGTACCGCACGGCATGGCGTTGTTGGAGACGAACGACTGCCACGGCGTCCCGGCCCGTTCGCAGGCCGCGACGAAGACGGCGATGCCCTGTCCGTCGGTGGCGTACCGCTGGTTGACGTTCACCTTGACGACCGGGCCGCCGTTGGGCAGTGGTCGGTGGTCCTGGTCGTGGCGTTCGGGGTAGTTCGGGTGCACCGCGTGCGTCATGTCGGCCGATACGCAGAACGCGCCCGCGAAGGCCCGTTCCCTGTCCTCCTGGGTACCTCCGCGCGCCGCGATCGAGCGGCTCAGTACACGCTCCAGGAGCGGGCTCTGCGCGCCGCTCTCCGAGCCGCTGCCGACCTCCTCGTGGTCGAAGGCCGCCAGCACGGGGACGTACGCGCTCCCCCGCCCGGCGGCGGCCGCCAGCGCGGTGACCCCCGCGTGGACCGACACGAGGTTGTCGAGCCGCGACGACACGACGAACTCCTCGTCCGCTCCCAGATACGTGGGCGGCTGGACGTCGTGGAACATCAGGTCCCAGCCGAGGATCTCGTAGAAGTCCGCGTCGGCCTCCTCCGCCACCCGGCTCAGCAGGGCGCCCTGTTCGGCCCCGCCGAGCCCCCACACGGGGGCGGTATGACGCTGCCGGTCGAGGGTGAGCCCTTCGTTGACCGTACGGTCGAGATGGATGGCCAGCTGCGGTACGCGCAGCAGCGGCCGGTCCACGCAGACGAGCCGACTCGTCCCGTCCCGCATCGTGACGCGTCCCGAGATGCCCAGGTCACGGTCGAGCCAGGTGTTGAGCGGCACTCCCCCGTAGATCTCCACGGCGACCTGCCGCCAGCCCACGGAACCGGTGTCCGGCGCGGGCTTGACGCGGAGGTTCGGCGAGTCGGTGTGCGCTCCGACGATCCGGAACGGGGCGTGCGCGGGGACGCCGTCCGGGACGTACCACGCGATGAGCGCTCCACCGCGTACGACGTAACAGCCGCCCGTCGCACCGGTCCAGCTGTCGGTCTCCCGGAGTTCGCGGAAGCCGGCCTTCTCCAGTCGCAGTGCCGCGCTCGCCACCGCGTGGTACGGCGAGGGGCTCGATCGGATGAAGGAGAGCAGGTCGTCACTGTGGGTGCGGTCGTCCTGCGTCAGGGTCATGCGGTTTCTGCCTTTCCGGTCGCCTGCAGCAGAGAGACGACCGGCGCGTCGGGCCGGGAGCACAGCTCGCTCAGGAGGGTGATGTATGCGGCGAGCAGCGCCTCGGCCGCTTCCGCGTCCCACAGGTCCGCGGAGTATTCGAGGAACGTCCGGTAGCCCAGAGCGGGGTCTTTGCGCGGCGCGAGACCGAAGCACAGTTCGCTGCGGGCGAGCGGCGGCGCCAGGTCTTCCACCTCGACGCCGAGGCCGGGGATCTCGATGTCGGTGTCCACGGAGTTCTGGAAGGCCAGTACGTACGGCACCCGGTCGGGTACGTCCCGCGCGCCCGCGTCGCGCATGGCCTGCATGATCCGCGCCGTGGGCAGCACATTGGCCATGGCCTCCATGGCGCCGGCGCCGGTGCGTGCGACGAGGGCGGCGCAGCTCTCGTCGGGGTCGAGGCGTACCCGGACCATGAGGGCGGTGGAGGTCATCGCGACGAGCCCTTCGAAGACGGTGGCCTCGCGGTTGGCGTAGGGAACGCCGAGCAGGATGTCGCGCTCGCCGGAGAGCCTGGCCAGGAAGACGCCGAGCGCGGCCGCCGCGACGGCGAAGGGTGTGGTGTGCCGGGCGGCCGCGAACTCCTCCACCGAGGAACGCAGTTCTCCGGAAGCGAGACCCCGGGTCGTGTCGCCGCGTCCGCTGAGCCGGTCGGGCCTGGGATGCGCGGTGGGGATGTCGATGCGGGCCGGTACGCCGTCGAGGTAGGCGGCGCAGTGTGCGGCCCTGCGGGCGTCGGCGGCCGGGTCGTAACGGGCGCGCTGCCAGCGGGCGTAGTCGGTGGACTGGGAGGCGGGGGGCGGAAGGCTGTGCGGGGTGCCCGCGGCGGCCGCTGTGTAGAGCTCGGCGATCTCGGCGAGGAGTATCGAGAGGGACCAGCCGTCAACGCAGATGTGGTGCAGGACGAACATCAGCGCCCACTCGTCGGGTGCCGTCCGGATCAGGCGCAGGCGGGGCAGGACGGGCCTGGTGAGGTCGAAGCCGGCGGCGGCCGTCTCACGGCACAGGGCGTCCCGCCTGCCCCACCGTTCGGCGGCGGGGAGGTGGGTGAGGTCGTCGACGGGCAGGTCGAGGGGCGGCGGCGTGACGACCTCCTGCCACCAGACGCCGCCGTTGCCGTCGTCCTCCTGTCCTTCTGCCCCCTCCCGCACGAAGCGTGTGCACAGGCCCTGGTGGCGGGCTGTCAGCGCCGCCAGGGCGGTCCGGAGCGCGTCGGGGTCGAGGGGACCGGTGAAGCGGATCCTGGTCGGGATGTTCCAGACGCCGGCGTCCGGCGCGGTGTAGTGGCCGGCGATCATCCGGGCCTGCTGGTCGCTCACCGGGGCCCGGTCGGTCACTTCGGGGCCCGAGAGGCGCGCGATCAGTTCGGGTTTGCGTGAACGCATCTCGTCGAGCAGGGCGTCGGTCAGGGCGCCCTGTGGCGCGTCGTACCGCAGGGCGCCGTCCGGTCCCGCCGACAGGCGTACGTCGAGTGCCTCCAGGCGGTCGAGCAGGGAGTCGAGGGTGTCCGGAGGTGCAGCCCGCTCCGATGTGGGCGTCACAGTTCCCCCTGTACGCGACGCGGCGCGTCCTCGGCGGCTGCGCCGTCGAGCTGGTTCGTCATGGCGCGCAGTGTCGCCTCCTGGAAGAAGTCCGCCATCGGGTATTCGGTGCCCAGGGCGTCGCGGACACGGTTGACGAGTCTGATGGCGGTGATCGAGTTGCCGCCCAGGTCGAAGAAGTTGCTGTCGTCAGGGAAGCCGGACGTTCCCAAGACGCTCTCCCACACCGCGCGGACCGTTCCCGCGACCGTTCCCGCGACCGCTCTCGGGCCGTTCCCGGGAAGGGCCTGCGGGCGCCCCTCGGGTGCGGGCAGTTCGCCCACCCGTTCCGCCGTCCCCTCACTCATCGCCACCAGCACCCGCCCGAGCTGGTCGAGATAGCCGCGGACTGTGGCCTCCTCGAAGAGGTCGGCGTCGTAGCGGATGCGGAGCTTCAGGCCGGCGGCTGTTCGGGTGGCCATCAGGGCGAGTTCGAGGGGGGCCGATTCGGTGCCGCCTTCGACGCTTTCGGTGCGCAGTCCCGGGAGTGCGATCCGGGCGAGCGGCTCTGTGTCGAGATCCGCCGATACGGTCACGAGGGGACGGGGGTTCCCGGGGTCCGGGTGCGCGTCGGCCAGCAGCGCGTCCAGGTCGACGTACTGATGCTCGTCGGCCGCGAACAGTGTGTCCCTGATGGCGCGTACCGCGTCGGTCAGTGCGGTGCTCTCCGTGAGCGGCGTACGCAGCGGCAGCAGGGCCACATGGAACCCCACGGTGTCGCGCTGTTCCGGGGTGCGCCGGCCGAAGGTGCTGCCGACGACGAAGTCGTCCTGTCCGGCGTACTGGCGCAGCACGATCCGCCACCCGGTGAGGAGCGTCGCGAACAGCGTGACTCCCTGCCGGCCGCTCCACTCCTGGAGCCGCGCGCAGCGCTCCCGCCCGAGCCCGGCCGACACCGCGGCGCCGCGTCCCGTAACCGTGCGTCCGCGCGGGCGGTCGGCCGGCATCAGCAGTACGGGCGGTTTGTCGCCGAGGTGGGCACGCCACCACGCGATGTCGTCGGGTGTGCCCGCCGGAGAAGCCGCTTCGAGTGTCGTTCCGGCGACGGGGCGGGCGAAGACCGGCGCGCGGTCCTCGACGGCCGCCCGGTACAGCTCTTGCACGTCGGCGGCGAGGATCCCGGCCGAGTGGCCGTCCGTGAGGATGTGGTGCATGCCGAGGAGGAGGGCGTGGTCGTCAGGACCGAGCCGGATCAGCCGGGGCGTGAACAGCGGCCCCTCGGCCAGGTCGTACGGCCGTTCACTCTCCTCCCGCAGCGCCTCCGCGATCGCCTTGTCCGCGTCCTGCCCTTCGGCGTCGGTGACGAGCAACGGGTTCGCCGGCGCGTCGCGGCGTACGACCTGGAGCACCGTCTCGTCGCCGTGCCCGGCGCGGAAGACCGTACGCAGCGCCGCGTGCCGTTCGACGAGGGCGGCCACCGCGGTACTCAAGGCGGCCGTGTCGAGCGGTCCGCGCAGCCGGACGGCCTGGATCTCGTTGTACGCCGCCGGGTTGCCGATGAGCTGCGCGGCGAGCCAGAGCCGCCGCTGTGGGGTGGTGGCGGGCGCGGTCGCCGGGGCGGGGGGCCGGGGCGCGGCGGGGGCCGGGGCGGGGGCCGCGTCACGCGTCGGTGCTGACTCCGCGCGGTGCGTCGGGACCGTCTCCGCGCCGCGCGTCGGGACCGTCTCCACGTCGCTCGCCGGTGCCTTCGCCGTGCCTCGCACAGGTGCCGACTCCGTGCCGCGCGCCGGTGCCTTCGCCCTGCCGGGAGCCAGACGTTCCCGGGCGCGTCCGCGCAGTACGTCCAGTTGTTCCAGCCCGGGGCGCATCAGCTCGCGGGGCATCCCGAAGTCGACCAGGGCCGCGATCTCGTCGGCCCCCGCCGCGTGCAGGGCGTCGACGAGGGCCGCGCAGGTCTCGGGGGTGCCGATCAGTGCGCGCTGGTCGCAGTAGCGGTCGTACGCCCGCCGGAAGAGGTAGTCGAGGTCCTCCTCGCTCGCGGCGGCCACGTCCTCGGGGCTGCGGCCGAGCGCCGTGGCGGCGGAGCGCATCAGCAGCGAGGAACGCAGATAGCGGCTCATCGGCTCCAGCGCGTCGGCGCGCGCCGTCGCGTGGTCCTCGGCGAGATATGTGTGGACCAGGACCGTGACGCGGCCGGAGTCCGGGTCGAGGCCGTGCTCGGCGCGGAGCTGCCGGTAGTGGCGGACGTTCTCCGCGAGTTCGTCGACGCTCTGGTTCATCAGGTTCGTGACGATCCCGAGGTCGCGTTTGGCCGCCTCGGCGTACGAGACGCGCTGTCCTGACGTCGCGAGGAACATCGGCGGCATGTCCTGGACCGGGCGCGGCCGGATCCGTACGCCGACGTCGTGGCCCTCGCCGCTACGGCGCCGTACGCTCTCGCCGCGCCAGAGCCGTCGTACGTCGTCCAGATGCGCGAAGGCGATCTCCCTGCGGTCCTGGAAACGGTCCGGGTGAAGGACGAAGTCGCCCGCGTGCCATCCGGTGGCGCAGCCGATGCCTACGCGGCCGCCGGAGAGGTTGTCGGCCACGGACCATTCCTCGGCGACGCGCACCGGGTCGTGCAGGGGCAGGACGACCGATCCGGCGTTCAGCCTGATGTGGCGGGTCTCACGGGCGAGGGCAGCCGCGAGAACGGCGGGGTTCGGGAACAGACCGCCGAAGGAGTGGAAGTGACGCTCGGGAAGCCAGAGGCTGCTGAAGCCGCGCTCGTCGGCGAACTGTGCGGTGTCGATGATCTGGGCGTACTTGTCGCCGCCGGACTCCTGCCCCGGGGCTGCCTCCTCCTCCGGATAGTCGCCGAAGAAGTACACGCCGAAGTCGGGGGCGGGGCGCCGCTCGCGCGGGGCCGGCGGCACGGTCCGGGGCTTTGGTGCAGTGGGGAAGTAGCCGCCGCGGCGCAGTTCGCGCAGGGAGTCCTTCACGGCGTCCGCGACGCGCTCGGTGTCGGCGTCGGTGTGCGCGGTGGAGAGGTAGAAGCTGCGCCACTCCCACACGTAGATTCCGCGCAGCATCAGGTGGTGGTAGAGCAGCTCCATGTCGGCGCGGTGCGTGAAGCGGAACATCGACCCGAAGTGGGCGACCTCCAGGGGGAATTCCTCGTCGCTGAAGAAGCGGTTCAGATCGTCGGCGAGTGCGTCGGTGCGCGCGTTGAGCCGCTCCTGGAGCGCGGGGCCCTCATCCTTGAGGTGAGTGAGGACCGCCCTGGCCGCCGCCATGGAGACGGGGTGCTGGATGTACGTACCGCCGAAGAAGGTGGTGTCCCGCGTCGGGTAGCTGTCGTCGCCGTACCGCCAGAAGCCGCCGTCGACGCCGTCCATGATGTCGGCGCGGCCCGCGACGGCGCCGATGGGGAAGCCACTGCCGAGCGCCTTGCCGAATGTGGCGAGGTCGGGGACGACGCCGAAGTGGTGCTGAGCGCCGCGCGGGTGGGGGCGCAGGCCGGTGAGCATCTCGTCGAAGAGGAGCACGATGCCGCGACGGGTGGTGAGTTCGCGCAGCGAGCGCAGGAACTCCACCGGACGCAGGGCGGGGTTGCGGCACTGGACGGGCTCCACGAGAACGGCGGCGACGGTGTCGCCGAGCGACTCGATGGTCTCCAGGCTTTCCTGGGCGCCGTATTCGAGTACGAGCAACTCCGACACGGCGCTGTCGGGGATGCCGCGCGACACCGGCACGGCGTGGTGTCCGTCCGGGCCCGGGCGCCCCAGTACGGAGTCCATGTGGCCGTGGTACGAGCCCCGGAACATGACGACACGGTCGCGGCCGGTGGCGGCGCGGGCCAGCCGGACGGCGGCGGAGTTGGCCTCGGTGCCGGAGTTGGCGAACGCGACCCGCTCCAGGCCGGTGGCTTCGGCGAGGAGCGCGGCGGCTTCGCCGGTGTCGGCGGAGCGGGGGCCGAGGCGCAGGCCGCCGGCGAGATGGCGGCGTACGGCATCGGTGACGAACGCGGGTTCGTGGCCGAGGAGCAGCGCGCCGAATCCCATGGTGATGTCGGTGTACTCGTTGCCGTCGATGTCGGTGAGACGGGCGCCGTGCGCGGAGCGGGCCGCGATCGGGTACAGCATCTCCTTCGTCGCGCGGCGGAAGCCGACGACGGCCCGGCTGTCGGCGAGGACGGAGCGGTACCGCTGGGCCAGTTCCTTGGACCCCCGGGTCCGCTCGGTGACCCGCCGCACCAGCTCGGCGGCGTGGGCCCGCTGCCGATGGCCGGCCCCGGCCCCGGCCATGCCGCCGTCTTGGGGGACAGTGACGCGGGGGCCGTGCTGCTCGGGGGGCGCGGGCGGGGGTTCCGGGGCGGGCCCGGCTGCCGTACGGCGGTGCTTCCTGGCGGCGGCCAGTTGGGCGGTGAGCCGCTGCGAGAGGGCGACGGCGTCGGCGACCTCGGCGGCGGACTCCTGCGCGGTGGTACTCATCGGCCCGCCACCTCGCGGTCCCCGGCGAGGAGTGCGACGGCTTCTGAGAGCTGGGTGAGCATCAGTGCCTGGGTCGCGGCCAGCTGACGTATCTGCCGGGTGAGTTCTTCGACCTCGGCCCGGGTCGCGTACGCCGGACCGCCTTCGGCGGGCTCGGCCGCCGGGGCGGCAGCAGCGGTCGCGAAGCCGGCGGGCTCAGGCGCCGCCGCCGATGAGGTCAGGTGTTCCGCCTTGCCTGTGGCAGCGGCAGCGGTAGCGGTAGCGGTAGCGGTGCGGGAGGCTATCAACGCCGCTGTCAGGGCCGGTGTACCCGCGTCCTCCAGCATCTCCCGCATCGCGATCTCGACGCCGAACTCGGCCTCCAGCCGACGCAGCACTCCGATCAGCTGCAGCGAGTCCGCGCCGAGCCCCACGAACGTCTCGTCGGGTGCGACCCGCGACGGCGCGTAGCCCAGGTGTTGGGCCGTGAGCTCCAGCACCCGCCGCAGTACGGCGGTCGTCGGCGTGGCCTGTTCAGTCATGCGCTTCTCCGTGGCTCGACGGTGTTCGGGTGCACTCCGGGCCCCGGCCGGGCCGGTGAAGGCCGGCGGCCCGATCCAGTGCGACTGGTGCTGGAACGGATAGGTGGGCAGCGGCACCCGGCGGCCCCCGCAGCCTTCGAGCAGGGCCGCCCAGTCGATGTCGTGGCCCGCGCAGTGCAGTTGGGCGACGGCGGTCCACAGCGGGGTGAGTGCGGCGCTGTCACCGCGTCGCTGCGTCGGCACGGCCACGGCGTCCGGCAGTACCCGCCCGGCCATGGTGCTGAGCGGGGCGTCCGGCCCGAGTTCCAGCAGTACCGTCGCCACCGGGGCGAGCGTCCGGAGCACCGCGTGGAAGTCGACGGGCTGCCGTGCCTGCCGGACCAGATAGTCGACGTCGGGCAGCCAGCCGGCGGGGCGCAGCCCACCGTCCAGGCCGCTGACGAACGCGCGGCGGGTCGGACGGAGTTCCGCCTTGTACGCCGCCGAGCGGAACTCCTCCAGCACCGGGTCCAGCAGCGACGTGTGAAACGCCCGGTCCACCGCCAGCGGGGCCCCCGCCTCGCCGTGTTCCGCCAGCCACGCCCGCGCCGCGGCGACCGTGTGCTCCGGACCGGCCACGACATGGTGGGCGGGGCCGTTGACCGCGGCCAGTTCCAGGCCCTCGACCTCCGCGAGGAGCCGCCGCACGCGCCCCTCGGACGCCGGCACCGCGATCATGCCGCCGGGCGGCGTGCCGCGTCCCATCAGGCGGCCGCGCCGGCACATCAGCCGCAGCCCGTCCTCCAGCGTCAGGGCGCCCGCGACGCACAGGGCGGCGTACTCCCCCATGCTGTGGCCGGCGACCACGGCGGGTTCGACCCCGAGCCAGTGCCACAACCGCGCCTGCGCCACCTGGAGGGCGAAGATCGCCGGCTGCGCGAACTCGGTGTCCCACTGCTCGGGTCCCGTGCCGCCGAGAAGCCGCCCGGGGAACGTGTCCTCGCCGGTCTCGTCCCGGTGGATCCGCGCGCATTCGCCGAGCGTCCTTGCGACGACCGGGAAGCGCGCCGCGAGGGCGGCGCCGGTCCCGGGGCTGCCGCCTCCCTGCCCGCTGAAGAGGAACGTGGGTCCGGTCCCGGCCGGGGTGCCATCCTCTCCGGCACGGCCCACGACATAGGGGGTCCCCCGGCCCTTCGCCGCAGGGGCTGCCAGGAAGCGGTCGATGGCGTCGGCCAGGCCCTCCGGTCCGGCCGTCACGACGAGCCGGTGCCGCAGGTGCCGACGGCCCAGCGCCGTACTGGTGAGCAGATCGGCCGGGGCCGTTCCCGGGTGGCGTACGAGGTGGTCCCGGAAGGCACGCGCGTACGCCGCCAGGGCATCCGGATCGTGCGCCGACAGGGGAAGCACTTCCGGTACGGCCCGGAGCTCCCCCCGCACCCCCGCTCCGGGCGGCGCCGCCTCCAGGACCACGTGCGCGTTCGTGCCCCCCATGCCGATGGAGTGCACCCCCGCGCGGCGCACCGGCGCGGCGCCCCCGGCCGGCCACGCGCGGACCCGGTCCGGCAGCACGAACGGGCTGTTCGCCACGTCCAGGGCCGGGTTCGGGCGCGCGTAGTTGACCAGCGGCGGGATCTCGCCGTGGCGCAGCACCAGCACCGCCTTGATGAACCCCGCGAGACCCGCGCAGCTGTCGAGGTGGCCGATGGCGGGCTTGGTGGAGCCCAGGGCGCAGAACCCGGTCCGGTCCGTGTGCCGCCGGAACGCCTCCGTCAGCGCCGCGAACTCGATCGGGTCGCCCTTGAGTGTTCCCGTGCCGTGCGCCTCCACGTAGCCGATCGACTCCGCGGGGACTCCCGCGGCGCTCAAGGCCGCCAGTACGGCGTCGCGCTGCCCGGCCACGCCCGGTGCGGCGAAACCGCCCTTGTCCGCGCCGTCGTTGGTGACGGCCGAGCCGAGGATCACCGCGTGCACGGTGTCGCCGTCGGCGAGCGCCCGGTCGAGCGGTTTGAGGACCACAGCGGCCGCGCCGTTGCCGCCGACCGTGCCGTCGGCGTCCGCGTCGAAGGCGCGCACTGTACCGGTCCGGGAGATCGTCGATCCCTTGACGTACGGATGACCGGTCACCTGCGGCAGATGCAGCGCCGCGGAGCCGACCACCATCAGATCGGCGTCGCCGTGGGCCAGTGCCTGGCAGGCGAGGTGCACGGAGACGAGGGAGCTCGAACACGCCGTGGCGACGTTGACCGCGGGCCCGGTCAGACCGAGCCGGAACGCCGCCCGGTTGGCGGTGAAGTCCGGGTAGTTGCCGACCTGGACCTGCTTGAGCTCGTGCCAGTCCGTCGAACGCGCTTCCTGGGCAAGGTTGTTGGCGAGGTAGCTGTGCAGGGAGTAGAGGCGGTAGCCACTGCTCGCGTATACGCCGATGCGGACGGCCGGAGCACTCCCGGCCCCCACGGCCCCATTCCCTGCGTACCCGCTGTCCTCCAGCGCGTGATAGGCGCACTCCAGGAACAGCCGCTGCTGCGGGTCCGTGACGGCGGCTTCCCTCGCGCTCATCCGGAAGAAGCCCGCGTCGAAGCCGTCGATGTCCCGCAACGGGGCGCCGGCCCCCACGAAGTCCGGTGCGCGGAACACCTCCTCGGGGACGCCCGCGGCCGCCAGCTCCGCGTCGGTGAAGCGGCGTACGTACGAGGCGCCGGAGCGGATGTCCTGCCAGTACTCCCCCGGGCTGTCAGCCCCCGGAAACCTCAGCGCCATCCCGACTACCGCTGTACGGACGGTCTCCTCCATCGCCGCTCCCTCCCCCCGCGGTGTTCTTCGCCCGCCCACCGGTGAGCCGGATCAGGAAGACGACGGCGACGGCAATGGCGACACCGTGGGACCAGGCGACGACCGTGAACGGCGAGAACGCCTCCAGGGCCGCGGCGACGCCGATCATGCCGATGCCGAAGCCGAGGTTCTCCACGGTCGCCGAGATCCCGAAGGCGTGCCCGCGCAGGGTCTCCGGAAGCGTCTGGAGATGCGAGGTGTACGACACTTCGGTGAGCCCGTCGGCGGCGCCCGCCAGCAAAGCGATCACCAGGGTCGCGGCCAGCGGGAACCCGGCGAAGCCCAGGATGAACGCCGAGGACATGGCCACCGTGCCCAGACCGAACCCGACAGCGCCGACGGACCGCCCGGTGTGCTTGGCCCACCGCTGGATCACCTGCTGGGCCAGTACGTTCCCGAGCGCCCAGAAGAGCCAGAACCGGCTGACGAACGCGGCCGGGTCACCGGGGTCGAGCGCACTGGAGTACACCGGGAGCGCCGCGTTGTGCGAGGAGGAGCCGAGGGCGTCGACACCGCGCAGGCTCACCATGAGCCCCATCGCGGGAACGGCCGCGAGCGCCGTGAACGCGACGGACATCCGGCGGCGGCCCTGGGGCCCGGCTCGGCCCCCCTCGCCCTTGGCGGCTACGGGCATCGCCCGGCTCCCCGCCTCCGCCCCGTCCGTGCGCAGCCCGCTCGCCCGACCTGTCGCCGGCAGCCAGATCACCGTCGCCGCGCACACCAGGAAGCTCGCCGCGTCGAGCAGGAACGCGGCGGTGAACCCGAGCAGTGACACCACGACGCCGGCCGAGGCGAACCCCGCCACCATGGCGAGCGAACGGCCGCCCACCATGAGGGAGTTCGCCCAGCTGCGCCGGTCCTCCCCCACCAGGTCGGGGATCGAGCTGCGCAGCGCGACCATGAACACGGTGCTGCACGCACCGATCGTCGCGGAGGAGACGAACAGCGCGGCCGTGCGCAGCCCTTCCGGCACGAAGGCCAGTACGAGCATCGCGGCCGCCTGCGCCACGTTGGTCCACAGCATGACGAGCCTGACCGGGAACCGGGCCAGCAGGGTGCCGGCCGCGAGGCCGGTGAGGAATCCGGCGCCGAGGCGTACCGCCATGAACAGGCCCATGGCGAGTGCGCTGTTCGTCGTCTCGTAGACGAACAGATTGAGCGCCACCATGTTGAGGAAAGTGCCGTACGAGGAGACGGAGTAGCCGCCGACGAGAACCCGGTAGCGCCAGTCCGCCGTCACAGCATCTGCGACATCGGAACGGACTTGCCCCACCCCGAATCGGCGCGGCACAGACACTGACACAGGCGCGCCAAGACCGTGGCAGGTGTTGTGTCAGGTGCCGTGGAGCGGTTCACGTGACGCATATTCCCTCTTCCTCGAGGCATGAGCGAGCGGGCCCTCCCGCTCCCGCTCATGCTGCCCGGACCGAGTGGCGCCGTCCGTGATCCGTGAACGCACAAATGTAATCTGCATAGTTGTGAACGATGACCATTCCACCCCGATGGCGTTCGATTGCGACAATTCGCCGCAGGAAGGCCCGTGCGCCACCGCGCTCGCGTGCTACCGACGCGCACTCACAGAAGGCCGGCTGCCCCGGAACGGGGTACCGGATTGCCTGCGGAGATTTCACCTTGTCGCCGAAGACCCTTATTCGCCCGAATTCGTCGTGCCCGTGCCCGCGGAGGCAGCCGCCTTTGCCGTACTCGCGCCCGTCGAGAGCGCGATATCCGAGCAGCGCAGGACGCTGAATTCGGTACGCGCGACGCTCGCCGCCTTCGGCGAGGTGTACACCGAGGCGAGGAGTCGTGAGCAGCCGCCGCTGACCCTGCTCACCGGGGGCGAGCTGATCAGCAAGGCGCTGGAGGCGGCGGTGGACGGCTGCCGGCACGAGTTGCTGACAGCGCAGCCGGGCGGCGGGCGCGCGCCGCAGATGCTCAGCGAGGCGCTGGAGAGGGACCTGCGGCTGCTCTCGCGCGACGTACGGCAGCGGACCATCTATCAGCACACCGTTCGGTCGCACCAGGCGACACTGTCCTACATCGAGCAGGTCACGGCGGCGGGCGCCGAGGTCCGCACGCTCGCCGAGGTCTTCGAGCGGTTCATCATCTGTGACGAGCGGGTCGCCTTCATCCCCGTGTCGGAGGAACGCGGCAGCGCGGCCCTGGAGATCCGGCATCCCGCCCTGGTGCGTTTCCTGGCGCAGTCGTTCAACAACGCCTGGGCCAGGTCCGTCCCGGTCCATCCGGACACCTCGCCACTGCGGTCGCCGGGCATCACGTCCGACGTGCAGCGCACGATTCTGCTGGCCGTGGTGTCCGGCGAGACCGACGACTCCATCGCGCGGCGCCTGGGCATGAGCCGCCGCAGCGTGGCCGAGCACATCCGGAAGGTGTCGCTGCGGCTCGAGAGCAACAGCCGCGCTCAGCTCGGCTATCTTCTGGCCGCCTCGGGGCTGCTCGAAGCGGAAGCGGAAGGAGAGTCGTTACCGGAAGCGCGCTGAACGGCGACGGCGGCCGCGAAACCGTCCGGCGCCGCCACATCCCCGATCAGCCACCCCACCGGGTTCACCGCCACCGGCCGGGTACCGAGATAGTCGAGCGAGAGGCCGCGGGACAGTCCGGTGCCGAGGCCCTTGAGGTACGCCTCCTTGCGCGCCCATACGCGAGCGAACGCGGCCGGCCGCCCGGCCTCGGGGACGGCCGAGAGCTCAGCGGTCTCGCGCGGGTGCAGGTCCCCCGCGACCTCGCGCACCACGCCGGGTCGCGGAAGCGCCTCCACGTCCACACCCACGGGTACCGCGGCGCAGGCGAGCAGCGCCACGTTGCCGCTGTGCGACAGCGAGAAGTGCACCGGGCCGTCCGCCGTGGCGGGCCGCCCGTGCGGGCCGCCGCAGGACGGGCACGGCTCACGGTGCAGACGTACCGCGCCGGGTTCCCTGCCCAGCCAGGCGCCCAGCAGCGTCCTGAGCGCCACATGAGCCGTGACGTAGCACCTGCGGTCGGCCTCGCGGACGAACGACGCGGCACGCTCCTTCTCACCGTCGTCGAGTACGCCGACGGCGAGCCGCTCTGCCGCGTCGCCCTGCCGCTCGGCGTCCACACTCCACAGCACGGGGGCCGCCCCGGCGCCTTCGACGGGCAACGCCTGCCCGTCGAATGAAGAGGGCTCTCCGAGAACCGGAGTCAGGGGCACGTACATCACGGTTCCGCTCACCGGGCAGAGCATAGGCAGTACGCACGGAATTCCGAAGCGGTCGACCCGAGGACGACCGGAGACGACCGGAAGTCGACCACGGGACGGCACGGGGACGGCCGGATCCTTTCGACCGTATTTCCCCGGGAATTCATCGGCGGAGGGGCTGCAGGGGAAATCCGCCCCGAATTCCGGGACTCAGGCACAGCCCCCGTCGGGGTTCGCGTACACGCGGCGGACGCTCGTGCCGAGGCGCGACAGGTCCGCCCCGTACACGTGCAGGGAAATCGCCACGTCCGTACCCGCGTTCCACACCTGGTGGATGTCACCGGGCGGCGCGAACCCGCACACCGCCCCCTGCGGGTTGACGACGTCCTCCGTGGCGACCAGCCGCGCCGCCGTGCCGTCCCGGTACGGGACGAGCCGGTAGCGCCGCTCGTGTTCGGCGCCCGCGTGCACGCCGGTCGTGCACCACGCCACATGGTCGTGCACGGGCGTGCGCTGGCCGGGCAGCCACACGAGGGCGACGACCGAGAAGCTGCCGTCGTGCTCCGCGTGCAACAGATGCTGGCGGTAGCGCTCGGGATCACTCGCGCGCTGCCCGGCGGTGAGCAGGTCGTCGGCACCGAGGTGCGGTGTGAGCCGCTCGCCCACGAGGTACGCCGTCGGGTCGGGCGGCAGGCCGAGGGCGACGGCCTCGCGGACTTCGGAGATCAGTACGGCGAGACGGGTGGTCGTACGCTGCGTTGTGGCCGCGGTCGTCGAGGTCATACGGGCAGCCTCGCGCCGCCTCGCGCACGACGTCCAAGGAGGGTTTGTGCGGCGTCGGCCAAGCTCCGCTTATGAGTGGGCAGTTGTCAGCAACCGATCTTGTTCGCCGCCACAGCCCTGAGCTCGCCCAGCACGAGTGCGGTCGCCGGGATACGGAGGTGCTCGCGCAGGACGTACGCCGAGACCTGCCGCCGGGACGCCGGCTGCAACGCGCGCCCCGCCACCTTGGGGTGGCGGAGGAAGTTGAGCACGAGGCCGGGCATCATGGCCGCACCGAGACCTTCCGCGACCAGGCTCTGCACCACCAGGTTGTCGTCGGTGGTGAAGGCGATGTCGGGAGCGAAGCCCTGTTCGGCGCACGCGTGCAGGAAGTGGATGCGGCAGCGCGGGCAGCCCGCGATCCAGCGCTCCTCCGCGAGATCGGCGAGCCGCACCGCACGGCGCCGCGCGAGGGGGTGCCCGGCCGGCAGCAGCACCAGCAACTGGTCCTCCATCAGCGGGACTTCCATCACCTCCTCCGGTACGTCCTCGCGCAGCCCCGGATAGGTGAAGGCGAGCGTGATGTCGCATTCGCCGCGCACGAGGCGCCGCAGCGACTCGGGCGGCTCGTCCTCCAGGAGTTCCACGCCCACCCCGGGGTGGCCGGCGGCCAGCAGAGACATGGCCTCCGGGACGAGGGTGGCGTTGGCGCTGGGGAAGGCACAGACGCGCACGCGCCCCGCGCGGAGCCGGGTGAGGGAGTTCATCTGCCGCCGCGCGGCGGACATGTCGTCGAGGATGACGGCCGCGTGCCGCGACAGTGTCTCGCCGGCCTCGGTGAGCCGGAGGCCGCGCCCGACGCGGGTGAACAGGGGGGTTCCGACGTCGCGTTCGAGCGCCTTCATCTGCTGGGTGATCGCGGGTTGCGTGTATCCCAGGGCGCGGGCGGCGGCGGAGTACGAGCCGGCCTTGACCACTTCGTGGAACGTCTTGATGTGCCGCGTGTCGAACACCCGTGCACCATAAGCAGAATTTGGGGTGTCCGGACACCGCCCCTTTCAGCCGTGATGGCCGACGGTGGTCGGGGGCGGCGGTGCGGTGAGCGACGAGGGAGGTGCGAAGCCCGCCCTCACGGCCTGCGGCCTGCGCGCCACCCCTGCGCCCTCCCCGGACACGGCACCCCCCGCCTCTGGCCGACGCACCCATCCAGCCGCGCAAATGTTGAGGGACGGTCATGGGTGACCTTGTGTGGGGACCAGCGATCCGACCTTGGTGCGGGCCACCGGGCTCCGTGCTGCTCCGGTCACCCCACACAGAGATGAGACGTCCATGCGTGTTCAGACCACCCTCATGGTCTCGGCCGTTTCCTGCGCGGCCGCCCTCGCCACCTTGACCGTTCCCGCCGCCGCGGCGGGTGCCGGCCCCGTCGGCGACGGCCACGACCGGGTCTCCCACGGCCGGGCCGACCTCACCGGCCGCCAGGAAGTGCCCGGCCCGGGCGACCCCGACGGCAGCGGCGAGTTCTGGTACGAGATCAAGCACGGCACCCTGTGCTACTCGCTGAACGTGCGCAAGATCGCGCAGCCCACCGCCGCGCACATCCACGCCGGCAAGCGCGGTACGGCCGGCCCGATCGTCGTCGCCCTCAAGACGCCCAAGTCCGGGGCGTCCCACGGCTGCATCAAGGCGCAGCGGAAGCAGACGACCGGCAACGCCGCCACGGTCCTGACGCACCGGGAGCTGAAGGAGATCGACTGCAAGCCGGGCAAGTTCTACGCGAACGTCCACAACCGTCCCTTCCCGGACGGGGCCATTCGCGGACAGCTGCGTCACCGGTAGGACGCCGGACGGCCGCCGGACGGGCTCAGTGTGAGCGCGACCGGCGGCCGTCCGTCGGTGCTCCTCGCGTCAGAAGAAGACGCCGCAGCGCAGCAGCACGTTGGCGTACGGCCGCGCCTCGCCGGTCCGTACGACCAGCCGCGCCTGTGCCGACCGTGCCTTCAGCTCGTCGTGCGGCACGAGGACAAGCCCCGGAAGGCTCGCCTCCAGCAGCCCGGCCGCCTCCGGATTCGCCTCCCGGACCTCGTGCGCGGCCGTGGCGCCCTCGATGACCAGCTCGTCCAGCAGGCCTTCCAGTACGTCGGCGAAGGAGGGTGTCCCGGCCCGGAAGGCCAGGTCCACGAGCTGCGGACCGGCCGGAACCGGCATGCCCGCGTCGCAGACCAGAACCCCGTCACCATGGCCGAGACCGGCCAGCTCCCCCGCCAGACGGCGGTTCAGAATCCCGGCCTTCTTCACAGCGCCACGACCTCCTCGGCGGTCGGGAAGGACGCCTGCGCGCCCTCCTTGGTGACGGCCGCGGCCCCCACCCGTACCGCGAAGGCGGCGGCCGTCGCCAGCTCCTCACCGAGGCTCAGCCGCCAGGCCAGAGCGGCGGTGAAGGCGTCACCGGCTCCCGTGGTGTCGACGGCGTCGACCCGGGGGCTCGGAACCCGTACCGCGGCGGTCTCCGTGCCGCCCCCGGCGACCAGCGCGCCCTCCGCACCCAGGGTGACGACGACCGACCGCGCGCCGAGCGCGAGCAGCGCCCGCGCCCAGTCCTCGGGCTCCTTGCCGGTGTGCCGGCCGGAGTCGCCGCCGAGCATGAACCAGGCCTCGTGCTCGTTGAGGACCAGCGGATCGCAGGCGGCGAGCACTTCGGCGGGCAGCGGCGCGGGCGGCGACGGGTTCAGTACGAACCGGCTACCGGCCGCCCGTGTACGGACCACCTCCGCCACCGTCTCCAGGGGGATCTCCAGCTGCGCCGAGACGACGCGGGCCCCGGCGAGGAGGCCGGCGGCGTCGCGGACGTCCCCGGGTGTCAGCCGGGCGTTGGCTCCGGGCGAGACGACGATGCTGTTGTCGCCCGAGGGGTCCACGGTGATCAGCGCGACGCCGGTGGGCGCTCCGCCGGTCCGTACCCCCGCGGTGTCCACGCCGGCCGCGCGCTGCGACTCCAGCAGCAGCCGCCCGTGGGCGTCGTCGCCGACGCGGGCCAGCAGTGCCGTCCTGGCGCCGAGGCGGGCGGCCGCGACGGCCTGGTTGGCGCCCTTGCCGCCCGGGTGGACGGCCAGGTCGGAGCCGAGCACGGTCTCGCCGGGCGCGGGGCGGCGCTCGACGCCGATCACCAGGTCGGCGTTGGCCGACCCCACGACCAGCAGGTCGTAGTCGTACATGCCTGTCCTGCCTTTCGCGGTCACGAGAAGTCGGCGACGTTCTTCTTCGTCACGACCTTGACCGGCACCTTTACCACGCTGTCGACCTTCTTGCCCCGCGCCGCCCCGACGGCGTTGCGGACGGCGATCCTTCCGACTTCCTTCGGCTGCTGGGCCACGGAGGCGTACAGCGTGCCGGCCTCAACGGCCTTCAGGCCGTCCGGCGTCCCGTCGAAGCCGACGACATCGACCGACGTGCCGGCCTTGGCGCCGAGCGCCTTGACCGCGCCGAGCGCCATCTCGTCGTTCTCGGCGAAGACTCCGGTGATCCCGGGGTGGGACTGGAGCAGGTTGGTCATGACGTCCAGGCCCTTCGTCCGGTCGAAGTCCGCGGGCTGGGAGGCGGCGATCTTGATGCCCGGGTACGCCTCGAGTCCCTCGGCGAAGCCCTTGCCACGTTCGCGGCTGGCGGAGGTGCCGGCGGTGCCCTGGAGGACCACGATCCGGCCCTTGCCGCCGAGCTTCTCGGCCAGCGCCTCGGCGGCGAGCCTGCCGCCCGCGACGTTGTCGGAGGCGACGAGCGTGGCGGCGTCGGCCTTGTTCACGCCGCGGTCGGCGGCGACCACCGGGATGTCCGCCTTGTTGGCGGCCCGTACGGCAGGGCCGACCGCGTCCGAGTCCACCGGATTGACGATGATCGACTTCACGCCTTCGCTGGTGAAGTTCTGCAACTGATTGGCCTGCTGGGAGGCGTCGTTCTGCGCGTCCGTGACGGTCAGGTCGACACCGGCGTCCTCGGCTTCCGCCTGGGCGCCCGCCTTCATCTGCACGAAGAAGGGGTTGTTGAGCGTGGAGAGCGACATACCGACCTTGGTCGTCGTGGCGGACGAGCCGGTATTGAGGAAGGACACTCCGGCGACGACGGCCGCCACGCACACAGCGGCGATCCCGAGTCGCGCCGCACCCTTACGGCCGTTCCCGGACGCGCCCGCGGAGGAGGCCGGGTACGCCGCCCCACCGCCCGTCCGCCGGCGCAGCGTGTCCAGCAGCACGGCGAGCGCGATGACGACACCGATGACGACCTGCTGCCAGAAGGCCGAGACGGACAGCAGGTTCAGCCCGTTGCGCAGTACGGCGAGTATGAGCGCGCCGATCAGGGTGCCGGACGCCTTGCCGACACCGCCCGCGAGGCTGGCGCCGCCGATGACGACCGCGGCGATCGCGTCGAGTTCGTACCCCTGCGCGGCCTGCGGCTGTGCGGAGACGAGACGGGACGCGAGGACGATGCCGGCGACGGCGGCGAAGAGGCCGGACAGGGCGTAGATGACGAGCTTCTGCCGCCTGACGCGCAGCCCCGAGAGCCGGGCCGCTTCCTCGTTGCCGCCGATCGCGTACATCGAACGTCCGATGTACGTACGCCCGAGGACGAGCGCGGTGACGAGCCCCGTCGCGATCATCACCAGAACCGGGACCGGCAACCAGCCGCCGAGTGTGTCGCCCAGTACCGAGACGGAGTCGGGGAACGCGATCGGCCTGCCCTGCGAGATGACCAGGGACAAACCGCGGCCGATCGAGAGCATGGCCAGCGTGGCGATGAACGGCGGGAGTTTGCCGTACGAGACGAGGGCTCCGTTGACGAGGCCACAGGCGATGCCCGTGGCGACGGCGAGGATCACGGCGATCCACACCGGGACGCCCTCCGACGTGGCCGTCCAGGCGAGGACGGTCGCCGAGAGCGCGGCCACCGATCCGACCGACAGGTCGATGCCGGCCGAGACGATGACGAAGGTGACGCCGAACGCGAGGATCGCGGTGACGGCGGCTTGCACGCCCACATTGAGGAGGTTCTGCGTGGTCAGGAAGTCGCCGGAGAGCAGCGACATCGCCACCACCAGGACGACCAGGGCGCTGAGCGCGCCGTTGTCGAGCAGGATGCGGCGGACCGAGGTCGCGGTGGCGCCACGCGCGCCCGTGCCGCTCTTGAGCGTGTCAGTGGCCACGGGGGCCCTCCACTTCGTTCTTGGTTCCGATCAGGTCCGGCGCGCCCACGGCGAGTGCCATCACCGCGTCCTGGGTCGCGTCGCGTGCGGGGAGCTCGCCGGCGATCCGGCCCTGGGCCATGACCAGCACCCGGTCGCTCATGCCGAGGACTTCGGGCAGGTCGCTGGAGATCATCAGGACGGCGTGCCCGGAAGCTGTCAGCTCGTTGATCAGCTGGTAGATCTCGACCTTGGCGCCGACGTCGATACCGCGTGTCGGTTCGTCGAGGATCAGCACTCTGGTGTCGGCGAGGAGCCACTTGCCGATGACGACCTTCTGCTGGTTGCCGCCGGAGAGCGTGCGGACGTGCTGGCCGAGGCCCGCCATCCGTACGCCCAACTGCTCGGCGATGCGGGCGGCCGCCACGCGCTGCCCCTTGCGGTCCACGAGGCCGGCGCGGGTGGCCGAACGCATCGTGACCAGACCGAGGTTCTCCTGCACGGAGGCGTCGAGCACCAGCCCCTGGCCCTTGCGGTCCTCGGGTACGAGCCCGATACCGGCGCACATGGCGGCGTTCACGTCCCCCTTGCCGAGCCGCTCGCCGCGCACCTCGACGCTGCCGGCGTCGTAGGGATCGGCGCCGAAGACGGCACGTACGACCTCGGTGCGTCCGGCGCCGACGAGCCCGGCGAGACCGACGACCTCACCCGCGCGCACCTCGAAACTGACGTCGTGAAAGGCACCACCGCGGGTCAGACCGCGTACGGAGAGCAACGCGTCGCCCGCGTCCGGACGTTCGCGCGGATACTGCTGCTCGATGGAGCGCCCCACCATCAGCCGTACCAGTTCGGCCTCGGGCGTGGAGGCGGGCACCTGCCCGATGCTGCGGCCGTCGCGCAGCACAGTGACGCGGTCGCCGAGCGCCGCGATTTCCTCAAGATGATGGGTGATGAAGACAACGCCCACCCCGTCCTCGCGCAACTGCCGCACGATCCGGAAGAGTTTGTCCACTTCCTCGCTGGTCAGTACGGCGGTGGGCTCGTCCATGATGAGGACACGCGCGTCCAGGCTGAGCGCCTTGGCGATCTCCACCATCTGGAGTTGGGCGATGCCCAGTTCGCACACCTTGGCCTTCGGCGACACCTGCACGCCGACGCGCTCGAGCAGTGCCTGCGCGTCGGCCTCCATCCGCTTGCGGTCGATCACGCCGAAGCGCCGGGGCTGGCGGCCGAGAAAGATGTTCTCGGCGACGGTCAGTTCCGGCACCAGGTTGAACTCCTGGTAGATGGTGGCGATGCCGAGCCGCTCGGCGTCCTGCGCGCCCTGGACGCGCACCTCGTGCCCGTCCACGAGAATCCGGCCGCTGTCGGGCCGGTAGGCACCGGACAGCATCTTGATCAGCGTGCTCTTGCCCGCGCCGTTCTCACCGAGCAGCACATGCACTTCACCGCGCCGCAGGTCGAAGTCGACGGAATCGAGCGCGACGACGCCGGGGAAGGTCTTGCGTATGCCTTCGACGCGCAGCAACTCGTCCTGGCTGCTCACAGGCTGCTCCTCTGGCTCAGCTCGCCCTCGCCGCAGGAACGGCGTACGACGAGTCGGGCGGGAAGGGTGACGGACTGCGGGGGCCGGCCCTCGATGAGGTCGACCAGCGCCCGTACGGCGGCCCGGCCGAGCTCGCCGGTCGGCTGGGCGATGGCGGTGATGGGCGGATCGGTGTGGACGAACCACGGGATGTCGTCGAAGGCGGCGAGCCCCACATCCTGCGGAACCCGCATGCCGCGCGCCCGGATCGCGTCCAGGGCGCCGAGCGCCATCAGGTTGTCGGCGGCGAAGACCACTTCGGGCGGTTCCGGCAGGGCGAGGAACCCCTCGGTGGCGCGCCGCCCGCTGTCGGCCTGGAAGTCGCCCTGCCCGATGTAGGCGTCGGGCAGCGGCAGCCCGTGCTCCCCGAGCGCCTCCCTGAAGGCTTCGACGCGCTCGCTGCCGGTGGTGGTGGCCGCCGGTCCCGCGATGATGGCGAGCCTGCGGTGGCCGAGGCCGTACAGATGGGCCACCAGGTCACGTACGGCGGGACAGCCGTCGGCGCGTACGACGGGCACGTCCACACCGGGAATCCAGCGGTCCACGAAGACCATGGGAGTGCCACCGCGCGCGGCGTCGAGAATCTGCGGCGATCCCCCGTCCGTGGGCGACACCAGGAGCCCGTCGATCCGGCGGTCGAGGAGCGTGCGGACGTGGTGGTCCTGCAACTCGGGCCGCTCGTCGGCGTTTCCGATGATGACGCTGTAACCGAGGGCGCGGGCCGCTTCCTCCACGGACCGGGCCAGGGCGGTGAAGTACGGGTTGAGTACGTCGCTGATGACGAGCCCGAGGGTGCGCGTCTGGTCGGTACGCAGGGACCGCGCGACGGCGTTGGGCCGGTAGCCGAGTGTCTCGACTGCGGCGAGGACACGGGTGCGCGCGTCGGGACTGACGGACGGGTGGCTGTTGAGGACGCGCGAGACCGTGGCAACGGACACGCCCGCCTCAGCAGCGACATCTTTGATGCTCGCCACGACCCGGACCACCTCCTTGTGGCTCGTGGAATCGATTACACACACGCATGGAATCGATTACACGCCCCAGACGCAAGACCCGGCCCCTACAGCGAGACCGGATCGTGACGAAGGTGCGCTCACATGAGCGCGGGGCCCCGGCCGGTCAGCCGGCCCACTTGTCACGCACATGACCCAGATGGCGGGTCATGATGGCGTGCACCTGCCCGGCGTCGCGGGCCAGCAGGGCGTCGAGAAGTTCGAGATGCTCCCGCGCGGACGCTTCCAGCAGCCCTCGCTCGACCAGGGCGGTCAGTCCGTACAGCCGGGAACGCTTGCGCAGGTCGCCGACCACCTCGACCAGGTGCGCGTTGCCGGCCAGCGCGAGCAGGCCGAGGTGGAACCGGCGGTCGGCCTCGACGTAGGCGATGAGATCCCCGGCGGCGGCGGAAGTGACGATGGACAGCGCCACGGACCGCAGAGCTTCCAGCGCAATGGGGTCCGCGGTGGTGGCGAGCGCCGTGACCGTCGGGATCTCGATGAGCGAGCGGATCTGGTTGTACTCGTCCAGCTGCTGATCGGAGACGGCGGTGACCCGAAACCCCTTGTTCGGGACGGTGTCGACCAGCCCCTCCTTGACGAGGTCCAGCATCGCCTCGCGTACGGGCGTCGCCGAGACCCCGAAGCGGGCGGCGAGGCTGGGCGCGGAGTGGACCTCGCCCGGGCGCAGTTCACCGGCGATCAGGGCGGCGCGCAGTGCGTCGGCGACGCGCTCGCGGTAGCTCTCGCGCCGGCCGCCGAGCGACGGCAGCTCCGGCCCTGCGGGCTGGGCCGCGACATGCTTCCGCTCAGCGGCCATGGGGTCCTCCTCGGTCTGGTGCGCGTCGACCGACCGATCCTAGTGCTATGTCACGTACCGCTTACAGCAGGAAGCCGGCGGGGAACGGATCGGCCGGATCGAGGAGGTACTGAGCGGTTGCCGTGATCCAGGCGCGTCCGGTGACGGCGGGCAGCACAGCGGGCACCCCGGCCGCCTCGGTCGTGCCCAGGAGCCGGCCGGTGAACGACGTACCGATGAAGGACTCGTTCACGAAGTCCTGGAGCAGGGGCAGTTGACCACGGGCGTGCAGCTGCGCCATCCGCGCGCTGGTGCCCGTACCGCAGGGGGAGCGGTCGAACCAGCCGGGGTGGATGGCCATCGCGTGCCGGGAGCGCTCGGCCGTGGACCCGGGGGCGAGCAGCTGGACGTGGTGGCAACCGGTGATCGTCGGGTCCTCGGGATGAACCGGAGGCTCCGCGTTGATCGCCTCCATGAGCGAGAGGCCCGCCGCGAGGATGTCGTCCTTGCGGCCCCGCTCGAAGGGCAGGCCGAACTGCTCCAGCGGCAGGATCGCGTAGAAGTTCCCGCCGTACGCGAGGTCATAGGTGACGGTCCGCCCGTCGGCGAGCGTCGCCCTGCGGTCGAGGGCGACAGCGAAGGAGGGGACATTGCCCAAGGTCACGGCGGTCGCGGCGCCGTCCTCGACTGCGACCTCGGCGGTGACCAGCCCTGCGGGAGTGTCGAGACGGATGGTGGTGACGGGCTCGACGACCGGAACCAAGCCGGTCTCGACGAGTACGGTCGCCACCCCGATCGTGCCGTGCCCGCACATCGGAAGACAGCCGGAGACCTCGATGAACAGCACACCGAAGTCCGCGTCCGGCCGGGTGGGGGGCTGGAGGATCGCGCCACTCATCGCCGCGTGGCCGCGCGGCTCGTACATCAGCAGGGTCCGCAGATGGTCGAGGTGCTCCACGAAGTAGCTGCGGCGCTCGGACATGGTCGCACCGGGGATGGTTCCCACACCACCGGTGATCACCCGGGTGGGCATGCCTTCGGTGTGCGAATCAACGGCGTGCAGGACGAGTTTGCTGCGCATGTCTGGACTCCCGGTAGGTCAGCACAATCCGGCGGCGACGGCTTTCCCGGTGGCGGCGCGGACGGCCGCCTCCTGCTCGGGGAGGAGGGGGACGCGCGGCGGCCGGCAGGGGCCGCCGGGGCGGCCGACGATGTCCATGGACAGCTTGATCGCCTGCACGAATTCGGTCTTGGAGTCCCAGCGGTGCAGCGCGTGGAGCTGCTTGTAGAGGGGTACGGCGGTGGCGAGATCGCCCGCGATCGCGGCGTGATAGAGCTCCACGGTGGCCTTGGGGAGGGCGTTCGGGTAACCGGAGACCCAGCCCTTGGCCCCGCCGATGGCGAGTTCCACGACCACGTCGTCGGCGCCTATCAGGACATCCAGCTCGGGGGCGAGCTCCGCGACCTGGTAGATGCGGCGGACGTCGCCGGAGAACTCCTTGACGGCGTGGATGTGCCCGGCCGCGTGCAGCGTGGCGAGCAGTTCGGGGGTCAGGTCGACCTTGGTGTCGTGCGGGTTGTTGTACGCGACGACCGGGACGCCTGCCTGGGCGACCTCTTCGTAATGGGCGAGTACGGAGCGCTCGTCCGCGCGGTAGGCGTTCGGGGGCAGCAGCATCACGGAGGCACATCCGGCGTCCCGGGCCTGTTCGGCCCAGCGGCGGGCCTCGGCCGAGCCGTACGCGGCGACGCCCGGCATCACGCGCTGCCCGCCGACGGCGGCGACGGCGGTCTCGACGACCTTGGCGCGCTCCTGCGGAGTGAGTACCTGGTACTCACCGAGCGAGCCGTTGGGTACGACGCCGTCGCAGCCGTTCTCGACGAGCCAGGCGCAGTGTCCGGCGAAGGCGTCGTAGTCGACGCTGAGGTCCTCGCGCAGGGGCAGCGCGGTCGCGACCAGGACCCCGCGCCAGGGGCGGAGTACGGGGTGGGTGACGTTCGGGTTCATCAAGACCTCACGGTTCATCAAGACCTCACTTCGAATGGCGCGGAAGGCACGTCGTTGCGGGCGCCGCGGGACCGTCCCGGCTTCCTCTCCAGCGGGTCGGGGGCAGCACCCGCACCCGCCTCCGCGCGCCGATGTGCCGCGATGGGACGCGCGGAAACCCCCCGGGCCCTGCGGGCAGAATGGTGTTCACGGCGGCGGAGCCTCCTCCCCCGCCCGCGCCAGCACCGACAGCGGAACGGGGCGTGCGAACGGTCGCCGGGACAGCGCCGGGGGACAGCCGGCCACACCCGCGACGCCGGGTGCGCACACGCGGCCCTGGCACCAGCCCATTCCGGCGCGGGTCAGCAGTTTGACGGTGCGCAGGTCCGTGGCGCCCAGTTCGTCCACCGCCTCGCGGACTGCGCGGGCCGGAACCTCCTCGCACCGGCAGACGATCGTGTCGTCGGTGACCTGCTCCGCCCAATGAGCGGGCGGCGTGAAGACGGCGTCGATCGCCGCGCAGAAGGACCGCAGCCGTGTACGGGTCCTGGCCGCCCCTGCCCAGTCCCCGGGATCGGGCACACGGCCCCGGAGCCGGGCCGCGATCGACCGCCCCGCGATCTCCCCCTCGGCGAGGGAGAGCACCGCTCCCCCGACACCGGTCGCTTCGCCCGCCGCCCACACGCCCGGTACCTCCGTACGCTGCTCGTCGTCGACGGCCACCGCCCACTCACCGTCGTCGCCCCTGCTGTCGATGCGACAGCCGAGTGCCCCGGCAAGGTCGGTGTGCGGCAGCATGCCGTGCCCGACCGCGAGCGTGTCGCAGGCGATCCGCCGCCCGGTGCCGGGCCGTACCCGCCCCTCGGTGTCCAGTGCCGCCACGGTCACGGCCTCCAGCCTGTCGGTGCCATGCGCGGCGACGACCGTGTGGCGGGTCCTGACCGGCACCCTGTGCCGGAACAGCCCGGCTGCGTACCGGGCGCCCTCGGCCAGCTTCGCGGGGTGCGCGGCGAGCGTCCGGGCCTGCCGTACAGAGGACTTGGCGTCGGCCGACTCGATCAGCGCCGCCACCTTCGCTCCCGCCGCCGCGAGCCCCGCGGCCACCGGCAGCAGCAGCGGGCCGGTCCCGGCCACCACCACGGTACGGCCGGGCAGTACGAGGCCGCCCTTGAGCATGGCCTGCGCACCGCCCGCCGTGACGACTCCGGGCAGCGTCCAGCCGGGGAACGGCAACACCTTCTCGTACCCGCCGGTCGCAAGGAGCACGGCATCGGCGCGTACCGTCCGGGGCTCCACCTGCTCGGGCCCGACGAGAGCGTGCACGGTGAACCCGCCCCCGCCGTGCGGCTCCACGAACCAGACGTGCCGGTCGGCGAGATGCGTGATCCGGCCGGCGGCGACGTGAGCGTCCAGCCGGGACCGCAGGCGCTCCCAGGTTCCCCACGCGTGATGCAGCGCCTGCGGCCGCCGGGCGCCCAGCCGCGCGTCGGACTGCCGGTAGAACTGCCCGCCCGCCTGGGCCGCGGAGTCGACGAGGGTGACCCGTACCCCGAGGTCGGCGGCCATGAGCGCGGCGGCAAGCCCTGCGGGTCCGGCGCCGATGACGGCCACCGTCTCCCCCTCGGCACCGGCGCCGACCGTACGTCCGTCGCCGCGCCGCGCGCCAACCGTACGGTCATCGCCCTCACCCGAGCCCGCGGGCACCGGGACCTCACTCGGCGGAGGCATCGGCATCGTGACCCGTCCCTTCCTGCGTCCGGACGGCGTCGCCCGGCGACACCTGCACCAGGCAAGCCCGTTGATTCGGGCGGTCGTTGACCGTCACCAGGCAGTCGAAGCAGACGCCGATGCCACAGAAGACGCCACGCGGCCGGCCCCCGTCACGCGTCGTACGCCATGAAGTGATGCCCGCCGACCACAGCACGGCGGCGATGTTCTGACCCGGCAGCGCATCGACGGGCCGCCCGTCCAGGGTGACCGTGAATCCCGGCTCGGGCCGGGCCCGTACCAGATCCAGCGGCGTACGACGCGGGACGCGACGGGGCGTCATCCGGCCTCCTCCTGAAGCATCGGGAAGCGATCGGGGCGAAAGGGTGCGAGGTCCAGATCCGGCGTCGCCGCCCCCGTGAGGGCCTGGGCGATCACGTACCCCGTGCCCGTGGCAAGTCCGATCCCCGCCCCCTCGTGCCCGCACGCATGGTGCAGACCGGGCACGCGCGCGTCGGGGCCGATCGCCGGCAGGTGGTCCGGCAGGTAGGGCCGGAAGCCCAGATAGCCGCGTATCGCGCTGACCCGCCCCAGCACGGGGAACAGCTCGGTCGCCTGCGCCGCGAGCCGCCGCACCACCGGCAGGGCGAAGGTGCGGTCGAAGCCCACCCGCTCCCGGCTGGCGCCGATCAGCACGGGGCCCGCTGCCGTACCCTCGACCACCGCCGAGGCCTGCAGCGCGGAGGAGTCACTGGCCACGTCGGCGACGTAATCCGCGGCGTACACCTTGTGCCGGATCAGCCTCGGCGGCAACGGCTCGGTCACCAGGACGAATCCGCGCCGGGGCAGTACCGGCAGGTGGACCCCGGCCAGCGCGGCCAGTTCGCCGCCCCAGGTCCCGGCCGCGTTGACGACGGCCGGGGCGTGAATGTCCCCCTGGCCGGTACGCACGCCGAGCACACTTCCGCCGGCTGTCCCCGTACGCCGCAGCACCGCGGTGACAGCCGTGCCGGTCCGCAGCTCGGCGCCGGCCCGCCTGGCCGCCCGTACGAAATACGCGGCGGCAAGACCGGGCATCACCTGGCAGTCCTGCGGGTAATGGACGCCACCGGCAAGGCCGGGCGCCAAACAGGGCTCCAGGGAGTGGAGTTCACTCACGCCGACAGACCGCGCCTCGACGCCGGCCGCGCGCTGCCGCGCGGCGAAGGCATCCAGAGCGGTCAGCGCTTCCGGCCGGGAGGCGACCACGACACCACCCTTGGGCTCGTACTCGACAGCACTGCGGAACCCGGGCTCGGCGGCGGCGAGTTCCCGCCACAACCGCCCCGACAGCAGCGCGAGTTCGAGCTCCGGTCCCGGTTCCTTGTCGGACACCAGCAGATTACCCTCGCCCGCCCCCGTGGTGCCGCCGGCCACCGGCCCGCGGTCGACGAGCACGGTACGCAGGCCCGCCCGGGCGGCGTAGAGGGCGCAGGCAGCGCCCACCATTCCGGCCCCAACGACCACAACGTCGCAGGTCAGTCGGTTGCTCACGTCAGTACAATGTCACATGTTCCCTTGCGCGCCAAGGGTGTCTACGCTGATTCCACGACTGTGAGCAGGCAACAGCGAAGAGAGGACCTCACGTGTCCAAGGGCCGTAAGAACAGCCTCTGTCCGACCGTCTCCGACGAACTCGCCGAGCTGATGAGGACAGGCTGGGCCGACACCGAGCGGCGTGACCTCGAACCGGACAGCCAGGCCCCGTACGCGGCCAAGCGCCGCGCCGCGCTCTGTGCCCGCTTCCCGGGCGAGCGCCTGGTGATCCCGGCCGGGAACCCCAAGGTGCGCGCGAACGACAGCCACTACCCCTTCCGTCCCTCCAGCGAGTACGTCCACCTCACCGGCGACCAGACCGAGGACGCGGTACTGGTCCTGGAACCCCTCGCGGACGGCGGCCACGAGGCGACCGCGTACCTCCTCCCCCGCTCCGACCGCGAGACGGGCGAGTTCTGGCAGGACGCGGCCAAGGGCGAGTTGTGGGTCGGCCGCCGGAACAGCCTCTCCGAGGCCGCGACGCTGCTGGGCCTGCCGTGCGGGGACGTCCGCAAGGCCGCCGACGAGCTGCGCGCCGCAGCGAGCGACCCCGCCACCCCGACCCGTATGGTGCGCGGCTACGACGCCGGCCTCGAGACAGCCCTGGCCACGGACGAAGAGCGCGACTGCGAACTCAAGACCGTCCTGGCCGAGCTGCGTCTCGTCAAGGACGAGTGGGAGATCGGTGAGCTGCGCAGGGCCTGCGACTCGACCGTCCACGGATTCACCGATGTCGTACGGGAGTTGGCCACCGCTGTCGCCACCTCGGAGCGGTGGATCGAGGGTACGTTCTTCCGCCGGGCCCGCCTGGAGGGCAACGACGTCGGCTACGGCTCCATCTGCGCCGCGGGCGAGCACGCCACGATCATGCACTGGGTGCGCAACGACGGCGAGGTACGCCCGGGCGACCTGCTCCTCCTCGACGCGGGTGTGGAGACCCGTACCCTCTACACCGCCGACGTCACCCGCACGCTCCCCGTCGACGGCACCTTCACCCCGCTCCAGCGCAGGATCTACGACGCGGTGTTCGAGGCCCAGCAGGCCGGCATCGACGCCGTGCGCCCCGGTGCGCGCTACCGGGACTTCCATGAGGCCGCCCAGCGCAGCCTGGCGGAAAGGCTCGTCGAGTGGGGCCTGCTGGAGGGGCCCGCCGAGCGCGTGTACGACCTCGGCCTGCAACGCCGATTCACCATGGCCGGCACCGGCCACATGCTGGGCCTCGACGTACACGACTGCGCCACGGCGCGCACGGAGTCGTACGTCGACGGAGTCCTGGAACCCGGCATGGTCCTGACGGTCGAGCCGGGCCTGTACTTCCAGCCGGACGACCTGACCGTGCCAGCCGAGTACCGCGGCATCGGCGTGCGCATCGAGGACGACATCCTGGTCACCGCCGACGGCAACGAGAACCTGTCGGCCGGCCTGCCCCGCACCTCCGCCGGGGTCGAGACGTGGATGCGGGACCTCACGGCACGGCAGTAGCCGCACGACTCCGCGCCGACGGCTCACCCGGGCCGGCGAGGACTACTCCCCCGCGTAGGCCCTGCGCAGAGCGGCGATGTCGAGCTTGACCATCGAGAGCATCGCCTCGGTGGTCCGCTTCGCCTTCTGCGGATCGGGGTCGCCGACCATCTCGATGAGCCCTGCGGGGACGACCTGCCAGGACACCCCGAACTTGTCCTTGAGCCACCCACAGACGCTCTCCGCGCCACCTTCCGTGAGCCTGCTCCAGTAGTGATCCACCTCGTCCTGGTCGTCGCAGAGGATCTGGAACGAGACGGCTTCGCTGAAGGTGAACTCGGGCCCGCCGTTCAGGGCCACGAACTTCTGCCCGTTGGCCTCGAACTCGACGGTGACCACCTCGCCGACGCGCCCGGGCCCGGCCTCGTTGTAGCGGGTGACTCGTCCGAGCCTGGAGTCCTTGAAGACCGAGACGTAGTGGTGCGCGGCCTCCTCGGCCTGACCGTCGAACCACAGACACGTCGTGAAACCCTTGGCGACCATCGGTACCTCCCGCGTATGAGTGTGTGTACACAGGGAAGACCGGCCCGGCACGCCAAACTCATCGGTTCCACGACCGGAGAAATCGCGGGCCGGCTTTCATGTCACGGGGGGAGCACGAGAACGTGCGCACTCCGCTGAGCACGCGCAAAAACGAATTGCCGACAGGCCTGGGGCCTGCCGGCAAAACGTCGCATGTGTCCGAGGGGGGACTTGAACCCCCACGCCCGATAAAGGGCACTAGCACCTCAAGCTAGCGCGTCTGCCATTCCGCCACCCGGACCAGGTGGTCGGCCCCGGTTTCCCGCGGCGACATGGCAAACAATACCAGGGGTTCGGTGTGCCTTTCACCTGCGTATCCCGTGGTCAGTGGCCTGCGGCGGGCACGCGCGACGCGAATCGCCCCAGGTCGCGCCACCGCCATTACAGCGTGTTGCGGGACGGGGACGCGTAGCGTTCGCGCGGTGAGTTACGGATACGGATTCGGCCGCGCCGGGCGTCGGTACCGCCGGCCGCGCACGCTGTCGCCGTTGCGTGAGCATCTGCGGGACACGTTCTGGTTCGCGCCGGCCCTGGGGCTGGTGTGCGCGTTCGCGCTGTGGTGGGCGGCGTCGGCGCTCGATGCGGAGATCGTCGCGTACCTCCAGGGCGAGGAGGCGTACGACGAGGTCGGCGACCTGATCGGGATCGCCGAGGACGCCAGGACGATCGTCACGACGATCAGCTCGGCGATGATGACCTTCATCGGTGTGGTCTTCAGCATCTCGCTGGTGGCCGTACAGATGGCGAGCGGCGAGTTCACGCCCCGGGTCGTACGGATCTTCGTGCGGAGCCGGATCACCAAGCTCACGCTCACCGTCTTCCTGGCGACGTTCCTCTTCTCGCTGCTGGTGCTGAGCCAGTACGACAGCGAGGACGACCCCCGGCTCGTCACCACCGTGCCGCTCGTGCAGAGCGTCGTCACCATGCTCCTGGTGCTGCTGAGTCTGCTGCTGTTCATCGCCTATGTGTCGGCCACGCTGCGGCTGATGCAGGTGGGGCCCGTCGTCGACCACATCGCGCGTGAGGCCTTCCGGGTGCTGGCCAGGCAGCCCGACCGGGAAGGGGAGGGCGGCCCGCTCGCTCCCGGAGCAAATCGATCCTGCACCGGGGCCGGGCGGGGGTGCTGCGGGATGTGAATGTCGCGCGACTGGTACGGGCGGCCAGGCGCGGGGGTGTCGTCCTGCGGCTCGTTCCGCGGATCGGGGACTTCGTCGTTCCGGGGACGCCGGTGCTGGCTGTCCACGGTGACGGGGCGTCGTCGCGGCGCGCGCTCCGGTACACGGCGTACGTCGGGGTGGAGCGCACTTCTCATCAGGACCTGGGGTTCGGGCTGCGGCAGCTGTCCGACATCGCGCTGCGCGCGCTCTCGCCGGCCGTCAACGATCCGACGACCGCCGTGCAGTGTCTGGACCGGATCGTCCAGTTCCTCGCCGCGGTGGTGGACAGGCCGCTGGGGGCCGTGCATCACCGGGACGGCCTGGGTGCGGTGCGGCTGGTGCAGGACGTACCGGGGTGGGCCGATCTGGTGGATCTCGGGTTCACCGAGATCAGGGGGTGCGCGGCCGGCAGTCCCCAGGTGTCGCGGCGGCTGCTCGCCGGGATCGACGATCTGCTGCTGCTGGCGCCCGAGGACAGGAGGGAGCCGCTGGTGCGGCACCGTACGCTCCTCGTCCAGGCCGTGGAGCGTACGGTGCCGGAGGCCGCCGACCGGGCGTTCGCCCTGCTCCCCGATCACCAGGGCATCGGCTAGCCCGGAGCCGGGGCGGCCCGGCTAGGGCATCAGGTGGTAGTCGGGGAAGTTGCCCGGCAGGCGTTCGTCCCGCGGGCCCTCGGTGACGGAGCGGATGAGGAGCTCTCCGCCCACGAACGCGCCTCGCCAGGACGCGCCGAAGCCGCCGAAGAGTTCGTCGCGGTCGCCGCGCGAACGGGGCTTCCCGTGGCCCACCTTGAAGGAACGGATCTGGGGAGCGAGGCGTTCGTACGTCGAGGGGTCGTCGGTGGAAAGTGTCGCCACCAGGGCCCCGTTGGAGGCGTTCATCGCGGCGAGGAGTTCCGCCTCCGTGTCGACCAGGACGATGGTGTCCACCGGGCCGAAGGGCTCCGCGTGGTGGAGGGGGGACGAGCGTGGCGGGTTCAGCAGGGTGACGGGCGGCACGTAGGCGCTGGTGTCCTGGCCGGGGAGGAATCGGGCGTCGGCGAGTGAGCCGCGGTGGAGCGGCACCGCGCCCCGGTCGATCGCCTCGCTGACCTGGTCGGCCAGCTCCTTGGCCTTGGCCGCGTTGATGAGCGGGCCGAAGTCCAGGGTGGGGAGCGGGTCTTCGGGGTGCTCCACGGCCAGGGGGTGGCCGGTGCGGATGGAGCGTACGGCGGGGAGGTACGCCGCCAGGAACGCGTCGAACAGCGCGCGCTGGACGACGAAGCGCGGGTAGGCGGTGCAGCGCTGCTTGCCGTAGTCGAAGAGCTTGGGGATGAGGGAGGTCAGGGTGGGCCAGTCCGTGTAGTTCCAGATGCCCCAGGTGTTGAGTCCCTCCTGTTCGAGGATGTGGCGCTTGCCGAGGTCGGCCACGGCGGTGGCGATACGGGCGCCCGTGTCGCGTCCGCCCACGAACGAGACGCAGCCGATCTCCGGCGAGCGGACGAGGGAGGCGGAGAGTTCACTGCCGCTGCCGCTCACGAGGGTGACCGGGATGCCCTCGCGCGCCGCCAGGGCCGAGGCCAGGGTGAGGCAGGCGACGCCTCCGTCGGTGGGGGCCTTGGCGATGACCGCGTTGCCGGCCAGGGCCTGCACCAGCATGGCGTGGACCAGTACGGACATCGGGTAGTTCCAGCTGGCGATGTTGGAGACCGGGCCGGAGAGCGGGGTACGGCCGGCCAGCATGGGCTCGATGCCGTCGACGTACCAGCGCACGCCGTCGATCGCGCGGTCGACGTCGGCCTGGGCGAGGCGCCACGGCTTGCCTATCTCCCAGACCAGGAGGAGGGCCAGCAGTTCGCGGTGCTCGGTGAGGGCGTCGAGGGTGGCCGCCACCCGGGCGCGGCGTTCGGGCAGCGGGACGTGGCGCCAGGCGCGGTGCTGGTCCAGGGAGGCGCGTACGGCCTGGCCGGCGGTGGCGGCGTCCAGGCGCGGCGGGCCGGCGATGGGACTGCCGTCGACGGGCGAAGTGGCGCCGAGCGCACGGCCGTCGGGCTTCCACGCGGAGGCCCAGAGATTGAGTACGCGGTCGTCCTTGAAGGCCTCGGGGGCGACGGCGAGGCATCGCTGCCACGCGTCGGCCCAGGCCGTGCCCGGCTTGAGGGTGAGGGTGGGTGCCATCTGGTGTCTCCGCTCGTGAAGGGGGCGGGGCTGAGTGGCGCGGTGGGCCGCCCCTGCACGGGGGCGGCCCTGGACGGACGTTAGTGACGCGGGCGGCGCGGCGGTACCGAAGGCGCCCTGACTGTGCGTGACGTCACGTGCGCCGGACCGGACGTGACGTCACGTGCGCCGGGCGAGGTGGGAGAGGTGCTCGAGGGCCAGGCGTGCCGTCTCCGACGGGGTGCTGCCCACGCGTACGCCTGCCCCTTCGAGGGCCTGCTTCTTCGCCTCCGCGGTGCCCGACGATCCGGAGACGATCGCGCCCGCGTGGCCCATCGTCCTGCCCTCCGGGGCCGTGAAGCCCGCGACGTAGCCGATGACGGGTTTGGTGACGTGAGCGGAGATGTACGCCGCCGCGCGTTCCTCCGCGTCGCCGCCGATCTCTCCTATCAGGATGATGATCTCGGTGTCGGGGTCGTCCTCGAAGGCGGCGAGGCAGTCGATGTGCGTGGTGCCGGTCACCGGGTCGCCGCCGATGCCGACGGCCGTCGTGAAACCCGTCTCGCGCAGTTCGTACATCAGCTGGTAGGTGAGGGTGCCGGATTTGGAGACCAGCCCGATGGGGCCGGGTTTGCTGGCGATGTCCGCCGGGATGATGCCCGCGTTGGACTGGCCGGGGCTGATCAGCCCAGGGCAGTTGGGGCCGATGACGCGGGTACCGCGTGCCGTGGCGTAAGCGTGGAACGTGACGGCGTCGTGGACCGGGATGCCTTCCGTGATCACGACGGCCAGGCCGATGCCGGCGTCCGCGGCCTCGATGACCGCCGCCCTGGCGAAGGGCGGGGGCACGAAGACGATCGTCACGTCGGCGTCCGTGGCGGCCATCGCCTCGGACACCGTGCCGAAGACCGGGACCGTACGATCGTCGAAGTCGACGACACGGCCGGCCTTGCGCGGGTTGACGCCGCCCACGACGTCGGTGCCCGCAGCGAGCATGCGGCGGGTGTGCTTCATGCCCTCGGCCCCGGTCATGCCCTGGACGAGGACCTTGCTCTCCTTGGTCAGGTAGATCGCCATGTCGGTCTCTCCTCGGCTCAGGCTGTGGTGGCCAGTTGGGCGGCTCGGCGGGCTGCGCTGTCCATCGTGGTGGCCTGGTGGACGAGGGGATGGGCGCGGTCGTCGAGGATGGCGCGGCCGCGGGCTGCGGCGTTGCCGTCCAGGCGTACGACGAGGGGACGGGTGAGCCGCACCGACTCGAGGGCCTGGACGATGCCGTCGGCCACCGCGTCGCAGGCCGTGATGCCGCCGAAGACGTTGACGAAGACCGACTTCACCGCGGGGTCGGAGAGGATGACGGACAGGCCGTCGGCCATGACCTGGGCCGACGCCCCTCCCCCGATGTCGAGGAAGTTCGCGGGGCGGGCGCCGCAGCCGGCGACCACGTCGAGGGTCGACATGACGAGACCGGCGCCGTTGCCGATGATGCCCACCTCTCCGTCGAGCTTGACGTAGTTGAGGCCCTTGGCTGTCGCCGCCGCTTCGAGCGGATCCGTGTGCGGGTCGGGTGCCTGCGACCCCCGGCGCGCCTGCCGGAACCGGGCGTTGTCGTCGACCGTGACCTTGCCGTCGAGGGCGAGGATCCGGCCGTCCGTGGTCCGTACGAGCGGGTTGACCTCCACCAGGAGGGCGTCTTCCCGGGTCAGGACCTGCCACAGCTGCTGGAGTACGGGCGCCACCTCCGGCGGGAGCCCCGCCGCCGTGGCGATCTCGGCGGCCTTGGACGGGGTGACGCCCTCGTCCGGATCCACCGGGATGCGGACCACCGCGTCGGGGCGGGTCGCCGCGACCTCCTCGATGTCCATGCCACCCTCGGCCGCCGCGATGGCCAGGAAGCGGCCCGAGGCTCGGTCGAGGACGTAGGAGACGTAGAACTCCGTCTCGATGCCGACCGGCTGGGCCAGCATGACCGTGCGGACCGTGTGGCCCTTGATGTCCATGCCGAGGATCCGGCGGGCGGTCAGTTCAGCCGCCGCCGGGTCGACGGCGAGCTTCACCCCGCCCGCTTTGCCGCGGCCCCCTGTCTTCACCTGCGCCTTGACGACGACGCGGCCGCCGAGGCGCTCCGCCGCGTGACGGGCCTCGCGGGGTGTGCCGGCCACCTCGGCGTCCGGCACCAGAACGCCGTACCGCGCGAAGAGTTCCCTTGCCTGGTGCTCGTACAGGTCCATACCGGCTCCTCAATGCTCCGTCGGAAAGTGCCGCACGCCCCCTGGACACCACCCACCGGATGCGGGATAACAAGCTTCATACAGTATTCGTCGACTGTA
Source organism: Streptomyces sp. NPDC055287 (assembly GCF_053646035.1). NCBI lineage: Bacteria > Bacillati > Actinomycetota > Actinomycetes > Kitasatosporales > Streptomycetaceae > Streptomyces > Streptomyces sp. NPDC055287. Next base: position 609,206 of record NZ_JBSHNE010000001.1, on the reverse strand, counting down.
TGCAATCTACGCGGGACCGCTCCAGCACCGCTCCAGCACCCCTACGAAGGGACGGACTTCGCCATGCCCGACGACAGCCAGGAACTCATCTCCGGTGGGCATTTGGTCGCCAAGGCGCTCAAAGCAGAAGGGGTCGACCGCATCTACACCCTCTGCGGCGGCCACATCATCGACATCTACGACGGCTGCGTCGACGAGGGCATCGATGTCATCGACGTACGCCACGAGCAGGTCGCCGCCCACGCCGCCGATGGCTACTCCCGCATCACCGGAAAGCCGGGATGCGCCGTCGTCACCGCCGGCCCCGGCACGACCGACGCCGTCACCGGTGTCGCCAACGCCTTCCGCGCCGAGTCGCCCATGCTGCTGATCGGCGGCCAGGGCGCCCACACCCAGCACAAGATGGGGTCACTCCAGGACCTGCCGCACGTCGACATGATGACGCCGATCACCAAGTTCTCCGCGACCGTGCCGGACACCGCGCGGGCCGCCGACATGGTGTCCATGGCGTTCCGCGAGTGCTATCACGGCGCCCCGGGACCCTCGTTCCTGGAGATCCCGCGCGACGTGCTCGACGCCAAGGTTCCCGTCGACACGGCGCGCGTGCCGAGGGCCGGGCAGTACCGGGCCTCGACACGCGCCGCCGGCGACCCCGAGGCGATCGAGAAGCTGGCCGATCTGCTCGTACACGCCGAGAAACCCGCGATCCTGCTCGGCAGCCAGGTCTGGACGACGCGTGCGACGGACGCGGCCACCGAGCTGGTACGGACGCTGAACGTGCCCGCGTACATGAACGGCGCGGGACGCGGGACCCTGCCGCCGGGCGACCCGCACCACTTCCAGCTGTCACGGCGCTACGCCTTCGCCAACGCCGACCTCATCATCATCGTCGGCACGCCCTTCGACTTCCGGATGGGATACGGGAAGCGGCTCTCGCCGGCGGCGACCGTCGTACAGATCGACCTGGACTACCGGACCGTCGGCAAGAACAGGGACGTCGATCTGGGGATCGTGGGTGACGCCGGCCTGATCCTCAAGTGTGTCACCGAGTCGGCGTCCGGGCGGCTCAACGGCGGCTCCGTCAAGCGCAAGGCCTGGCTGGAGGAACTGCGTACCGCCGAGCAGACGGCCATCGACAAGCGCCTGCCGCAGCTGAAGTCCGACGCCTCGCCCATCCACCCGTACCGCCTCGTCAGCGAGATCAACGACTTCCTGACGGAGGACTCCATCTACATCGGGGACGGCGGCGACATCGTCACCTTCTCCGGACAGGTCGTACAGCCCAAGTCCCCCGGCCACTGGATGGACCCGGGACCGCTCGGCACGCTCGGCGTCGGAGTGCCCTTCGTGCTCGCCGCGAAGCAGGCACGGCCCGACAAGGAGGTCGTGGCGCTCTTCGGGGACGGCGCGTTCTCACTGACCGGCTGGGACTTCGAGACGCTGGTGCGCTACAACCTGCCCTTCGTCGGGATCGTCGGCAACAACTCCTCGATGAACCAAATCCGTTACGGCCAGAAGGCGAAGTACGGCGACGAGCGCGAGCGGGTCGGCAACACCCTCGGCGACGTCCACTACGACAAGTTCGCGCAGATGCTGGGCGGTTACGGCGAAGAGGTCCGCGACCCCGCCGACATCGCGCCCGCCCTGCGCCGCGCCCGCGAGTCGGGGATGCCGTCGCTCATCAATGTGTGGCTCGACCCGGACGTGTACGCCCCCGGAACCATGAACCAGACCATGTACAAGTAGCGGAGGCCTCCCATGACCAAGGCTCTGGAGGGCGTGCGCGTCCTCGACATGACCCACGTACAGTCCGGCCCCTCCGCCACTCAGCTCCTCGGATGGCTCGGCGCCGACGTCGTGAAGCTGGAGGCGCCGACCGGTGACATCACGCGCAAGCAGCTGCGCGACCTGCCGGACGTCGACTCCCTCTACTTCACGATGCTCAACTGCAACAAGCGGAGCATCACCCTCAACACCAAGACCGAGCGCGGCAAAGAGATCCTGACGGAGCTCATCCGGCGCTCCGACGTGATGGTGGAGAACTTCGGCCCCGGCGCCGTCGACCGGATGGGCTTCACCTGGGAGCGCATCCAGGAGATCAACCCGAGGATCGTGTACGCCTCGATCAAGGGCTTCGGAGACGGCCCGTACACCAACTTCAAGGCGTACGAGGTCGTCGCGCAGGCCATGGGCGGGTCCATGTCCACCACCGGCTTCGAGGACGGACCGCCGCTCGCCACCGGTGCGCAGATAGGCGACTCCGGCACGGGGATCCACGCCGTCGCCGGCATCCTCGCCGCCCTCTTCCAGCGCGAGAACACCGGGCGTGGCCAGCGCGTCAACGTCGCCATGCAGCACGCCGTGCTGAACCTGTGCCGCGTGAAGCTGCGCGACCAGCAGCGCCTCGCGCACGGCCCGCTCGCCGAGTACCCGAACGACGACTTCGGCGACGACGTGCCGCGCAGCGGCAACGCGAGCGGCGGCGGCCAGCCCGGGTGGGCGGTCAAGTGCGCGCCCGGCGGGCCGAACGACTATGTGTACGTCATCGTCCAGCCCGTCGGCTGGCGGCCGCTCGCCGAGCTGATCGGGCGCCCCGAGCTGGCGGACGACCCCGAGTGGGCGACTCCGGCGGACCGGCTGCCCAAGCTCGGCAAGATGTTCCAGCTGATCGAGGAGTGGTCGTCGGCCCTGCCCAAGTGGGAGGTGCTGGAGCAGCTCAACGCCCACAACATCCCGTGCGGGCCGATCCTCTCGACCAAGGAGATCTTCGAGGACGCGTCGCTCGCCGCGAACGAGATGGTCGTCGAGGTCGAGCACCCCGAGCGCGGCACCTTCACCACCGTCGGCAACCCCATCAAGCTGTCCGACTCCCCCTTCGACGTGGTCACCTCACCGCTGCTCGGTGAGCACAACGCGGAGGTGTACGTCGGCGAGCTCGGCCTCGGCGACGAGGAGCTGCGGCTGCTCAAGACGAACGGAGTGATCTGATGGCCGCCCGACGCGATGCCCCGGCCGTACGGGCCGTACTGGACGCGGCGGTCACCGGGGGCCGCAGCGCGCTGACCGCCCCCGAGGCCAAGCTCATCGCCGACGCGTACGGCATACCCGTCCCGGCGGAGGCGCTGGCCGAGACCGTGGACGACGCCGTGGCCTTCGCCGCCCGGATCGGCTTCCCGGTGGCGCTCAAGATCGTCTCACCCGAGATCGTGCACAAGACGGACGCGGGCGGGGTGCGGATCGGGCTGAAGTCGCCCAGCGAAGTGCGGGCGGCGTTCACGGAGATCGTGGCCAACGCGCGTACCTACGATCCGAAGGCGCGCATCCGGGGCGTCCAGGTCCAGCAGATGGTGCCGGCCGGGCAGGAGGTCATCGTCGGGGCCGTCACCGATCCGACCTTCGGGAAGATCGTGGCGTTCGGCCTGGGCGGGGTGCTGGTGGAGGTGCTGAAGGACATCACCTTCCGGCTCGCCCCGGTGTCCGAGGCAGACGCGCTCTCCATGCTCGACTCGATCCGGGCCGCCGAGATCCTGCGGGGCGTGCGGGGCGGGGAGGCCGTCGACCGTACGGCGCTCGCGGAGCTGATCGTGCGGGTGTCCGAACTGGCGGCGGACTTCCCCGAGATCGCGGAGGTCGACCTCAACCCCGTGTTCGCGACGGCTGGCGGGGTGATGGCGGCGGACGTACGCATCCTGCTCGGCGGTTCCTCCCCCGCGCCCCGGCGTCAGTACGGCCGCGAGGAGATCCTGACCTCGATGCGGCGGCTGATGCAGCCGCGTTCGGTGGCCGTCGTGGGCGCGTCCAACGAGCAGGGCAAGATCGGCAATTCGCTGATGCGCAACCTCGTCGACGGCGGTTTTCCCGGCGAGATCCATCCGGTGAACCCCCGGGCCGATGACATCTTGGGCCGCAAGGCGTACAAGAGTGTGACGGATGTCCCGGGTGAGGTGGATGTGGCGGTCTTCGCGATCCCCGCCAGGTTCGTGGCGGCGGCGCTGGAGGAAGTGGGGCGCAAGGGGATCCCCAACGCCGTGCTCATTCCCTCGGGCTTCGCGGAGACCGGCGAGCACGCGCTCCAGGCGGAGATCGTGGCCATCGCGGAGCGGTACGGCGTACGCCTGCTCGGGCCGAACATCTACGGCTACTACTCGACGTGGCACGACCTCTGCGCCACCTTCTGCACCCCGTACGACGTCAGGGGCGGGGTGGCACTGACCTCCCAGTCGGGCGGCATCGGGATGGCGATCCTCGGGTTCGCCCGTACGACGAGGACCGGTGTCTCGGCGATCGTCGGGCTCGGCAACAAGTCGGACCTCGACGAGGACGACCTGCTGACCTGGTTCGGCGAGGATCCCCACACCACGTGCATCGCGATGCACCTGGAGGATCTGAAGGACGGCCGGGCCTTCGTGGAGGCGGCGCGGGCGACCGTACGGAAGAAACCGGTGGTCGTGCTGAAGGCCGGCCGTACGAGCGCGGGCGCGAAGGCCGCCGGTTCGCACACGGGGGCGCTCGCGGGTGACGACGCGGTGTACGAGGACATCCTGCGGCAGGCCGGGGTGATCAGGGCGCCCGGTCTGAACGAGATGCTCGAGTACGCGCGAGCGCTGCCGGTGCTGCCGGTGCCGAAGGGCGACAACGTCGTCGTCATCACGGGCGCGGGCGGGTCGGGGGTGCTCCTGTCGGACGCGATCGTCGACAACGGGATGTCCCTGATGGAGATCCCGGAGGATCTGGACGCGGCGTTCAAGGCCTTCATCCCGCCCTTCGGGGCGGCCGGCAACCCGATCGACATAACGGGGGGCGAACCCCCTTCGACGTACGAGGCCACCATCCGGCTGGGGATGGAGGACCCGCGGATCCACGCGCTGGTGCTCGGCTACTGGCACACGATCGTCACCCCGCCGATGGTCTTCGCGGAGCTGACGGCGCGGGTGGTGGAGGAGTTCCGGGCGCGCGGCGTCGAGAAGCCTGTGGTGGCTTCGCTGGCGGGCGACGTGGAGGTCGAGGAGGCGTGCGCGTACCTCTACGAGCGGGGTGTCGTGGCGTATCCGTACACGACGGAGAGGCCGGTGGAGGTGCTCGGCGCGAAGTACAAGTGGGCGCGCGCGGCCGGGCTGTTGGGGGGCGGTCGATGAGCTGAGCAGCGGCTCGGCCCACGGGGCCCCGCGGCGTCCGCTCGCCGCGCGGCCCCGGCACGAAGAGAACGGACAGGGGGCGCTGCCCAGGCTTCTTCGACGCAAGGGGTTCGATCGACATGGCGACAACAGACATCTCATCGTCCGTCCCCTACCGGGAGGTGACGGACGCCAACGGCCGGATGTACCGGCTGGGCGAGACCGACGTGGACATCATGGGCCGGCCACGCAAGTGGATGGTCATCCTGCCGTGGGTGGGAATGATGGGCATCAGCTCGGCGGAGTACGCGTTCGCGTCCGCCGAGGACACCCTGCACACCGCGCACGGGTGGGGCAGCCAGCACATCTTCTGGATGCTCGGCGTGTGGGTGTTCTTCCAGGCGGCGGTCGCCTTCCCGGCCGGAAAATTGCGGGAGAGCGGGAAGCTGCCGGCCCGCTGGGCGATGATGCTCGGCGCGGTGGGCACGCTGCTCGGCTATCTGTCGCTGGCCTTCGCGCCGCATGTGATCGTGGCGTACGTCGGCTTCGGTATGTTCAGCGGTATGGGCGCCGGCATGGTCTACGCGACCTGCGTGAACATGGTCGGCAAGTGGTATCCGGAGCGCAAGGGCGGCAAGACCGGCTTCGTGAACGGCGGTTTCGCCTACGGCTCGGTGCCGTTCGTGTTCCTCTTCACCGGCTTCATGGACCTGACGAACTTCCGCTGGGTGCTGGTCGGCGTCGGCGTCTTCCTCGCCGGTGTGGTGGCCTTCGCCGGGTACTTCTTCCAGGACCCGCCGAAGAACTGGTGGCCCGCCGAGATCGACCCGCTGCGCAAGCCGGACGACCCGCGTGCGCGGCGCGCGCTGGAGAAGAACCCGCCGGCCGTGAAGCAGTACACGCCGAGGGAGGCATGGCAGACGGGGCGCGTGGGCCTGATGTGGTTCTGCCTGCTCTGTACGTCGGGCGTGAACATCTTCGGCATCGCCTTCCAGGTGCCGTTCGGTGACGAGGCCGGCTTCGCGGGCGGCATCGTGGCCACGGCGATGTCCCTGAAGGCGATCGTGAACGGGACCGGGCGCGGGGTGATCGGCTGGCTGTCGGACCGGTACGGCCGCAAGCAGTGCCTGATCTTCGTCTGCGTCGTACTGGGGCTCTCCCAGTACGGAATCCTCTTCTCCGGGAACATCGGCAACCTGCCGCTGTTCCTGCTGTTCTCCAGCATCTCCGGATTCGGCGGCGGCGCGATCTTCCCGATGTTCGCGGCGATGACGGCGGACTACTTCGGGGAGAACAACAACGCCTCCAACTACGGTCTGGTCTACAGCTCCAAGCTGGTGTCCGGCCTGCTCGGGTCCGGTATGGGCGCCGTGGTCGTGGGCGCCTGGGGGTACGGCGGAGCCTTCGTACTGGCGGGGTCGATCTCCCTGTTCGCCGGCTTCATCGCGATCTTCCTTCACCCGCCGGGGCGGCCACGGGCCCGGCACATCAAGCCGAACCCGCAGCCGATCAGCCGCGACGCGGTCTAGCGAAGGGGCTCAGCAGTCCTTCTCACGCAGCGAGTGCAGATGTGCGGCGGACTTGCGGGCGAAGGCGAACGACTCGGCCGGGTTGTCGTGTTCCGCCTGCCAGTGGTGGTCACGGCGCCCGCCCCGGGTCTTCGAGACCGCCGAGATGAACCGCTTGTAGTCGATGTCTCCGTCCCCGACGTCCACCATCCGGTAGCCGTCGCGGGCGGACTCGTCGTGTTCGCCGTCCTTGACGTGGAAGAGCGGGTAGCGGTCGGGCTGCTCCAGTACGTAGTCGAGCGGCTCGAACGGGGCCGGCGTGCCGTCGGCGCGCTTGCCGAAGCGGAACTGGGCGGCGTACGCCCAGTAGATGTCCATCTCGAGGTAGACCAGGTCGGGGTCGGTCTCGGCAAGGAGTACGTCGTAGAGGCGGACGTCGGGCTTGTCGGTCGCGAAGGAGAACTCCTCGGCGTGGTTGTGCTGGTAGAACTTCATGCCGCGGGCCCTGGCCGCGGCGCCGTACGTGTTGAAGTCCTGCGCGGCCCGCTTCCAGCCGTCGACGGTCGCGCCGTAGCGCCAGGGGCCGGACGCGGTGCCGATGTGCTTGAGGCCGAGAGCCTGGGCGTCGTCGAGGACCTTGGTGAGGTTCTGGGCGAAGCTGTAGGCGGCCGGGTTCCTGTCGTCGTAGTAGTTGACGTGGCTGCCTATGCCGCGCAGGCCGTGGTCGCGGGTGAGTCCGCGGAGCTGGGCGAGGGTGATGGGGCCCGCGGCGCCCTGGGTGTAGCCGGCGTACTCGACCTCGTCGTAGCCGAAGCGCTCCAGCTCGGCGAAGACCTTCGCGAAGCCGAGGGTCGAGACCTTGTCGCGCAGGGAGTAGAGCTGGACGCCGAGGCGGCCGGGGGGCAGGACGGGACGGCCGCGGCCCGTGCTCTGCGCCGCCGCGGTGGGTGCCGCGGCGCCGAGCAGGGCTGCGGCACTCGCCCCGGCGGCCACGCCGAGCATGCCTCGTCTGGAGAGCTTGTGGGTGAGTTCGGGGTCGGTGGTGGTCTTGCGGCTCATGGGGCGCACGGGTGGAACTCCTTTTGTCAGTGCAGTCCGGCAAGCTGAAGGAGCAGGGCTTTCACATCGGTGGCCGCGACGCGGTCACCGACAGCGCGGGGGGTGGAGCACAGGATGAGCGGACCTTCTTCGTCGCGCTCGGGGAGGCGGCCGTGGCTGCCGCGGACGGGTGAGGGGTCGAGGGGGACGACCGCCATGCGGTAGCGCATGCCGAGCTTCTTGCGGGCGAGGGCCTTGGCCGCCTTGACGCGTACGTACGGGTCGAGGGGGTCCATGAACAGCTCGACGGGGTCGTAACCGGGCTTGCGGTGGATCTCGACGAGCTGGGCGAAGTCCGGGGCTTTGGCGTCGTCGAGCCAGTAGTAGTAGGTGAACCAGGCGTCGGGTTCGGCGACGGCGACCAGTTCGCCGGAGCGCGGGTGGTCGAGCCCGTGCTTCTTCTTGCCGTCGTCGTCGAGGAGTTCGGCGATGCCTTCGAGGTCCGCGAGTGCGGCGCGGGTGGCTGCCATGTTCTCGGGGTTCTCGGGGTGTCGTACGTAGACGTGCGCGAGCTGGTGGTCGGCGACGGCGAACGCCCTGGAGGTCACGGGGTCGAGGTACTCCATGCCGTCCTGGGTGTGGACCTCGACGAGCCCGGCGCGGCGCAGGGCGCGGTTGATGTCGACGGCACGCGAGACGCGGGTGATGCCGTACTCGGAAAGCGCCACGACCGTACGGCCCTCGGCCTTCGCGTCGGCGAGCAGCGGTGCGACGGCGGCGTCGAGTTCGGCGGCGGCCCGGTGCGCGCGGGGGTCGTCGGGGCCGTAGCGCTGGAGGTCGTAGTCGAGGTGCGGGAGGTAGCACAGGGCCAGGTCGGGGTGGCGGGTGCGCAGGATGTGACGGGTCGCGTCGATGATCCACTGGGAGGACACGAGATCGGCTCCCGGGCCCCAGAAGTGGAAGAGGGGGAACGTACCGAACTGCTCGGTGAGTTCGTCGTGGAGGGCCGGGGGCCGGGTGTAGCAGTCGGGTTCTTTGCGGCCGTCGGCGTAGTAGACGGGGCGGGGGGTGACGGTGAAGTCGGTGTCGGCGCCCATCGCGTACCACCAGCAGATGTTGGCGACGGTGTAGCCGGGGTGGGCGCGGCGTGCGGCGTCCCAGATCTTGTCGCCGGAGACGAGACCGTTGTGCTGGCGCCACAGGAGTACTTCGCCGAGCTCGCGGAAGTACCAGCCGTTGCCGACGATGCCGTGCTCGGCGGGGGTGGTGCCGGTGAGGAAGGTCGACTGGGCGGCGCAGGTGACGGCGGGCAGGACGGTGCCGAGGGGTGCCTGCGAGCCGGACCGGGCGAGTCGGGTGAGGTGCGGCATGTGGGCGAGCAGCTGCGGGGTGAGGCCGACGACGTCCAGGACGAGGAGAGGGGTGGGGGCGGCGCTGGTGGTGTGCGGCTGCGTCACGGCAGCTCCTTGAGGCCGAGGTCGACCAGGAGGTCGCGGACGAGGGTGAGCTCGGCGGCGATCCCGTCGGCGAGCTGGGTGCGGTTGCGGGGGCGCAGCTCGGGTGGGAGCGCCTGCCAGGTGTACGTCTCCACCTCCAGGTGGCGGGTGAGCGGCGCGCGGCCGCCGACGAGGCGGGTGAGGGCGTCCCGGAGCACGGAGAGGGTGGAGGTGAGCGGCGGGGCCGGTGGGGCGTGGAGGGGGACGTGGAAGTGGGCTCGCCAGGGAGCGCCGTCGGGGAGCACTCCGCCGGTGAGGGCCTCGCCGAGGTCGTCGGTGCCGCGTAGGCCGGCGGCGGTTCGGGTGCGTGTCTGGTGGAGGAAGCGGGGTTCGTCGAAGGCGGCGAGTGCTTCGCGCACCTCGGGGAGGTGCGGGTCTTCGGCGTGCAGGGCGGCGGAGAGCTGCGCCTTGGGGATCGTGACGCCGGCGGCGATGAGCGCGTCGAGTGCGGTCGCCGGGTCCTCGAAGGAAGTGGCGAGGTGGCAGGTGTCGACGCAGACGCCGATGCGCCGCGTGGCCAGGGCGGTGAGCGGGCCGATGGCGTCGGCGGTGGTCTCGACGGTGCAGCCCGGTTCGGGTTCGAGGCCGATACGGACGGACTTGCCCGTCATCTCCTCCAGGGCGTCGAGGCGTTCGGCCAACGTGGCGAGGGCCGCGCGGGCGGTCCGGGCGGCGGCGGCTCCGAAGGGGACGCGCCAGGCGAGCGGGAGGGTAGAGATGGTCCCCTCGGTGACGTCGTCGGGGAGCAACGCGGCGAGGAGGTGGGCGAGATCGGTGGTGTGGTCCAGACGCGCGGGCTCGGTCCAGTCGGGCCGGTAGACGCGGTACTTGACCTCCTCGGCTCCGAAGCCCTCGTACGGGAAGCCGTTGAGGGTGACGACTTCGAGCCCGCGCCGATCCAGCTCGGCGCGCAGGCCGCGCAGGGCCGCCGGGTCGTTGATCAGCGCGTGCGCGGCGTCCCTGGCGAGCCACAGGCCGATGCCGAGGCGGTCCCGGCCGAGGCGTCTGCGTACGGGCTCGCAGTGGTCGCGGAGCTGGGCGAGTACGCCGTCGAGGGTCTCGGCGGGGTGGACGTTGGTGCAGTACGCGAGGTGGACGGTGGAACCGTCGGGGTGGCGGAAGCGCATGGTGGCTCTCCTCCCCTCATTCCCCGCCGCGGAGGATGGAGTTGCCCTCGTGGAGCGGCTGCGGGGCGTCGGACACGTCGAGCCGCAGACGGCCGCTGAGGCCGTAGAAGGCGACGGGGTTTCGCCACAGGACCTGGTCGACGTCGTCCTCGGAGAAGCCCGCGGCGAGCAGTGCGTCGCCGACTCTGCGCGTTGTGAGCGGGTCGCTCTTTCCCCAGTCGGCGGCGGAGTTGACCAGCACCTTTTCCGTGCCGTGGTCCTTGATGACGGCGACCATGCGGTCCTCGTCCATCTTGGTTTCGGGGTAGATGGAGAAGCCGAGCCAGCAGCCGCTGTCAGTGGCGGCCTTTACGGTTGTCTCATTGAGGTGATCGAGCAGGACGCGCTCCGGGGGGAGGTTCGATTCACGGATGACGTCGACGGTGCGGTGGAGACCGGCGAGCTTGTCGCGGTGCGGGGTGTGGACGAGGGCGGGCAGCCCGTGGTCGGCGGCCAGCTGGAGCTGGGCGGCGAGGGCGGTGTCCTCGGCGGGGGTCATGGAGTCGTAGCCGATCTCGCCGACGGCGACGACGGAGTCCTTGACGAGGTAGCGGGGAAGCGCGTCGAGAACGGGGGTGCAGCGGGGGTCGTTCGCCTCCTTGGGGTTGAGGGCGAGCGTGCAGTGGTGGGCGATGCCGTACTGGGAGGCGCGGAAGGGCTCCCAGCCGAGGAGTGCGTCGAAGTAGTCGAAGAAGCTGGCGGGCGAGGTGCGGGGCTGGCCCAGCCAGAAGGAGGGCTCGACAACGGCGCGCACTCCGGCGGCGTACATCGCCTCGTAGTCGTCCGTGGTGCGGGAGGTCATGTGGATGTGGGGGTCGAAGATGCGCATCAGGACTCCTCTGTGGCGGCGGCCGTCGTGTCGGGGCGGTCCGTGAGGGCGAGGACGCGGTGGAGATCGTCCGGTACGGGGCGGCCCGCGGCGGTACGTTCGGCGGCGTAGTCACGGAGCATCCGGGCCAGTTCGGAGTCGGCGCGGGCACGGCGGGACAGGCCGTCGACGGCGTCGACGGGTACGCCGGTGAACAGGCACTTGAGGACGGCGTGCCGCCAGGCGTGCTGGTCGAGATGGTCGGCGGCGTACGGGCCGACGGCGGCTGCGATGAGGCGGGTGTCGTTGGTGCGCAGGGCGTCCTCGACGAGCGGGAGCACGGAATCGGGGGACGCGGCGCCGAGATGCGGCAGGGCGAGCAGGACCGCGCGGCGTTCGGCGGCGGTGCCGTGGTGGTAGAGGCGGGTGGTGGTGTCCTGGCCGGCTCGTACGGTGTGCAGGAGGAGGACGCGGGCGGCGTCGGCGAGGTTCTGGGCGTTCGGGGTGGCCCGGGTGCCGGGGGCAGGCCGGCAGTGGCGGCCCGCTTCGGCGAAGCGGATCTCCCAGGGGGGCAGGGGCCACCGGGGACGGTCCGCCTGCCCGGCCGACGCGGCTTCCGTCCCGGTCCTGGCTCCCGCCTCCGCGCGCGTCTGGGCCTGCGCCTGCGCTTCGGCCTCGGCGAGGGCCTCGTGGAGCCAGCCGCGGGCAGCGTCGGCGAGGTGTTCCTCGAGTGCGGCGCGGATGGCGGGGGGCGGGGCGCCGTCGGTCAGCTCCGTCAGCCCCGTCGGCTCGCTCAGCATCGTGCGTCACCTCCTGCCGGGAGGAGCGGTTCGGCGGGCAGTGCCTCGCGCAGGAAGGCGAGGGACTGTGCGGCCAGGTCGGGGCCCGCGTGCGAGTGGCGGGGCAGCTCGACAACCGTCAGGCCCTGGTAGCCGGTGGCCGCGAGTGCCTCCAGGACGGGCGGGAAGTCGATCTCGCCGTCGCCGAAGGGCAGATGCTCGTGTACGCCGCGGCGCATGTCCTCGATCTGGACGTGCCGCAACCAGGGGGCGGCCTCGCGTACGCAGTCGGCGGGCGAGGACGGTTCCAGGCACTGGCAGTGGCCGATGTCGAGGGTGAGGCCGAGGGGAGACGGGTCGCCGAGGGCGCGGCGCAGGTGGTGGAAGTCGGCCAGGGTGGACAGGAGGTGGCCGGGTTCGGGTTCGACGGCGAGCGGTACGCCGGCGGTGGCGGCGGCGTCGACGACCGGGGCGAGTGACTCCGTCAGCCGCTGCCAGGCGGTGTCGGGCGCGGTCCCGGGCGGGGTGATGCCGCTGAAGCAGTGCACGGCGTGGGCGCCCAGGTCCGCGGCGACGCGTACCGCCGTGACGAGCAGCCCGGCTCGGGCGGCTCGGGCGGCCGGGTCCGGGTCGAGCAGGGACGGGCCGTGCTTGCGGCGCGGGTCGAGGACGTATCGCGCGCCGGTCTCGACGGTCACGCCCAGGCCGAGCTTCGACAGCCTGCGGCCCACGTGGCGGGTGCGGGCCGCGAGTCCGGGGGCGAGGGGGTCGAGGTGCATGTGGTCGAGGGTGAGCCCGACGCCGTCGTATCCGAGGTCGGCGAGGAGGGCGAGGGCGTCGTCCAGGCGGAGGTCGGTGAGACCGTTGGTGCCGTAGCCGAAGCGGAGGGGGGTGGTGCGGGCTTTGGTGGCGCGGGTGGGGGTTCCGGTCATGTGGGGCTCACCTTTCGCGACAGTTTCCGGGCGATGGGTACGAGCCCTATGAGCGCCGCCGCGGTTCCGATGGCGCCGCTGCGCGCGGCGAGCGCGGCCTGCAGCGGGATCATGGCCCGGATACCGCCGCCGACGGCCCGCTGGGTGAGGGGCGGGGAGGGGTTGAGCGCGGCATGGAGGAGGGGTTTGGCGGCGGTCCGGAAGTAGGCGGCGGCCGCGAGGCCGGCGGGGGTGGCGAGATGTGTGGCGACGCGGATCACCCTGTGGCGGATGGGCGGGCGCCCGGCGGTCGGCGCGGGCACGCCGTCCGCTCCCCGGGACGGCAGGGTGGCGCCGGCGCCCTCGCGGCGCTTACGGGCGGCGAGGACGGCCAGTACGGCGGCGGACGCGAGGGCGGCGAGTGGTGCGGCCGTCGAGCCACCCTGCGTTTCGCGGCGCGAGACCGCTGTGACGGCGTACGTGTGCGCGCCGAGCATCGCTGCGGCGGCCAGTGCGTCACGCACCACGGGGCCACCGGCGGCCCCCGCCGGGCCAGGGCGTGTCCTGCGGAGCTGTTCCCCTGCCCGCCCCTTCCCGAACCCGGGGCTCCGCCCCGGAACCCGGTCCTCGGACGCCGGACGCCCTGGGTTCTCCGGGAGTGCCTGGCCGGCCCGGCGCAACCGCACCTCCCGGCGCAGCTCGAAGCGGACCGAGCCGGCAGAGCACACCTCGGCCGCGTCAAGCCCGTCCGGCGATCGAGGACTTCGGGAAGGGGCGGGGTGGGGAGACAACAGCTCCGCCCCCGCGTTGGCCCCCGTCGCCGTCGCGCCCAGGAGCAGGTCCAGGGCCCGGGCCGTGGCCATCGTGGCGGGAGCCGCCGGGGTGTGCTTCAGGTGCAGGTCGTACGCCCAGATCGTGGCGGCCAGCCCAGTCGCCACCGCCAGCGCCGGGCGGCCCGCCCCCGCCGCCAGAGCGAGGCCCGTCGCCGTCAGGGCGCCCGACGCGGCCAGGGCCGCCCGAGGCGTGACGCGGCCCGAAGGGATCGGCCGGTGCGGGCGGTCCACCGCGTCTTCCGCGCGGTCCGCCCAGTCGTTCAGGGCCATGCCCGCCTCGTACAGGCACAGTGAGGCTCCGACGGCCAGCGCCGTGCCCCGGTTGGGACGGGCGCCGATCGCCGCCGCGCCCGCGACCGCGTCACCCGGGACGGTGAACAGGGCGGACACTCGCAGGAGTTCCGCCCACGCGGCGAGCCGGGCCCGCACCGTCATCGGGCGTCCCGCAGCCGCGCCCCGAACGCCAGCAGCGCCTCGTACTGTTCCGCCAGCGCCGCCGGTCCGCCGTCCGGGTCCTTGAAGTAGAAGCCCAGCTCCGGCAACGGGCCCGAGATCCCGACCTCGTGCGCCCGGGCCAGCAGCCGCGCCAGGTCGAGGACCAGCGGCGCCGCGAGGGCGGAGTCGCAGCCCTGCCACGTCGTCTGGAGCGTCATCCGCGAACCCAGAAAGCCCTCGAAGGCGATGTGGTCCCAGGCCGTCTTCCAGTCACCGAGCGCCGGTACGTCGTCGATGTGTACGTCGCCCTGGGGAAGCGCGCCCAGCGTGTCGGTCAGCACGCGGTTCTTGCCCGCGTTCTTGGCCGCGGCGGCGGCCGGGTCGGCCAGCGCTGCCCCGTCCCCGCCGCCGAGGAGATTCGTGCCCGACCACGCCCGCACGGACAGGGCACGCTGCACGAACATCGGGGCGAGTACGGAACGGAGCAGCGTCTGGCCCGTCTTGCCGTCGCGTCCCGCGTGGGGAAGGCCACTGGCCGCGACGGCGTCCTGGAGGGCCGGCGCGCGCAGCCCGGTGGAGGGGGTGAAGTTGACGTACGGGCAGCCGGCCCGCAGGGCGGCGGCCGCGTAGAGGGAGCTGGGCGGGAGTGACGCGGGGTCCCCGGGCGCGGGTTCCGTCGAGGCGACGTTGACGACCACGACCCGGTCGAGGCGCTGTCGGCGTGCGAAGTCCAGCAGGTCGGCGGCGAACGTGGCGACGAGTTCCTCACTGCCGCGCGTCTCGCCGGGCAGCGGTCCGCCGGTCCTGATCTCCCTTTCCGCCGCCGCGAGTTCGCTGCGTACGGCCGAGGACAGACCGTGCGGCAGGACGCCGCCCGTCTCCAGTTCCTCAGCTCGTTTGGGCAGGGGGCAGCTCAGCGTGTCGTGCCCGCCGAAGACGAGCGAGGAGAGCGGCGCGAGGCCGCTGCCGGCGAACGGCGGGGTCTCGGTGACCATGCCGTCCGCCGCGTGGAGGCCCGCGCTGAGCGCCGCGCAGCCCGCGACGGCGGTCGTGGCGACGGAACCGCGCGCTCCGACGAACCACACTCCCGTCCGTGCCGTGTGCGCCGATGTGCCTTCGGATGGGGTGGTCACGGGCTGCCTCCCTGCCAGAGCGATGGAGAGATGGAGAAGTCGAGAAGTCGAGAGGTGGAGAAGTCGGGGGGTGAACTCGGTCAGAAGACGGCGGGCGGGGGCTCGGCGTGCTCCCGCCCGCCGCCGGTCCTGGTGGGTACCGCCGGGCTAGGAGCCGCTTCTCGCCGGCAGCTCCTTGACCTTGATGTTGCGGAACGAGACCTGGTCGTCGGCGCCGTGGTTCTGGATGCCGATGTGGCCCTGGGCCAGGCTGCGTGCGGGGTCGGTGTTGGTGAAGTCATTGATCTTCACGCCGTTGAGGAAGACGCGAAGCCGTTCCCCCTCTACCCGGATCTCGTACGCGTTCCACTCCCCCGGCGGGTTGAGAGCGGCATCCCGGGCGGTGATGTTCGCCGCCTTGAAGCCGTACACGGACCCGGTGGTGCGGTCGGGGGCGTCCGTCGCGTCGATCTGGATCTCGTACCCCTTGTTGACGGCCGACCACGGGTCGTCGGACGCCGGGAAGCCCACGAAGATCCCGGAGTTGTCGTCACCGGTCATCTTCCAGTCGAGCTTGAGGGAGTACGACTTCAGTTCCTTGGCCTGGTGCCACAGGAGACCCATTCCGCCGACGGAGTTCAGCGTGCGGTCCTTCACTTCGAAGGAACCGGGGCCCGCCTGCTTCCACCCGTCGAGCGTCTCGCCGTTGAAGACCGACCGGTATCCCTTGGCGGGTTTGCAGTCGGCCTTGGCGATCCCGGTGGCGTAGAGCATTCCGCCCAGCAGGTGCTTGCGGAAGGCCGCCTCCTCGTACGACTCCTTGGTGTGGCCGCCGCCGGTGTAGAAGGAGCGGCCGCCCTCGTACGGCTGGCACCAGGCGATCGGGTGGTCGCCCTTCATCTTCCCGCCGGTGTAGCTGGTCTCGTCGAGGGTGGCCAGGACGCGGGCCTGCTCACGCGGGTTGGTGCGGTAGTTGTACCACTCGTCGGTGCGCTGCCAGCTGCTGTCCAGATGCGCGGTGGCCGGGTGGTCGTGGTCCTCGACGCGTACGGTCGCGGGCTGGATCTGCGGGTGCGAGTCGAAGTACGCGCCGACGAGTCCGCCGTAGAACTTCCAGTCGTACTCGGTGTCGGCGGCGGCGTGGATGCCCAGGTAGCCGCCGCCGTCGGCGACGTACTGCTCGAAGACCGTCTGCTGGTTGGCGTTCAGCACGTCACCCGTCGTGGAGAGGAACGCCACCGCGTCGTACCGCGCGAGGTTCTCGGGCGTGAACTGCTTCGCCTCCTCCGTGGCGTCCACGGCGAGACCGCGGCCGGCGCCGAGTTCCTTGAGTGCGGTGACGCCCGCCGCGATGGAGTCGTGGCGGAAGCCGGCGGTCTTGGAGAAGACCAGGACCCGCTTCTTGGGGGTGGCGTCGGCCTTCGCCGTGGAGAAAGTGAAGTCGTCGATGTCGTAGAGGGCCCCGGAGCCGCCCTTGAAGACGAGGTAGAGGGTGGTGGTCGCGGCCGGGGGACGCTTGATGGTGGTCGTGACGTTCTGGAAGACGTCCCAGCCGCCGGTCACGGGGACGACAGTGGAGCCGATGAGCCTGCCGTCCGGTGATCCGGTACGGACCTCGAGGGTGCCGCCCGCTCCGCCGGAGGAGACACGGGCGGTGAGGGAGGTGGCGTCGCCGACCCGGTACGGCGAGAAGGCGATCCAGTCGCCGTTCTCGATGTCGCCCACGGTCTTGCCACCGTGTGCGGGGGCCTTGTTGTGGACCGCGACGCCGGACGACTTCGAGAAGTGCTCGGCCTGACGGTGCTTGGGCTGGGCGACGGCCTGGTCGTGGGTCGTCAGCGGAGCCTGTCCGCCGGCGCCCTTGTCGGTGTACTCGGCGTCGAAGGCCCCGAAGATGTTGGCGTTCGGGTCGTGCTCTCCGTCCGCGATGGTCTTGATGGTGCCGCTGCACCCGAACGCCTCGGTGATCTTGTGGCCGTGGCTGTCGTGGCCGAGGAAGTGGGAGATCTTGACCTTCGAGCAGTCGACGGCGCCGTCCTCCGGGTCGGTAACCCTCACCTTGAAGGGCACCTCGTCACCGAAGGTGAAGAGCTGTCCTTCGCCCGGCAGTTCGAGGGTCACCTTGGGAGCGGTGTTGCCGACGACGATCTGCACACTCGCCGACCCGGACCGGCCGGTGACGTCCGTGGCGGTGACGGTCGCCGTGTACGTACCGTTCTTCTTGTACGTGTACGCGGGGCTGGCCGCCGTCGACTTCCCGCCGTCGCCGAAGGTCCAGGAGTACTTCAGGGCGTCGCCGTCCGCGTCGGTGGTCCCCGCCGAGGAGAACCTCACCCGCAGCGGTGCCTGGCCGGACGTCTTGTCGGCCGCGGCTTCGGCGACGGGCGAGTGGCCGCCGGTGGCGTTCTCGACGCGGTAGAGGCCGGAGTGCTCGTCACCGCCGAACCAGGCGGTGCCGTAGTCGAGGACGTACAGCGCGCCGTCGGGTCCGAACGCCGAGTCCATGACTTGGGTACCGGTCCACGGCACCGGGTTGATGGACTGCACGCTGCCGTCCGCGTCCTGCTCGATGCGCTTGATCCAGCGCCGGCCGAACTCGGTGGCGAAGAAGTCGCCGTCGTACGCCTCCGGGAACTTCACCGGGGAGTCGAGGTCCTTTTCGTACCGGTAGACGGGACCGCCCATCGGGGACTCGGAGCCGGTGCCGAACTCGGGGACCGAGCCGCCGTCGTACGGGATCCATGCCTCCTGGGCCGGGGGCAGGTCGGTCTGACCGGTGTTGTGCGGCGAGGTGTTCTTGGGTGCGGCGCAGTCGAACTTCGCGCCGGACTCCTTCGTCGCGAAGTCGTAGTCGACGTAGGCGTCGTTCTTGCCGGTGCAGAAGGGCCAGCCGAAGTTGCCGGGCTCGGTGACGCGGGCGAACTCGACCTGTCCGGCCGGGCCGCGCTTGGGGTCGGCGGCGCCCGCGTCGGGGCCGTAGTCGCCGACGTACAGCACGCCGGTGGGCTTGTCGACGCTGAAGCGGAAGGGGTTGCGGAAGCCCATGGCGTAGATCTCTGGGCGCGTCTTGTCGGTACCGGGAGCGAAAAGGTTACCCTCGGGAACCGCGTACGAGCCGTCCTCGTTCACCTTGATGCGGAGGATCTTCCCGCGCAGGTCGTTCGTGTTGCCGGAGGTGCGGCGCGCGTCGTACGCCGGGTTGCGGTCCGGGCGTTCGTCGATGGGGGTGAAGCCGTCGGAGGCAAAGGGGTTGGAGTCGTCGCCGGTCGACAGATAGAGGTTGCCCTGCGCGTCGAAGTCGATGTCGCCGCCGACGTGGCAGCAGATGCCACGGGTCGCCGGTACGTCGAGGATCTTCTTCTCGCTGGAGTTGTCGAGCGAGCCGTCGGCCTTGAGCACGAAGCGGGAGAGCCGGTTGACACCGTCGAACTTGGCGAAGTCGGCGGCGGTGCCCTCGTTGGGGGCGTCGCCCGCCGGGGTGTCCAGCGGAGGCGCGTAGTAGAGGTAGATCCGCCGGTTCTCGCTGAACTCCGGGTCGATGCCGATGCCCTGGAGACCCTCTTCGTCGTGCGAGTAGACCGGGATGGTGCCGATGACGCGGGTGTTGCCGGCGCTGTCGGTCATCCGGAGCTCGCCGTCGCGCGAGGTGTGCAGGACACTGCGGTCGGGGAGCACGGCGAGCGACATGGGTTCGCCGGTCTCCGGCTCGCCCTTGGCGAGGGTGACCTGCTGGAAGTCCTCGGCCGCGACGGTGCCTTCGCGGGACTCGGCGCCGCTGCCCGACGCGGGCTTCTCGGCGGCGGTGGAGATGACGGGGGTGAGGGCCAGTGAGGTGGCGGCCAGAAGGCTGCCGGTGAGGAGTGCGAGGGTCTTTCGGGCCGATCCGGCTCTGAGCCGTTTCCTGTGCACGAGTGTCCTCCGGGAGTGGGCCGGGCGGTGCTCGTCCTGCACCGGTGCCGGGCGGGGATCTCTCTTTGCGGGAACCGGAACCGGAATGCGCCGTCAGACCGGAACCGGACTCATGTCCTGTACACCTCAGGGACGGTAGCCCCGTTCGTCCGGAACGGAAAGCCCTTGCACGGGAGTCGAGTTGAACTTTCTCTCGCCGCAGGACAAAGCGGCTCGGAGGCAGCCGGGACCGGCCCGGCGACGACGTGTCGCGCCGGGCTGACCCGCGGCTCCCGAGACCGGGCTCCGGCCCCGGACCCCGCTTCTCAGACGCCGAGGGGGCCGGACAGTGCCGCTGAGAACGGAGGCCGGACGGGAGGGGGAACAGCTAGTCCGAGCCCCCGAACGCCGCGTCGAACGACGCGCTCGGCGGGTCGAAGTCGTACCGCTTCAGCGTGGCAAGCGCTTCCGGCGCACCCGTGAGGCGGTCCATACCCGCGTCCTCCCACTCGACCGACACCGGTCCCTCGTACCCGATCGACCGCAGCATCCGGAATACGTCCTCCCAGGGGACGTCTCCGTGTCCGGCGGACACGAAGTCCCACCCGCGCCGAGGGTCGCCCCACGGCAGATGCGAGCCGAGCCGCCCGCTGCGCCCGTCGAGCCGCTTGCGCGCCTCCTTGCAGTCCACGTGGTAGATCCGGTCCCGGAAGTCGTACAGGAAGCCGACCGGATCCAGGTCCTGCCACACGAAATGGCTCGGGTCGAAGTTCAGACCGAAGGCCGGCCGGTGCCCCACCGCATCCAGCGCCCGCTGCGTGGTCCAGTAGTCGTACGCGATCTCACTCGGGTGCACCTCGTGGGCGAAGCGCACGCCCTCCGCGTCGAAGACGTCCAGGACCGGGTTCCACCGCTCCGCGAAGTCCTCGTACCCCCGCTCGATCATGTGCGGCGGCACGGGCGGGAACATCGCCACCAGATGCCAGATCGAAGACCCCGTGAAGCCGATGACCGTACGGACGCCGAAGGCCGCCGCCGCCCTGGCCGTGTCCGCCATCTCGGCCGCGGCGCGCCGCCGTACGCCCTCGGGCTCGCCGTCGCCCCAGATCCGCGCCGGCAGGATGGCCTGGTGCCGCTCGTCGATGGGCGCGTCGCAGACCGCCTGGCCGACCAGATGGTTCGAGATCGCCCAGCACCTCAGGCCGTACTTGTCGAGCAGCTGGTGCCGGCCCGTCAGGTAGCCGGGATCGGCCAGTGCCTTGTCGACCTCGAAGTGGTCTCCCCAGCAGGCGAGTTCGAGGCCGTCGTAGCCGAAGTCGCGGGCGAGGCGGCAGACCTCCTCCAGCGGCAGGTCGGCCCACTGGCCGGTGAAGAGTGTGAATGGTCGTGGCATACGTGACGGCCCTCCTACGGAAGTACGGGGAGTACGGGGGATGCGGGCAGTACGGGCGTGTAGACCGCGTTCTTCTCGGCACTCTCCTCCACCGCGGCCAGCACCCGCTGCACCTGCAGCCCGTCCGCGAACGACGGCTCCGGGTCCGCGCCGGTGGCGATGGCGTGGACCAGGTCGCGTGCCTGGTGCACGAAGGTGTGCTCGTACCCCAGGGCGTGGCCCGGCGGCCACCACGCCTCCAGGTACGGATGCTGTGGCTCGGTCACCAGGATCCGCCGGAAGCCGGAGGAGACGGCGGGCTCGGTGTGGTCGTGGAAGGACAGTTCGTTCAGACGCTCCAGGTCGAAGGCCAGCGAGCCGCGCTCCCCGTTGAGTTCGACGCTGAGCGCGTTCTTGCGGCCCGCCGCCACGCGGGTCGCCTCGAAGGAGGCCAGCGCCCCCGAGGCGAACCGCCCGGTGAACAGTGCCGCGTCGTCGACGGTCACCGCGCCACGGCCGGCGCCCCCTCCCCCGGCCCCCGAAAGCCCCGCCGACGCACCCGCCGGCAACGGCCTCGACCGTACGAACGTCTCCGTCATCGCCGAAACGCCCACTACCTGCTCCCCCGTCAGGTACTGCGCGAGGTCCACGACGTGCGCGCCCAGGTCGCCGAGCGCGCCGGAGCCGGCGTACTCCCGCTGGAGCCGCCACGTCAGCGGGAACTCCGGGTCCACGAGCCAGTCCTGCAGATAGGTGACGCGTACGTGCCTGAGCGCCCCGAGCCTCCCCTCCCCGATCAGCCGCCGGGCGTACGTCATGGCGGGCACCCGGCGGTAGTTGAAGCCGACCATCGCCACCTGGCCCCGCCCGCGGGCGCGCTCGGCGGCGGCGGTCATGGCCTCCGCCTCGGCGACCGAGTTGGCCAGCGGTTTCTCGCACAGCACGTGCTTGCCCGCTTCGAGCGCGGCGATCGCTATCTCCGCGTGGCTGTCCCCCGGCGTGCAGATGTCGACGATCTGCACGTCGTCGCGGGCGACGAGGTCCCGCCAGTCGGTCTCCGCCGCCGCCCACCCGTGCTTGTCCGCCGCGGCCCGCACGGCCGCCGCGTCACGTCCGCAGACGGCCGCGAGGACCGGCCGCGCGGGCAGGTCGAAGACGCGGCCCGCGGTGCGCCAGCCCTGCGAGTGGGCGGCTCCCATGAACGCGTACCCGACCATGCCGACACCCAGCGTCGGCGGCAACACACCGGCCGGCGCTCCTGTCCCGGCGCCTGTCTCCGTCTGCGACTCTTCCCTGCGGGCCATACGGATTCCTCCTCGTCGAACACGTCACTCGCACGGTGGGGGCGGGCGGGCGGCCCGGTCAGCTGAAGCCCGTCGGCAGGTATTCGTCGACGTTGTCCTTGGTGACGACGGCCGAGTAGAGGGTGATCGAGGCCGGGATCTCCAGCTCGGCCATGCCTCCGACGCCCTTGCCCTGCCCGAGCGCGCGCGCCAGGTCGATGGCGGAGGCGGCCATGGTCGGGGGGTAGAGGACGGTGGCCTTGAGCACGCTGTTGTCGGCCTTGATGGCGTCCATCGCGGCCTTGGCGCCGGCTCCGCCGACCATCAGGAAGTCGTCACGCCCGGCCTGCTGGATGGCGCGCAGGGCGCCCACGCCCTGGTCGTCGTCGTGGTTCCACAGGGCGTCGAACTGCTTCTGCGCCTGGAGCAGCTGTGCCATCTTGGCCTGTCCGGACTCGACCGTGAAGTCGGCCGCCTGGCGGGCGACGCGCTTGATGTTGGGGTAGTTCTTGAGGGCGTCCGCGAAGCCCTGGCTGCGCTGCTTGGTCAACTCCAGGTTGTCGAGCCCGGCGAGCTCCACCACCTTGGCGTTCTTCTTGTCCTTGAGCTGCTCGCCGATGTAGTTGCCGGCGTTGAGGCCCATGCCGTAGTTGTCGCCGCCGATCCAGCAGCGGTAGGCCTGCGGCGAGGCGAAGATCCGGTCCAGGTTGATGACGGGGATGCCCGCCTTCATCGCCTGGAGGCCGACCTGGGTGAGCGCCTTGCCGTCGGCCGGCAGGATCACCAGGACGTCGACCTTCTTGTTGATCAGCGTCTGGACCTGGCCGATCTGCGCCGCGGTGTCGTTCGACCCCTCGGTGATCTCCAGGGTCACCTCGGAGTACTTCCCGGCCCGCGACTTGGCGTTCTCGTTGATGGCGTTGAGCCAGCCGTGGTCGGCCTGCGGCCCCGCGAAGCCGATGGTGACCTTCTTGCCAGGCTTGTCGTCGGGGGCGGCCGGCTCGTTGTCGGCGGCCGGTTCCTTCTTCTTGGGCTCGTTGCTGGTGCAGGCGGTGAGCAGGGCGCCCGCGGACACGGCCGCGGTGCCGAAGAGCAGTCCTCTGCGACTGGTTTCTGGCATGACGGTTTCCAACCCTTCAGGTCGGGGCTTGCGGACAGGTGGGAGAGAAGTGGCGGGGAGGTGGGAGGAAGGCGGTGCGAGGTCAGGCCTCGCCGTCGCGCGCGGTGCGGCGCTGGACCAGTACGGCGGCGACGATGATCGCGCCCTTGGCGATCTGCTGTACGTCGCTCTGCAGGTTGTTGAGCGCGAAGATGTTGGTGATCGTGGTGAAGACCAGGACTCCGAGTACGGAACCGACGATGGTGCCCCGGCCGCCGCTGAGCAGCGTCCCGCCGATGATCGCCGCCGCGATGGCGTCGAGCTCGTACAGATTCCCATTGGTGTTCTGTCCCGAGCCGGACAGAATGATGAGGAGGAAGGCGGCGATTCCGCAGCACAGTCCGGACAGCAGGTAGAGGTAGAGGCGCTGGCGCCGTACGTCGATGCCGGCGAGCCTGGCCGCCTCCGCGTTGCCGCCGACCGCCACCGTGCGCCGCCCGAAGGTGGTGCGGTTGAGCAGCAGCCAGCCGACGACGGTGACGACCGCGAAGACCAGGACGAGGGGCGGTATGCCGAGGACGTACGAGTCCGGGATGCCGAGGTCGAGCACGGACTCGACGGTGACGATCTGGGTCTTGCCGTCGGTTATCTGGAGGGCGAGGCCGCGGGCCGACGCCAGCATGGCGAGGGTCGCGATGAACGGCACCATCCCGCCGTACGCGATGAGCAGCCCGTTGACGAGACCGCAGGCGAGGCCGACGACCACGGCCGTGAAGAGGATGCCCGCGAAGCCGTACTCCTGGGTCGCGAGCGTCGTCGCCCACACCGAGGCGAGCGCCACGATCGCGCCCACCGAGAGGTCGATGCCGCCGCTGGTGATGACGAAGGTCATGCCGACGGTGACGACGCCGATGACGGACGCCTGGGTGAGGACGAGCTGGAGGTTGCTGCTGTCCAGGAACTGTTCGGGCTTGGTGAAGCCGCCGACCGCGACGAGGACGGCGAGTACGCCGAGCAGCGACAGGTTGCGTACGTCCAGGCGCAGCCCGAGCCTGCGCCAAGCCGACTGCCGGGTAGGCGTCTTGGCGGTGGTGACGACCGGTCCGTCCTGCTGATGCCGCTGCGCCGGTGAGACAGGCTGCGTCATGGCGTCGGGCTCCCTTCCATCACGAGGTCGAGTACGCGGTGCTCGTCCAGCTCCCGGGCGGGCGCCGTGTGGACGACGCGCCCCTCCCTGAGCACCAGCACCCGGTCGGCGAGGCCCAGGACTTCGGGGACCTCGCTGGATACGAGAAGTACGGCGAGGCCTTCGTCGGCCAGCCTGCGGATCACGGCGTACAGCTCCGCGCGCGCCCCGACGTCCACGCCGCGCGTCGGCTCGTCGAGCAGCAGAACGCGGCAGCCGCGCAGCAGCCAGCGGGCGAGTACGGCCTTTTGCTGGTTTCCGCCGGAGAGGGTGCGGATGCGGGCGTCGGGGTTGTCGGGTCGCACGGACAGTTCGCGGGTGGCGGCCCGGGCCGCGTCGCGTTCGGCCGTACGGTCGAGCCAGCCGCCGCGCGAGAAGCGGGACAGGGTGGACACGGACACGTTGCGGGTGACGGATTCGAGCATCAGCAGGCCCTGGGCCTTGCGCTCTTCGGGGGCGAGCCCGATGCCGGCGCGAACGGCGGCGCGGACGCTGCCGGGGCGCAGCGGGCGCCCGTCGACCAGTACGCGCCCGGCAGTGGGTTTGCGCGCCCCGTAGATCGTCTCCAGGACCTCGGAGCGCCCGGATCCGACGAGCCCCGCCAGACCGACGATCTCGCCGGGGCGGAGGTCGAGGTCGAGCGCCGCGAACTCCCCGTTCCTGGCGAGTCCTTCGACCCGCAGGACCGGGCCGGCGGCGTCCGGAGCGCCGTCCGCGCGCCGCCGGGGGAAGACGTACTCGACGTCGCGGCCGGTCATCAGCGCGACGACCTCGCGCGTCGGGGTGCTCTTGGCGGGCAGTCCGACCGCGACCGCGCGTCCGTCCTTGAGTACGGTCACGCGGTCGCCGATGCGCCGGATCTCTTCGAGCCGGTGCGAGATGTAGACGACGGCGACGCCGTCCGCGGTCAGTCCGGCGACGATCCGGAAGAGGTTGTCGACCTCGTCGGGGTCGAGGGCGGCGGACGGCTCGTCCATCACGATGAGGCGTACGTCGTGGGAGAGAGCCCGGGCCATCGAGACGATCTGCTGCTGGGCGGCAGAGAGCGAGCCGACGAGGCTGCCGGAGTCGATCTCGGGGTGCCCGAGGCGCTTGAGCAGGGCGGTCGCCGACGCGCGGGCCTCCCTGCCGCGGATGACGAAGCCGGCGGTGGTGGGCTCGTGGCCGAGGAAGACGTTCTCGGCGACCGACAGTCCTTCCACCAGGTCGAGTTCCTGGTAGATGGTGGCGATGCCGAGGCGCATGGCGGCGATGGGTGATTTGAGGGTGACCGTGGCCCCCTGCCAGGTGATCTCACCGTCGTCGGGCTGGTGCGCGCCGGCGAGCACCTTGATGAGGGTGGACTTGCCGGCGCCGTTCTGGCCGAGCAGGCAGTGGACCTCGCCCGCCTGGACCTCCAGGTCCACGCCGTCGAGGGCGCGGACGCCGGGGAAGGACTTGGTGATGCCGGACATGGTGAGAAGAAGGGGTGGGGCTGCTGAGGCTGCTGGCGGTGGTGGTGCCATGACGGTTCCCCTCGGCTGGTGCGGCGGCCGGTGAGCGAGCAGGGCGGGAGCGGAGCAGGACGAATCCGGGCACGGCGAAGCCGGCCCTGTGCGGTGGTGCTGTTGCGGGTCGTACGGGGTCGTACGGGCGCCGGCCGGGGATCAGGCAGGCGAGAACAGGTGGTCGCTGATGAGCCTGGCCGCGCCGATCACGCCGGCGGCGGGCCCCAGCTCGCCCAGGACGATGGGCAGATTCCCGGTCGCGAGGGGCAGCGACTGGCGGTAGACCTGGGTGCGGACGCTGGCGAGCAGGGTGTGGCCGAGGCCGGTCACCCCGCCGCCGATCACCACGAGCCCGGGGTTGAAGAAGCTGACGAGTCCGGCGATGACCTGGCCGACGCGGTTGCCGCCCTCGCGGATGAGGTCGAGCGAGGTGGCGTCGCCCGCGGCCGCGGCCGCGGCGACGTCGACGGCCGTGAGCCGCCCCGCCGCTTCGAGCCGTGCGGCAAGTTCGGGTGAGCGGCCGGAGCGGGCCGCGTCCTCGGCGTCGCGGGCGAGCGCGGCGCCGCTGAAGTGGGCTTCCAGGCAGCCCTTGTTGCCGCAGGCGCAGGCGCGGCCCTCCGGTTCGACCTGGATGTGGCCGATGTCGCCGGCGCTGCCGGTCGTGCCCCGGTAGACCTCGCCGCCGACCACGATGCCGCAGCCGATGCCGGTGCCGATCTTGACGCAGAGGAAGTCGCCCACCGAGCGTGCCACGCCCGCGTGCTGCTCCCCCATCGCCATCAGGTTCACGTCGTTGTCGACCATGACGGGACAGCCCAGCTCCTGGCTGAGTGCCTCGCGTACGGGAAACCCGTCCCAGCCCGGCATGATCGGGGGCGCGACCGGCACACCCTCCGGGAAGCGGACCGGGCCCGGCACACCTATGCCCGCCCCGTCGAAGCCCTCGGCGAGGCCGGACGCCCTGAGCTTGGCCGCCAGGGCGAGGGCCTGCTCGAAGACCGCGACCGGCCCCTCCCGTACGTCCATGGGGTGGTTGAGGTGGCCGAGTACCTCCAGCTCCGCGTTGGTGACGGCCACGTCGATCGAGGTGGCGCCGATGTCGATGCCCAGGAAGCGCAGGGCGGGCGCGAGCCGGATGTTGTGCGAACGGCGGCCGCCGCGCGAGGCGGCGAGACCGTCGGCGACGACCAGTCCGGTGTCGAGGAGCCGGTCGACCTCGACGGCGAGTTTGGAACGGGAGAGATCGATCTGGTCACCGAGCTGGGCCCGGGAGTTGGGTCCGCCGTCACGCAGCAGCCGGAGCAGTCGCGCCTGATGCGCGTTCGCGGGTCGAGCCGTCATCCGTCTCACGTGCCCCTCCCTGCCTCATCGGCCGTTCTCCGTCGGGCTTTGGAGGGGAACGTAGCAGCGGCTGCCGGGAGTGGGAAGAAGTTGCGCAGGAATCCACTACAACTTTCTCCACACCGAGGACAAAGCTGGTTCCTCGGCGAAATGACCGCACGGTGCGGCGAGTTGGCCGACGCCTTCCGCTAGGCCACGCGCTCGTGGTAGGTCGTGCGGGTGTGTTCCGTATGGGCCCGCATGATCTCGGTGGCGCGCCGCTCGTCACGGTCCGAGATCGCGGCGATCAGCGCGCGGTGCTCGATCCAGGACTGCTTCCCGCGCTGCCGGGCGACCGGGGTGTAGTACCAACGGACCCGCCGGCCGACCTGCGCGGCCAGTTCGGTGAGGACGACGTTGCCCGCCAGTTCCATGACCTTGGCGTGGAACTGGGCGTTGAGCGACACGGCGAGGTCGACGTCGTCGTCCGCGACGGCCTGCTCGCCCTTCGCGCACACCTCTTCGAGCGCGGCGATGCCGGCCGACCCTGCGTTGGCGGCGGCGAGTCGGGCCGCCTCCGCCTCGAGAAGGGTGCGCACGGAGAGCAGCTGGTCGGCCTCCTCCTCCGTGGGCTCGTGCACGAACGCGCCCTGCGCGGGCCGCAGATCGACCCACCCCTCGGTGTTGAGCCGCTGCAACGCCTCGCGCACCGGCTGCCGCGACACGCCGAGGTGCCCGGCGAGCTCGCTCTCGATCAGGTGCTGGCCGGGGCGCAGGGCCCGGGTCGTGATGAGCTCGAGCAGCGCCTCGTACACGCGCTCACGGAGCGGTCCCGGCCTCTCCAGCTTGGGCACGGTCCCTTGCGGCAGTCCTGCGGACAACATCGCGGTGTCCCCCTTCGGGCCAACATCGACGAGCGCTGACGGTGATTGGTTATCGTCTACAGTCTACCGACCGCCGTCCTGCCCATGCCGAGATCCTCGTCACCCCCGGCGCGGGTACGGCCCTGCGGACACAGGCGCGGGCCCCGGCGCGACAGCGCCGAGGCCCGGGAATCACCGTACGGGGGCCGTCAGGGGCAGCGGATGACCTGGCCGGCGTACGAGAGGTTCCCGCCGAAACCGAAGAGCAGCACGGGCGCGCCGGACTCGATCTCGCCTCGCTCGATGAGCTTGGACAGTGCCATGGGAATGCTGGCCGCCGAGGTGTTGCCGGACTCGACCACGTCGCGGGCGATCACCGCGTTCACCGCGCCGATCTTCTGCGCGACGGGCTCGATGATCCGCAGGTTCGCCTGGTGCAGGACGACCGCCGCCAGCTCCTCGGGTGTCACGCCGGCCCGCTCGCACACCTTGCGCGCGATGGGCGGCAGCTGGGTGGTGGCCCAGCGGTAGACGGACTGGCCCTCCTGGGCGAAGAGCGGGGGCGTCCCTTCGATGCGTACGGCGTGACCCATCTCCGGCACCGACCCCCACAGCACCGGCCCGATGCCCGGCTCCTCGTCGTCCGCGCAGGCCTCGACGACCGCGGCGCCCGCGCCGTCGCCGACGAGCACGCAGGTGGTGCGGTCGGTCCAGTCGGCGATCTCGGCCATCTTGTCGGCGCCGATGACCAGGGCCCGGGTGGCGGAACCGGCCCGTACGGCGTGGTCGGCCGTCGCCAGGGCGTGTGTGAAGCCCGAGCAGACGACGTTGAGGTCCATCACGGCCGGCGAGACCATGCCGAGGCGGGCGGCGACGCGCGCCGCCATGTTCGGGGAGCGGTTGATCGCCGTGGACGTGGCGACCAGGACGAGATCGACGTCCGCGGGGGTGAGGCCCGCGGCGGCGAGGGCCTTGGCCCCGGCGTGCGCGGCCAGCTCGTCCACGGGCTCGTCGGGGCCCGCGACGTGGCGGGTCCTGATGCCGACCCGGCTGGTGATCCACTCGTCGCTGGTGTCGACGATGGCCGCCAGATCGTCGTTCGTGAGCACCTTGGCAGGCTGATAGTGCCCGAGCGCGACGACTCGTGAGCCGGTCATTGGCGGTTCCACCCCTCTTTGCGGACAGTCGGAACGGTCCAGTCTTCTTTGTGACTCACCGGTACGAGGGCAGGTGAACCGACAGGATTCGCTCCCGACTCTTTGGAGCTTCCTGCTGACGGCGACCCTTGACCCGCCCAAAGGCATACTGTAGACAATATTCTGTCGACCCCTCCTGCTCCCCCTTGCTCGGTCCCTCACCGATCGGAGAGCCCCGTGAAAGTCGCAGTTGTCGGCGCCGGAGCCATCGGCGCGTATGTCGGGGCCGCGCTCCACCGCGCGGGCGCCGAGGTCCACCTGATCGCCCGCGGCCCGCACCTCACGGCCATGCGCCGGGGCGGCGTACGGGTGCTCAGCCCGCGCGGCGACTTCACCGCGCGGCCCGCCGCGACCGACGACCCGGCCGAGGTCGGGCCCGTCGACTACGTCTTCCTGGGCCTCAAGGCCAACTCGTACGCGGCCTCCGGCCCCCTGGTGCACCCACTCCTGCACGACCGTACGGCGGTGATCGCCGCCCAGAACGGCATCCCCTGGTGGTACTTCCACGGCCTGCCGGGACCGTACGCGGGCCGCCGCATCGAGAGCGTCGACCCGGCGGGCGCGGTCAGCGCGACACTGCCGCCGGCGCGCGCCATAGGGTGCGTCGTGTACGCCGCGACCGAGCTGGAGGCACCCGGCGTCGTACGCCACCTCGAAGGCACCCGCTTCTCCATCGGCGAGCCGGGGCGTGAGGTGTCGCGCCGCTGCCTGGACTTCAGCGAGGCCATGCGGGCGGGCGGCCTGAAGTGCCCCGTCGAGCCCGATCTCCGCAACGACATCTGGATCAAGCTGCTCGGCAATATCTCCTTCAACCCGATCAGCGCGCTGGCCAGGGCGACCATGGGCCAGATCTGCCGCCATCCGGACACCCGCGCGCTCGTCGAGTCGATGATGCGCGAGACGCTCGCGGTCGCCGCCGCTGTCGGCTGCCACCCCGAGATCTCCGTGGCGCGGCGCATCGCGGGCGCCGAGCGCGTCGGCGACCACAAGACGTCCACCCTCCAGGACCTGGAGAAGGGCAAGCCGCTGGAACTCGACGTACTGCTCGCCGCCGTCGTCGAACTGGCGCGTCTGACGGACACCTCCGTACCGACGCTGCGCGCGGTGCACGCGCTGGCGGACCTGCTGGCCACCCACTCCTCCTCAGCTGGGAGCGCACAGTGAAGAAGAAGGACAGGCAGCCGAAGCAGTACCCGCGGCTGACCCACCCGCTCGTACGCGACGCGGCCGGCACGCTGCGGCGGGCGACCTGGGACGAAGCGCTGGAGCGGGCCGCGGCCGGCTTCCGGCGGGCAACGGACACGTACGGCCCGGACGCCTTCGCCATGCTGTCGTGCGCCCGCGCGACCAACGAGATGAACTACGTCGCCCAGAAGTTCACCCGGGTCGTCATGGGCACCAACAACGTCGACTCGTGCAACCGGACGTGCCACGCGCCGAGCGTGGCCGGTCTCTCGGCGGCATTCGGCTCGGGCGGCGGCACCTCGTCGTACGAGGAGGTCGAACACACCGACCTGATCCTGATGTGGGGCTCCAACGCGCGCTTCGCGCACCCGATCTTCTTCCACCACGTCCTGAAGGGCATCAGGAACGGCGCGCGCATGTACGCCGTCGACCCGCGCCGCACCTCGACCGCCGAATGGGCCGAGGGCTGGCTGGGCCTGAACGTCGGGACGGACATCCCGCTGGCCCACGCGATCGGCCGGGAGATCATCCACGCGGGGCTGGTGAACCGGGCGTTTGTGGACCGTGCGACGAGCGGATTCGCTCAGTACGCCGCACTGGTCGAACCGTGGACCCTGTCGGCGGCGGAGAAGGTGACGGGCGTTCCGGCGGCCGCGATCCGGGAGCTGGCGCGCGCGTACGCGACGGCCGAACGGGCCCAGCTCTGCTGGACGCTGGGCATCACCGAACACCACAACGGCACCGACAACGTGCGCGCCCTCATCAACCTGTCCCTGCTGACCGGCCATGTCGGCCGGTACGGCGCGGGCGTCCAGCCACTGCGCGGCCAGAACAACGTGCAGGGCGGTGGCGACATGGGCGCGATCCCGAACCGGCTGCCCGGCTTCCAGGACATCCTCGACCCGGTGGCGCGGGGCAAGTTCGAACGTACCTGGGAGACGGTCGTCCAGCCTCGGTACGGCATGACGCTCACGGAGATGTTCGAGGCGATGGAGAGCGGCGAACTGCGGGCGGTCTACTGCATCGGCGAGAACCCGGCCCAGTCGGAGGCCGACAGCGAACAGGCGATGCGGCGGCTGGCGGCGCTCGACCACCTGGTGGTGCAGGACATCTTCCTGACGAAGACCGCGCAGATGGCGGACGTGGTGCTGCCGGCCACGGCCGCGTGGGCGGAGACGGACGGCACGACGACGAACAGTGAGCGGCGCGTGCAGCGGGTGCGGGCCGCGGTGAAGCCACCGGGCGAGGCGCGCGAGGACATCGACATCATCTGCGCACTGGCCGGACGGCTGGGCCACGAATGGAAGTTCGCAGACTCGGAAGCGGTCTGGAACGAGCTGCGGGCGCTGTCGCCCGACCACTACGGCATGACGTACGACCGTCTGGAGGAACACCAGGGCCTGCAGTGGCCGTGCCCCGACACGGACCACCTCCCGTCCGGTTACCTGCACGCGCGGCTGTGGGAGACGGCCCCGGAGCGGCGGGGCCCGGCGGCGCCGTTCGGCCTGGTGGCGCACGATCCGCCGGTCGACCTGACGGACGAGAACTATCCGCTGCGGCTGACGACGGGCCGACGGCTCGACTCGTACAACACCGGCGTTCAGAGCGGAAGTTTCGCCTCCCCGCTGCGGCGCGGCGAGTACATCGAGCTGTGTCCGGAGGACGCGGCGGCGTACGGCGTCGAGGTGGGGGAGGAGGTCCGGGTCTCGTCACGGCGGGGCGCGGTGACCGCCCCGGTGTGGGTGGATCCGGGACTGCGGCCGGGACTGGCCTTCATGACGATGCACTTCCCCGACGAGGTCGACACGAACCAGCTCACGATCGAGGCGAACTGCCCGATCGCGGGGACGGCGGAGTTCAAGGCCTCGGCGATACGGATCGAGAAGCTGGTGCCGGCATGGACCTGAGGTACACGGACGCGAAGCCGTCGGACGACGAGCGGGCGGCGGTGGACGAGCTCCTGGGCCCCCCGGAATCGGGCTGGGAGGGCGCCGACCGGTCGGAAACCGATCTGCGGTGGGCGCGGGGCGGTGCGGCGGCACGCGACCGCCGTGACCTTCTCCTCCCGGCGCTGCACGCGGTCAACGACCGGGTGGGGTGGCTGAGCGAGGGCGCGCTGGACTACATCTGCCGCCGGCTGACGGTGCCGCCGGCCGAGGCGTACGGGGTGGCGACGTTCTACGCGATGTTCTCCGTGAAGCCCCGCCCGGCGAAGGTGCTGTACGTCTGCACGGATCTGGCGTGTGCGGCGCGGGGGTCGGCGGCCGTGTGCGCGGGCCTGGAGGAACGACTGGCCGCACCGGGCACGGCCGGACCGGGGGGTGCGGTGTGGCAGCCGAGCCCATGCCTGGGCCTGTGCGAACGGGCCCCGGCGGCGTTGCTGTTGCAGGCGGGGGCGGCACCGACGGCGGGCGGAGCGGCGGCGCCGCCCGTGGCGGCGACAGGTGACGGGCACCTGCCCACCACTCCTGCCCGCCCGAGGCCTCCGGCACTCGAGGACCCGGAGCACCCGACGACCGGCCCAGCCAGTCCGGCCCTCGACGACCGGGGGCCCAGGGGGCGCGGCCCCGTGGTTCCGGGAAGGGGCGGGGTGGGGGAAGAGCCCCCTGCGGGCACCGGAGCGTCAGGGGCCGGGGAGCGGCGGCGGGCCTTCGCCGTCGTCGCGCCGGCCACCGTGGACGGCCTGCTCGCGACCGTCGCCGCGCCGGAGCGCGCCGCCCAGGAGCCCCCGGCCACCACCGCCGTACCCCAGGCCGGCGACCCGGGCCTCGTCCTCCTGCGCCGGATCGGAGTCGTCGACCCGTACAGCCTCGACGACTACCGGGCCGCCGGCGGATACTCCGCCCTGCGCCGCGCCTTCGCCCTCGGCCCCGCCCGTGTCATCCGGGAGGTGCTCGACGCCGGTCTCGTGGGAAGGGGCGGCGCCGCGTTCCCGACGGGCCGCAAGTGGGAGGCGACCGCCCGTCAGCCCGACCGTCCCCATTACCTCGTGTGCAACGCCGACGAGAGCGAGCCCGGTACCTTCAAGGACCGTGTCCTGATGGAGGGCGATCCGTACGCCCTCGTCGAGGCGATGACCATCGCCGGGTACGCCACCGGAGCCCACCAGGGCTACCTCTACCTCCGCGGCGAATACCCCCGCGCCTACGAACGCCTCACACACGCCCTCACTCAGGCCAGGCTCCGTTGCCTCCTCGGCCCCGACGTGCTCGGCCACGGATACGCCTTCGACATCGAGATCCGGCGGGGCGCGGGCGCGTACATCTGCGGCGAGGAGACCGCGATCTTCAACTCGATCGAGGGGCAGCGCGGCGAACCCCGCAGCAAGCCGCCCTTCCCGGTCGAGAAGGGCCTGTTCGGAAAGCCGACCGCCGTCAACAACGTCGAGACGCTGGTCAACGTCCTGCCGATCCTCACCGACGGGGCCGAGGCGTACGCCCGTACCGGCACCGGATCGTCCACCGGGACCAAGCTCTTCTGCGTCTCCGGGCAGGTCGACCGGCCCGGGATCTACGAACTCCCCTTCGGCGCCCGCCTGCGCGACCTGCTCGGACTCGCCGGCCCGCCGCCCCGTCTCCGCGCCGTGCTTCTCGGCGGAGCGGCCGGCGGCTTCGTACGCCCGGACGAGCTCGACATCCCGCTCACCTTCGAAGGCACGCGCGCCGCCGGTGCCACCCTCGGTTCCGGCGTGGTCCTAGTCCTGGACGACAGCGTGGAACTGCCCGCCGTCCTGCTGCGCATCGCCGAGTTCTTCCGCGACGAATCGTGCGGGCAGTGCGTGCCCTGCCGCGTCGGCACCGTACGCCAGGAGGAGGCGCTGCACCGGATCAAGGACCGTACGGGCGCTGCCGCCGCCGGTGACATCGCGCTGCTCCGCGAGGTCGGCGGGGCCATGCGGGACGCCTCGATCTGCGGTCTCGGACAGACCGCGTGGAACGCCGT
Source organism: Streptomyces sp. NPDC055287 (assembly GCF_053646035.1). Lineage (NCBI taxonomy): Bacteria > Bacillati > Actinomycetota > Actinomycetes > Kitasatosporales > Streptomycetaceae > Streptomyces > Streptomyces sp. NPDC055287. The sequence goes on along the minus strand of NZ_JBSHNE010000001.1, from coordinate 575,185 downwards.
CGAGTCCGCCATCGACCGTCTGGGAGCCTTCGAATGACCGCCATCCCGCTGCAACCGCCCCGCAGGCTGATCGAGTTCACGCTCGACGGGACCGAGACCCGGGTCCCGGAGGGTGCGACGATCCTCGACGCCTGCCGGGCTGCCGGCAAGGACATCCCGACCCTGTGCGAGGGCGACACGCTCACCCCCAAGAACGCCTGCCGTGTGTGCGTCGTCGAGGTCGAGGGGGCCCGTACGCTCGCACCGGCCTGCTCGCGCCGGGCCGAGCCCGAGATGGTCGTACGTACGGACACCGGGCGCGCCCGGCGCAGCCGGAAGATCGTGCTGGAACTGCTCGCCTCGTCGACCGACCTCTCCACGACGCCGCGCGCCGCCGAGTGGATCAAGGAGTACGAGGCGAAGCCGGAGCGCTTCGGCCCTGTCGCGGCGCGCCTCAACGAGCAGCCCAGGATCGACAACGAGCTGTACGTCCGCGACTACGACAAGTGCATCCTCTGCTACAAGTGCGTCGACGCGTGCGGCGAGCAGTGGCAGAACACCTTCGCCATCGCCGTCGCGGGCCGCGGCTTCGACGCCCGCATCTCGGTCGAGCAGGACGCCCCGCTGACGGACTCGGCGTGCGTGTACTGCGGGAACTGCATCGAGGTCTGCCCGACCGGCGCGCTCAGTTTCAAGTCGGAGTTCGACATGCGTGCGGCCGGGACCTGGGACGAGGAGGCCCAGACGGAGACGACGACCGTGTGCGCGTACTGCGGCGTCGGCTGCAACGTCACCCTGCACGTGCAGGACAATGAGATCGTCAAGGTCACCTCGCCGCACGACAACCCGGTGACCCACGGCAACCTCTGCATCAAGGGCCGGTTCGGCTACCAGCACGTACAACAGCGCTGATCATGAAGATCACGAAGAAGTGGGACTGATCACCATGGGACGGGTCACCGAGCGCCGCCGCGTCATCCGCGTCAGGGACGGGGTGGTGACCTCCCGGCCGGACACGCTGGTCGCCGAGGAGCCACTGGAGATCCGTCTGAACGGCAAGCCGCTCGCCATCACGATGCGGACACCGGGCGACGACTTCGCGCTGGCGGCCGGGTTCCTGGTGAGCGAGGGAGTGCTGGCCGCCGCCGATGACGTGCAGTCGATCGTGTACTGCGCGGGGGCGACGGCGGACGGGGTCAACTCGTACAACGTGGTGGACGTGAAACTCGCCCCCGGCGTCCCGGTCCCCGACATCTCCCTGGAACGCAACGTCTACACGACGTCGTCGTGCGGCCTGTGCGGCAAGGCGAGTCTCGACGCCGTGCGGACGGCCACCCGCTTCCCGATCGCCGACACTCCCCCGGTCCGGCTGACGCCCGAGCTCCTCGCCGGCCTCCCCGACCGGCTGCGGGCGGCGCAGCAGGTGTTCGACAGGACCGGGGGCCTGCACGCGGCCGCGCTGTTCTCGGAAACGGGCGAGCTGCTCGACGTACGGGAGGACGTGGGCCGGCACAACGCGGTCGACAAGCTCGTGGGCCGGGCGCTGACGGACGGGCGGCTGCCGCTGTCCCGCGCGGTGCTGCTGGTCTCGGGGCGGGCGTCGTTCGAGCTGGCGCAGAAGGCGGTGATGGCCGGGATCCCGGTTCTCGCGGCGGTGTCGGCGCCTTCTTCACTGGCCGTGGACCTGGCGGCCGAGACGGGTCTGACGCTGGTCGGTTTCCTGCGCGGACCCAACATGAACGTGTACGCGGGCGACGAGCGCATCGCCCTGCACTCCGGGGTCTGACGCGCCCCGCGACACGGGATACGGGCCCGGTCGGCGGGGAGCGCCCCCTGCGCCGGCCGGGCCTCTCCGCGGGCCGGCGCGAGTCTCTTCGCTCCGGTCCTCGCAGCCCTGAGATCCGTCGCCGGGGCGGCGCGTCGCAGCGGCGGGACGGCGGCGGAGCAGGGCCCGGTCCGCAGGATGTACGGTCACCGGTTCCGCGTCACCGCTTCCCGCGCCGGGCCCGCTGCCTCGCCTCCGCCGGGGGCGGGATGAACTGGAGCGCGAGGGTGGCGGGGGGCTTCGCGACGCCGGGCCCGCCGGCCTCGACCCAGGCCAGGATGTCGTCCGTACAGTCGTCGTCCAGCGCCCATCCGACCCAGGCGGCGCGGCCGCCTCTGCGGCGGCCCTCGGTGGAGGGCTGGACGACCACGACGTTGGCCTGGCCGCACGGGCCGAGGCAGTCGCTGGTCCGCACGAGGAGCCGCCCGTCGGAAGCGGCGGCCGCGTCGCGCAGGCGGCGCAGCTGGCCTTCGTGGTCCGTACCGGGGTTCTTGCGGGCGTCGCCGCAGCAGCAGCCCCGGCACACGGTGAGGGCGCAGGGGCGGGGCCCGAAGGGACGTATCGCGGAGGTCACTTGACGATCTTGCCAGGCGGGGCCGGTGGGTCGGCAGCGCGGGGCGCGAGGGGTTCGTCACGTCGCGGGTGCGGTTGCGCGGGGGTACGGGTGCGGTGAACAGGGGGTTTGTTGGACGCTCGGTCTATCCCGCCGCCGTCACCGTTGCCGTCACCTGAGGCCCGGACGGCGGGCCCTCCCTCTCCGCCGGCACCGCGACCTCACGCGAGCGCCGTTTCGGCATCACCGCGCACACCATCAACTGCATCTGGTGGAACAGCATCAGCGGCAGTACGGCCGTCCCAGCCCCCGCCCCGAACAGCACGCTCGCCATGGGCAGTCCCGCTGCCAGCGACTTCTTCGACCCGGCGAACTGGATCGCGACCCGGTCCGCCCGGCCGAAGCCGAGCCGCTTCGCCCCGTACCAGCTCACCGTGAGCATTGCCGCGAGCAGCACCGCCTCCACCGCCACCAGCGCCCCCAGCCGGCCGGGGCTGGCCTGGTGCCAGATGCCCTCGGTCACCCCGTGGCTGAACGCCGTGTAGACGACGAGCAGGATCGAGCCGCGGTCGGCATAACCCAGCGCCTTCTTGTGCCGCACCAGAAACCCGCCGACCCACCGGCGCAGCGACTGGCCGGCCAGGAACGGGACCAGCAGCTGGAGAGCGATCCTCGGCAGCGTGTCCGCGGAGAAGACGCCGCCCGCGCCGCCGATCAGCAGCGCGGCGAGCAGCGGGGTGAGGACGATGCCGATGAGGCTGGAGAAGGAGCCCGCGCAGATCGCCGCCGGGACGTTGCCGCGCGCGAGCGAAGTGAAGGCGATCGAGGACTGGATGGTCGAGGGCACGAGGCAGAGGAACAGCAGGCCGGCGTACAGCTCGGGTGTGAGGACGTACGGGACCAGTCCCCTCGCCGCGAGCCCGAGCAGCGGGAAGAGCGCGAACGTACAGAGGAGGACGGTCAGGTGCAGCCGCCAGTGACGCAGACCGTCGAGCGCCTCGCGGGTGGAGAGCCGCGCGCCGTACAGGAAGAAGAGGAGCGCCACGGCGCCGGCCGAGGCCCCGCCGACAGCATCGGCGGCCGCGCCGGACGCCGGAAGCACCGTCGCGAGGACGACCGTCCCGATCAGCAGCAGGATGTACGGATCGACCGGCAGCCAGGACGGGAACCGAAACTGCGACGTGCGGCTGCTCATCTGCTCCACTTGCTCGCTCTCGGTCGGTACGTGCCCTCCCCATGTTCCACCTGGTACCGGCGATCGGGAATCCCGTACGCCGAACTCACTGCCATCGCGATCCGTGATGACCGCGCGCTACGCTCGCCGCATGTACGACCCTGCCCAGCTCCGTACGTTCCTCGCCGTCGCCCAGACGCTGAGCTTCACGCAGGCCGCCCGCCGCCTCGGGGTGCGTCAGTCCACGGTGAGCCAGCACGTGCGCCGGCTGGAGGAGGCGACCGGGCGTCGGCTCTTCACCCGCGACACGCACCGCGTGGAGCTCACCGAGGACGGCGAGGCGATGCTCGGTTTCGCCCGTACGATCCTGCGCGCCCACGAGCGGGCCGCTGCCTTCTTCACCGGGACCCGGCTGCGGGGACGGCTGCGCTTCGGCGCCTCCGAGGACTTCGTGCTGACCCGGCTGCCCGAGATCCTGGAGTCGTTCCGCCGCGAGAATCCCGAGGTCGATCTGGAGCTGACCGTCGAACTCTCCGGCACCCTGCACCGCCAGCTGGAAGCCGGCCGGCTCGACCTGGTCCTGGCCAAGCGGCGGCCCGGCGACACCCACGGCGAGCTGGTGTGGCAGTCGACGCTCACGTGGATCGGCGCGCCGTCGCTGCGTCTCGATCCCGGCCGCCCGGTGCCACTGATCGTCTTTCCGCCGCCCGGCATCACCCGGGCCCGCGCCCTCGATGTCCTGGAGGAGGACGGCCGTCCCTGGCGCATCGCCTGTACGAGCGGCAGCCTCAGCGGACTGATCGCGGCGGCCCGCGCGGGCCTGGGCGTCATGCCTCACACCCGGGGCCTGATCCCGCCGGGTCTGGCGCCCGTACCCGCGAAGGCGGGCCTGCCGGATCTCGGCGAGGTGGACTTCGTGCTGCTGCACGGCCGCCGGCGGGCCGCCGCCCAGGACGCGGCGGACGCGCTGGCCGCGGCGATCCTCGCGGGCGGCGACCGGCTGCACCGGCCGCCGGGCGGACGACGGTGACGCTTCGGAGCTGACCGCCTGAATAATGCGTAGTACACGTACAGATTCCGTGGAGATTCCCGCGCGCCTTACTTACTCCACGGTCAGGAGTGCGCCCGCACCTTCCCCCTGTGACCGCATTTCACCTGTTGAGCTGTGCATATGCACAGTAATTCGGATTCCGCGACCCCCTGCCGCGTTCAGAAACCTTGGGGTAGCGTCACGGCGCTGTGCGGAGCGTCACAAGGAGCAGGTCATTGCGCGAGTTCACTGTCCCACCCATGGCGACGGCGCCTCAGGTCGGCGGGCTGGCGGACGTCGTCTTCGATCACGCCGAGCAGGACCCGCACCGCGTCGTACTCGGGCGCAAGGGCCAGGACGGGCTCTGGCACCACGTGTCGGCGGGCCGGTTCCGTGACGAGGTTCTGGCCGTCGCCAAGGGGCTGCTGGCCCACGGCGTACGGTTCGGCGACCGGGTCGCGATCATGTCCCGTACCCGCTACGAGTGGACCCTCTTCGACTTCGCGTTGTGGACGGTCGGGGCTCAGCCCGTGCCGATCTATCCCACCGCCTCCGCCGACCAGGTCTTCTGGACCCTGTACGACGCCGGGGTCACGGCCTGCGTGGTCGAGCACGAGGACCACGCGATGACCATCGGCTCGGTCGTCGACCGGCTGCCGATGCTCAAGCGGCTGTGGCAGCTCGACGCGGGCGCGGAGGCCGAGCTCGTGCAGGCGGGCACGCACATCGACGACGACGTCGTGCACCGCCACCGGCGCGCGGTCACGCCGGATTCCGTGGCGACCGTGATCTACACATCGGGGACCACGGGGCGGCCCAAGGGCTGTGTGCTCACGCACGCCAATTTCATGTACGAGACCGACACCGTGCTGGCCCGCTGGGAGTCGGTGTTCCACTCCAAGCCGGGCGACGAGCCGGCCACGCTGCTGTTCCTGCCGCTCGCGCATGTCTTCGGGCGGATGGTCGAGGTCGCGGCGGTGCGCGGCGGGGTCAAGCTGGGGCATCAGCCGGTGCTGGCGGCGCATGCGCTGATGCCCGATCTGGTGATGTTTCGGCCGACGTTCATCCTGGCCGTGCCGTACATCTTCGAGAAGGTCTTCAGCGGGGCGCGGCGCAAGGCGGAGGCGGACGGGAAGGCCGGAGCCTTCGACAAGGCCGTCGAGGTGGCGGTGCGGTACGCCGAGGCGCAGGAGCACCGCGCGTTCGGCACCGGACCCGGGCCTTCCGCCGCGCTGCGGCTCCAGCACCAGTTCTTCGAGAAGGCCGTGTACGCGAAGGTGCGCGAGGCCATGGGCGGGCGGGTGCGGCACGCGATGTCCGGCGGTTCGGCGATGGAGCGGCGGCTCGGCCTGTTCTTCGCGGGCGCCGGCGTGACGATCTTCGAGGGGTACGGGCTGACCGAGTCGACGGCGGCCGCGACCGCCAATCCGCCCGAGCGCACCCGCTTCGGCACGGTGGGGCTGCCGCTCCCGGGCACCACCGTGCACATCGCCGACGACGGTGAGATCTGGCTGCACGGCGGCCAGATCTTCTCGGGTTACCTGAACAACCCCAAGTCCACCGACGCCGTTCTGCACGACGGCTGGCTGGCCACAGGCGACATCGGCGCGCTGGACGAGGACGGCTATCTGACGATCACGGGACGGAAGAAGGAGATCCTGGTGACGTCGGGCGGCAAGAGCGTGTCGCCGACGGGGCTCGAGGAGCGGATCCGGTCGCATCCACTGGTGGCCCAGTGCATCGTCGTCGGCAATGACAGGCCGTACATCGCAGCGCTCATCACGCTCGACCAGGAGGCCGTGGACCACTGGCTCCAGATGCGCGACAAGCCGCCCCTGAGCTCGGCCGACCTGGTGCGGGACCCGGATCTGGAGATGGAGGTGCGGCGTGCGGTGGTGGCCGCGAACACGCTGGTCTCGCAGGCGGAGTCGATCCGCACGTTCCGGATACTGGCCCACCAGTTCAGCGAGGAGCACGGGCTGCTGACGCCCTCCCTCAAGCTGAAGCGCAAGGCGATCGAGGCGGCGTACAAGGTGGAGGTCGACGCGCTCTACCGGTGACGCGGGTACGGATTCCGTAGAGTTCTGACGGGTCGTCATTTTTCTGTGCGTCAGTTATTGACGGTTCGTCAGGTCACTCACAGAATGCGGGCATCCCACGGGAGGGGCCCACTGTGTCGCGACCGATCCGCACCATCGCCGCAGCTGCCGCAGCGCTGCTGTTCGCCACCGCCTGCAACTCCGCGTCGACCGGCGCCTCCGGCGACGACGCCACGGGGAAGGACGGCGGCTCCGTACGCGGAGTGAGCGCCGGTACGGTCAAGGTCGGCGGCATCGTCTCCATGACCACCGCGAGCGGGTACTCCAAGAAGGACACCGACCTCGGCGCGAAGGCCCGTTACGACCGGGCGAACGCGGAGGGCGGTGTCAACGGGCGGAAGATCGACTACCTGGCGGCGGAGGACGACGGGCAGGACCCCGCGAAGAACCTGGCGGCGGCGCGGAAGCTCGTCCAGCGGGAGAAGGTCTTCGCCATCGCCCCGATGAGTTCGGTGACCTTCTCGGGCGCCGACTTCCTGGAGCAGCAGAAGGTGCCGACGTTCGGCTGGGGCACGCTGCCTTCGTTCTGCGGGCCGAAGCACATCTACGGCTTCAACGGGTGCCTCGTCCCCACGCCCGGAGGCACCCTCAACCAGACCTGGCCCGAGGGGCTCGCCAACCTGCTCGGCGGGACCAGGGGCAGATCGGTGGCGCTGCTCGCCAATGACAACGACGCCGGCAAGTTCGGCATCCGTACCTTCACGCAGGGCTTCAGGGCGGCCGGCTACGAGGTGTCGTACGCCAAGGCCGTGGTGCCGGCGACTTCGGTGCCGAGCGACTGGTCTGCGTACACCAAGGAGATCCTGCGCAGCGACGGCGGGAAGGCACCGGACGTCGTGATCTCCGTGATGCAGACGCCGTACAACATCGGCCTGTTCACGACGCTCAAGCGCGGCGGCTTCAAGGGCGTGCTGTCGGACCCGACCGACTACGACCCGGGGCTGCTGGCCAAGGACGCGACGCGCCAGGCGCTGGACGGGGTGCATGTGCTGGTGCAGTTCGAGCCGTTCGAGTCGGACAGTGCGGGGATGCGGCAGTTCAAGGAGGACATCAGGAAGGCGGCCGGCGGCAGGGATGTGCCCCTGAACATGCACATGGTCACCGGATACATGTCGGCCGATCTCTTCCTCGCCATCGCGCAGAAGGCGGGCAGGAACCTGACCGTCGAGTCCTTCCAGAAAGCGGCGTCGTCGTTCTCGGACAGCGGGACGCTGGTGGGTGACCGGAGCGAGCCGAAGGGACAGCGGGAGAGCTTCGGCTGCGGGGCGCTGGTGCGGCTGAAGGACGGGCAGTACGAGGTGTCGTCGCCGTTCAGGTGCTATCCGCCCGTCCCCTTCGGGTAGGGGTGGGCTTCCCGCATGGGTGATCTGCTGGGTTTCGTGCTGAGCGGGCTGGTCTCGGGTGCGCTGTACGCGCTGCTGGCCACGGGACTTGTCCTCTCGTACTCCGCTTCCGGGCTCTTCAACTTCGCGCACGGCGCGACCGCCTATCTGTGCGCGCTCGCGTTCTACGAACTGCACTCGGGGTTCGGATGGCCGGCCCTGCCGACGGCGGTGCTGCTCGTGTGCGGCGTCGCACCGGGGCTCGGGTGGGGGCTCGACCGGCTGATGTTCCGCAAGCTCGCGCGGGTCGGCGAGACAGCGCAGATCGTGGCGACCGTCGGACTGCTCGTCGCGCTGCCGGCGGCGGGGCTGTGGGTGGTGGAGCTGCTGGCGGACGCGGGGGCTCCGGTGCTGCCCGCGGAGAACCAGTTCGGGCTGCCGGGGGTCGGGCCGAGCCCGGCCGCGTCGTGGCAGCTCGCGGACGGTGTCGGGATCGACTCCGACCAGCTGATCACGTGGCTCGCGACGGCCGTGGTGGCGGTGGGGCTGTGGGTGCTGATGCGGCACACCCGGCTCGGGCTACGGCTACGGGCCGCCGTCGACAACCGCACGCTGGTGGAGCTGCGCGGCATCAGCGCGGACCGGCTGTCGTCGGTCGCGTGGATGCTGTCCTCGGGGCTGGCGGGTCTCGCCGGCGTCCTGGCCACGCCGCTGCTCGGGCTCTCCGCCCACGACTACACCCTGTTTCTGTTCGTGTCGGCGACGGCCGCGGTGCTGGGGCGGTTCGCGTCCGTCCCGCTGGCGTTCGCGGGCGGGCTGGGGCTGGGCGTACTGCAGAACCTCACGGCGGGGTACGCGTCCTTCGCCGACGGCATCACCGGATTCCGTACGGCGGTCCCCTTCCTGATCCTCTTCGCGGGACTGCTGGTCATGACGCGTCGGCGGCGCGCGGCAGGAATGTCGGCGGTGGACACACCGCCGGTCGACTACCTGGCGGGGCGGTCGTGGGGACGGCGGTGGGGGCCGTGGGCGGCGGGCGCGGTACTGATGGCGGTGGCCTTCTATACGGTCACGACGCCGTTCTGGAGCGGGATGCTCGCGCAGGGGCTCGCGATCTCGCTCGTCTTCATCTCCTTCACGGTCGTGACGGGGCTCGGCGCGATGGTCAGCCTGGCGCAGGCCACATTCGTGACGTGCGCGGCGCTGGTCGCCGGGCTGCTGATGAGCCACGGCTGGCCGTTCGCGGCAGCCGCGCTGGTGGGAACCTGCGGTGCGGCGGTACTGGGGGCACTGGTGGCCCTTCCCGCGCTGCGCCTGGGCGGCCGCTCGCTGGCACTGGCGACGCTGGCCCTCGCCTTCCTGGCCGACCAGGTCCTGTTCCAGCTGCGGTGGCTGAGGAACGGTGACACGGGGTGGGAGATCCCGCGCCCGGTGGTCGGCCCCGTGGACCTGTCCGACGACCGGGCACTGGGCGTGGCGCTGGTCGTGCTGGTGACGGCCGCGGTGGCCTCGCTGAGCGCGCTGCGGAACTCGGCGTCGGGGCGGGCGATGCTGGCGGTACGGTCGGCTCCCGAGGCGGCGCTGGCATCGGGTGTCTCGGTGATCCGCACGAAGCTGACGCTGTTCACGCTGTCCGCGGGGATCGCGGGGTTCGGGGGTGTGATGCTGGCGTCGTACAACACCCGCGTCACGGCTACAGACTTCACCGCGATGACGGGGCTGATCTGGCTGGCGGTGGTGGTCGCGGCGGGCGTGCGGCGGCCGCAGTTCGCGGTGGTGGCCGGGCTCGTCTTCGCCCTGGTCCCGCACCTGTTCGCGGAGTACGTCACGGAGTCGGCCCAGCTGCCCGTCATCCTCTTCGGCCTGGCCGGCCTGGCCCTGGCGAACGACCCGGACGGCTACTGCGCGGCGGTCTCGGTACGGAGGCACCGGAGACGGACGGCGGCAGCGGTGGCGGCGAACCCGACGGCTGGTGCGCGGGGCGGCGCGAGGGTTGGCGCGCAGGCGGCTGGGCGGACACATGACACACGGGGGACGGCGAGCGACGCGACACCGGGCGCGAGCCCCACGCAGCCGGGCGTGACACCGGGCGCGGGTCTGGACGCGGCGGGGCCGGCACCCGTTGCCGGTGCGGGCCCCGCCCGGCCAGGCCCGTCACCGTGTGCAACGGCGCCGGATGCCGGGCCCGGGGCGGGGCGGGGTGCGGCGCCCGCTCCGGGTTCGGGGGCCGGTGGTGGCGGGCTGCTTCCCGCGCCTCGCGCCTTCCCGGCTCCTGACGGCACGGCGCGACCGGCCGGCACCCCCGCCGTCCCACCGTCCGAAGGCGCGTCCGACGACGTACCGGCCGTGCGCCGTGGGCGTGTGGCACGGGCAGTCGACGGCTTCGACGGGTTCCGGCGCGGGCAACGGCCGGGCGGAAGCCCGTCCGTCGGCGCGACGGGGACGGGAAGGACCGCCCCCGCGCTCTCGCTGCGCGGGGTGCGGGCCGGATACGACGGGGCTTCCGTTCTGCACGGGGTCGATCTGACCGTACGGGCAGGGGAGATTGTCGCCCTCCTCGGGCCCAACGGGGCCGGAAAGACGACCACTTGCCAGGTCGCCGCCGGGCTGCTCGCCCCCACCGCCGGCGCCGTCCGCGTCGGCGACCGCGACGCCACCCGGGACGGCGCGGTACGGCGTTCGCGCGCGGGGGTCGTCCTCGCGCCCGAGGGGCGCGGGATCTTCCCCTCACTCTCCATCGAGGAGAACCTCGCCCTCCGACTCCCCGACCCGTCCGCCCGCGAGGCCGTGTACGAACGTTTCCCCGCTCTCGCCGGCCGGCGGCGCAACGTCCCCGCCGGTTCGCTGTCCGGAGGGGAGCAGCAGATGCTGGCCCTCGCGCCGCTGCTCCAGCTCCCGCCGGCCGTACTCGTCGCCGACGAGCCGTCGCTCGGCCTCGCGCCGCGCGTCGTGGACGAGGTGTTCCGCCTGCTCACGGAGTTGCGCGAGGCGGGCACCGCTCTGCTGCTGGTGGAGGAGAAGGCCGCCGAGGTGCTCGGCATCGCCGACACCGTGGCGTACCTGGCGCAGGGACGCGTCTCCTGGTGCGGGCCGCGCGAGGACGTGGAGGCCGACCGGCTCACCGAGGCGTACCTGGGCATCGGGACAGGGGCAGGGGCAGGGGCAGGGAACGGCGACGCGGCGGAGGTGTCACCCCCATGAACGGGCCCAGCAGCGACACATACGTACTCGAGGCAGCCGGCATCGGTGTCCGCTTCGGGGGCGTCACCGCCCTGGACGGCGTGCGCATCGGCGTCCGCCCCGGCGAGGTGTGCGGCCTCATCGGCCCGAACGGAGCGGGCAAGACGACCCTGTTCGACGTCCTGTCCGGCATCCGCCGCCCCGACACCGGCCGCGTCCTCCTCGACGGTACGGACATCACCCGCCGCTCCCCCGTGTGGCGCGCCCGTCACGGCATGCGCCGCACGTTCCAGCGCCGGCAGCTCTTCGGCCCGCTGACCGTCGCCGAACACCTCCTGGTCGCCCAGGAGTGGCGCGGCGGCGGTGGCGGCCTGGCCGCCGATCTGCTGGCGTCGCCCGCCCGGCGTACCCGTGAGGCCGCGCGCCGCGACCGCGCCACCGCCGTTCTGCGCTCGTGCGGACTCGACGCGCTGGCCGGGCAGTACGCCGGGGCGCTCCCCGTCGGCCGCGCCCGGATGGCCGAACTGGCCCGCGCCGTGGCCGACCTGCCCCGCGTCCTGCTGCTCGACGAGCCCGCGTCCGGCATGTCACGGGAGGAGGCCCGGCAACTTGCCGACGTCATAAGGCGGTTGGCAGCCGAGGAGAACTGCGCCGTGCTGCTCGTGGAACACGATGTCGCCTTCGTGATGGAGCTCTGCTCCCGTGTCGTCGTCCTCGACCTCGGCGCGGTTCTCGCCGAGGGCGGCGCCACCGAGGTGCGGCAGGACCCCGCTGTCCGTGACGCGTATCTCGGCACGGTCGCGGGAATGCGCCGGGCCCCCTGATCGTTGACGCTGGGAGTACCAACCGACGACGTAAGGATCGATCGCTCGTGAGCAAGGCCCCCTCCCTCACCCTGAACAACGGCGTCGAGATGCCCCAGCTCGGCTTCGGCGTCTGGCAGGTGCCTGACGACGAGGCCGAGAAGGCTGTCGGCACCGCCATCCAGGCCGGGTACCGATCCATCGACACGGCCGCGATCTACGAGAACGAGACCGGCACCGGAAAGGCCATCGCCGCCTCCGGAGTCGCTCGCGACGAGCTGTTCGTCACGACGAAGCTCTGGAATTCCGAGCAGGGGTTCGACTCCACGCTGCGCGCCTTCGACGATTCGCTGGCGAAGCTCGGCCTGGACTACGTCGACCTCTACCTGATCCACTGGCCGCTGCCCGTCAAGGACGCGTACGTGGACACGTACAGGGCCTTCGAGAAGATCTACGCGGACGGCCGCGCCCGGGCGATCGGCGTCTCCAACTTCCTTCCGGAGCACCTGGAGCGCCTGATCGGTGAGACCTCGGTCGTCCCGGTCGTCAACCAGATCGAGCTCCACCCGCAGCTTCAGCAGGCGCAGTCCCGTGCCTTCCACGCGCAGCACGGCATCGCGACCGAGGCCTGGTCGCCGCTCGGCCAGGGCAAGGGCCTGCTCCAGGTACCGACGGTCGTCGCCGTCGCGCGCAAGCACGGCAAGACCCCGGCCCAGGCGGTGCTGCGCTGGCACCTCCAGACCGGGAACGTCGTGATCCCCAAGTCCGTGACGCCGTCGCGGATCGCGGAGAACCTCGACGTGTTCGACTTCGAGCTGGACGCCGACGACCTGGCGGCCTTCGCCGCGCTCGACGAGGGCAAGCGTCTGGGTCCCGACCCTGCGACCTTCGACTCCGGCGCCTGACGTACTGCGCCTGACGTCCGACGCCCGGCCTCCGGCCGCGCGACGCGGCCAGAACGGCGAAGAGGCCGAAGACGGCGCCAACCGGCTTCCTCCGGTTGGCGCCGTTCGCCGTGAGCGGGTCGGAGCGAGCGCGCCGCGCCGCCCTCGATGCCGATGCTCTCCCCGTTGACGTACGCCGCGTCCCCCGAGACCAGGCGGGCGAGGTCGGCCGGCTCGGGGAGCGAGCCGACGGTGGGCGTCCCGCCGCGCTCCTCGGCCGGGCCGGCCACCGAGGGGTCGATGTCGAACAGGGACACCTTGTGACCCGCCCTGGCCGGCTCGGAGGCGATGCCCCCGCCGTACGGTCGACTCCCGAGCGGGCAAATCGGTCAGTACGAGGTCCGTCATACAATCGCCCCCATGGCCACGTACCACCCCGACCGCGACCAGCTGCCGATCGAGGACGTCCTCGCCGCGCTGGGCAACCCGGTCCGCCTCGGCATCGTCCGGGAGCTCGCCGCCTCCGTCGGCGAACGCACCTGCGGCAGCCTCCCCCTCGCAGTCACCAAGGCCACCGCAACCCACCATTGGCGGGTTCTGCGCGAGTCCGGCATCACCCGCGACCACAAGGTGGGCCGCTGCACAGCCGTCGAACTGGGCCGCGACGGACTCGACCACCGCTTCCCGGGACTGCGGACCGCCGTCCTCGACGCCCCCACCAGCTGAAGGAGCAAGGAATGTCGCAGCCCCAGCCCATCGAGGAAGGCCCGTACCGGCTGCGCAATGTCGGCAGTGGGCTGTTGCTCGAGGTGTACGGCGGCCACAAGGGCAGCGGCGCCAACGTCCAGCAGGGCAAGGACAGCGGCGCCCCGGCGCAGCAGTGGGAGGTGTCCGCGGTGCACAGCGGCGGCGGCCTCTACCACCTGGTGAACGCCGCCAGCGGCAAGCGGCTCGACGTGGCCGGGGCCTCCACCGAGAACGGCGCCAACGTCCAGCAGTGGAAGGCCAACAACTTCGGCGCCCAGGAGTGGATCGTCGAGCAGCACCTCGACGCGCCGGGAACGGTCACCCTGATCAGTTACGTCAGCGGGCTGCTGCTCGAAGTCGCGGACGGCAGCATGGACGACGGCGCGAACGTGCAGCAGTGGGAGGACACCGACTCCCCCGCCCAGTGGTGGCAGTTGGAGCCGGTGATCAACCTCTAGCCGGGTCGTGCGTCAGGCGCGGTGCGCGATGTGCACGGTGCGCGCCCGCAGCAGGAACACGTCGGGGCGCTGGGCGAGCCCCGCCGCGTCCTGCCGGTCCAGCAGTCGCTCCAGCGTCGACACGTCGTCGGCCGTCAGCCGGTCCGCGAACACCTCCCGCTGCCGCGCGAAGGTCTCGACGACCAGCTCGCGCGCCGCGTCCGGCAGTGGCGCCGGCAGGTCGAGCAGGAAGGAGCGGCTGCCGCCCGGAGTCAGCCCGGCGGCGGCCAGCAGCGCACTCCAGTCCTCCACCTCGGACTTCGCGCCGGGCAGTTCCTCCCGCATCTGCGTGAACCGCTCGGTCCACGCGACCTCCAGCCGGGCCTCCAGGCCCGGCCTGCCGATCCCGATGTCGCGGGGCAGGTGACGCGGCGACAGCCCGCCCTCGAACAGGGCCACGGTCCCGCCGGGGCGCAGCAGCCCGGCGAAGCTGGTGAGGGCCGCGCGCTGATCGCCGACATGGTGCAGGGAATTGGCGGCCCAGACCAGGTCGGCGTCGCCCAACGAGCCGAGCTCGTCCGGGACTTCGGCCACTACGGTACGTACCCTCTCCCCCAGACCGGACCGCTCCGCCCGCGCCCGGGCGCGCTCGAGCAGTGCCGGCGAACTGTCCACGGCCACGACCTCCGCGTCCGGGAACGCCTCGGCGAGCATGCAGGTGATGAGTCCGGGGCCGCTGCCGATGTCCAGGATGCGGCGTACGCCCTGCGGCCCCCGGAAGCGCTCGGCGATCCACGCCGCGGCCTGCTCGTACACGGGGCGGTGCACCTGGGCCTCGTGCTCCAGGTGTGTGCCGAGCGCGTCCCAGTCGAAGTCGGTGCCGTGGTGGCTGTGGTCGTGGCTGTGCGTGTCATGGGTGCTGTGGCTGTGGGTCATACGTCCACTTTCTCGCCGGACCGCTCTGCTGGCGAACGTTCTTGCCGTTCCGGCAAAGCGCCGCCCCTGCGGAACTCCTGCGGGCTGACCCCGCGCACCCGTTTGAAGGCCGCGCTCAGCGCGAAGGACCCGCTGTAGCCGACCTGGCGCGCCACCGCCCCCACCGTGGCTTCCGTCTCCCGCAGCAGATCCGCGGCGAGCGCCAGCCGCCATCCCGTGAGGTACGCCATGGGCGGCTCCCCCACCAGCTCGGTGAAGCGCCGGGCGAGACCCGCCCGCGAGACCCCGGCCTTCGCGGCGAGGCCGGCGACCGTCCACGGGTGGGCGGGGTCGTTCTGCATCAGCCGCAGGGCCCGGCCGACCACCGGGTCCCCCATCGCCAGGTACCAGGCGGGTGCCGCCGCCTCGGGGCGCGAGAACCACGACCGCAGCGTCGCGATCAGCAGCAGGTCGAGCAGCCGGTCCAGCATCACGCTCTGCCCCGGTTCGTCCCTGCTGATCTCGTCGTCCAGGGCCGGCATCAGCGGGCAGTTCCACAGCTCGGCGGGCAGATGAACGAGCGGCGGCAGCGCGTCGAGCAGTCGCCCGCTGACCTCGCCCGCCATCCGGTACGTGCCGATGAGCATCGCCGAAGCGCCGTCCGGGCTGTCGCCCCACGTCCGTACGCCGAGATGCATCGTCTCGGACAGCGGCTCCCCCTGGAGCGTGCCGCACACCCCGCCGGGCCCGATCACGGCCCGCGTCGGGCTCGCCGGATCGTCGGCGCAGGTGTACGGGTCGGGGCCGCGCGCGATGGCCACGTCACCGGGGCGCAGCAGCACCGGGTCACCGGCGTCGGGGATCACCCAGGCGTTGCCGCGGCTCATGCACATCAGCGAGAGCGGCGCCCGGTCCTCGATCCGCACCGCCCAGGGCGGGTTCAGCACGGCCCGGAGGAGGAAGGCGCCCCGGGCGCGCGGCCCGTCGAGCAGACCCGCGAGTACGTCCATGGGTCCAGCCTAGGACGGCCGCACGTCGGCTTGGACGCAGACGCATGGAGTTGAGCCTCTGCAGCATGGCCCGTCCAGGCGCGCGCCGCGAACCTTGAGGCATGACAGAAGACAAGAAGCAGGAAACGGTGTTGGTGACGAACGGTACGGGCAAGACCGGCCACCGGGTCGTCGAGCGGCTGACCGCCCTCGGTGTGACGGTGCGGGCGGGGTCGCGGAGGGGCGAGGTGCGGTTCGACTGGGAGGACGGGTCGACGTGGGGCCCGGCACTGCGGGGCGCGGACGCCGCGTATGTGTCGTACTACCCGGACCTGGCCGCTCCCGGGGCGGTGGACGCGGTGCGGACGTTCGGACGGATCGCTCACGAGAACGGAGTGCGGCGGCTGGTGCTGCTGTCGGGGCGCGGTGAGCCCGAGGCGGTCGCCGCCGAGGAGGCACTGCGCGCGTCGGGCGCCGAACTGACCGTCGTACGCAGCAGTTTCTTCGCCCAGAATTTCAGCGAGGGCGCCATGGCCGAGGGCGTGGTCGCCGGTGAGGTCGCCTTCCCGGGAGGGCGGACGGCGGAGCCGTGGGTGCACGTCGACGATCTGGCGGACGTCGTGGTCTCGGTGCTCACACGGGACGGGCACGCCGGTCTGGTGCACGAGCTGACGGGCCCCCGGCTGCTCACCTTCGACGAGGTGGCGGCCGAGATCTCGAAGGCGGCGGGCCGCGACGTGCGGTACGTGCCGGTGTCCGGTCCCGAGTACGCCGGGCTCCTTCAGCAGTACGGGATGCCGGAGCCGGAGGCCGAGTGGCTCGCCGGGCTGTTCACGACGCTGCTCGACGGCCACAACGCGTCGGTGACGGACGGGGTCGAGCGCGTGCTGGGCCGCGCGCCCAGGGACTTCACCGACTTCGCGCGGGAGGCGGCAGCGGCCGGCGCGTGGGACGGCCGAGGGGCGTTCGGCGATCAGGTCGCCCCGGTGGCATAGCGCGCCCGGTTCGCCAACCGGATCATGGAGTTCGCTCACCGCGTCGACGGACCCGGCGGCGAGCGGCAGCCGGCGGACGTCCGCGAGCACGCCCGCCGCTCCCGTCCCCAGGGGGCCGACCCGACGGCGTCGTAGTCCAGCACCGTACGGAGCTCAGCTCGCTCCGTGCCCCGGGGCGATGTCCTCGACCCGGCGCGCGAGCTCGAAGTCGAGGTCGGTGACGGCACCTCCCGCGCTGTGGGTGTTCACGGTGAGCGCCACGGTGTTGTACCCGAGTGTCAGGTCCGAGTGGTGGTCCAGTTCGTCCTGGATCCCGGCCACGTGGACGACCAGCGCGGCGGCGGCGAAGTGCGTGCCGAGCCGGTACGTGCGGGCGATCCGGTTGTCGTCCAGCGACCAGCCGGGGAGTTCGCGGAGACGGTCCTCGATCTCCTTCTGCGACAGCGGCTCAGTGGCCATGGCGAAGCTCCCTCCAAGATGCGGTGTCGCAGATCAGCCTCCCACCTTCCGGCCGGAATCGGCGCTCAGGCGGCGCCGTGAATTCTCCTCGGGGTTGATCCGCGGTGCTCGGCGGTCCTCGGCAGGCAGGCGCCCCCCGGTACACGTGCAGGGGCGCCGCGGTGCGATCCCTCGGCCGGGTGTCGGGCGCTCCCCGTGCCACCGGTTGGTCAATTCACCTTGCCCACGGGTCGGTTACCGTCTTGACCCATGACAACTGTCGCAGTCGACAAGGGTGTGGGTGCGCTGGTGCGCGGCTGGCGGGAGCAGCGCCGGCTGAGCCAGCTGGAGCTGGCGCTGCGCGCCGATTCGTCCGCCCGGCACATCAGCTTCATCGAGACGGGCAGGTCACGTCCGAGCCAGGAGATGGTGCTGCGCCTGGCCGAACACCTCGACGTACCGGTGCGCGAGCGCAACGCCCTTCTGCTGGCGGCGGGATACGCCCCCCGGTTCGCCGAGACGTCGCTCGACGACCCGGCGCTCGGCGCCCTGCGCGAGGGCATCGAGCGGCTGCTGGCGGGCTACGAGCCGTACCCCGCCCTGGTCGTCGACGGTTCGTACACCGTGGTCGCCGCGAATCGCGGGATCGCGATGCTGCTCGACGGCCTGCCCGAGCACCTCCTCACGCCCCCGCTGAACGCGATGCGGATCACCCTCCACCCGGAGGGACTCGCCCCGCGGATCCGCAATCTGCGGGAGTGGCGCGGGCACCTCAAGGCCCAGATGGAGCGCCAGATCGGGCTGGCCAGGTCGGAGGCGTTGCGCGCGGTGTACGACGAGGTGTCGGCCTATCCCGTACCGGAGCCGGAGGCGGCGGACGCGCGGCGCCCGGAGGATCCGCCGTACCCCTACTTCGCGCTGCCGCTCCAGATCGAGCACGACGGCCGGGTGCTGTCGTTCGTTTCCTCGATCTCGACGTTCAATACGCCGATGGACGTGACGGTCGCCGAGCTGGCCATCGAGACGTTCCTCCCGGCCGACCCGGCGACGGTCAAGTACCTCCAGTCGCTGGCCCTCTGAGCCACTCACCCCCGGGCGCGCAGCGCGAGGTGCTGCAGCCCGGCGAAGCCGGCGACGGTCGCGGCCTGCATCGGGATCCAGAACGTCCCGGCCGTCGTCGGCGAGAACCAGAGCACGAGCGCGGCGAGACTCGCCACCGCCCACACCAGGTTCGCCTCGATGACGCCCTTGACGGGGAACGCGGCGGGCTCCCGCCGGGACGCCAGATACCCGACACCGGCGCCGAACACCACCAGGAACACCCCCAGTGCGAGCAGCAGCCCGGCATCGACGCCTAGCAGCCGTCCGACAGGGCCGGAGGCGGCGACGTACACGAGCCCGTTGGTGATGGTGACCAGGGCGTCGAGCGCGAGGAAGCGGCGCAGCACCGCCTGCGGGTCGGTGGTCCGGGAAAGAGTGGCGAGCATGGTTGCGGACACGGCGAATCAGCCTCCGTCGAGGTCGTACGGGCTGGAAGTGACCCGGGGCCCGGACGGAGTGCGCCGCCCGGCCCCCGGTAACGGCAACGATGCCGGGCTCGCGGGAGAGCGTCGATTACTCCGGAGGTAATGCCGGGGGTGGCGTGCCCCGTATGGCACCGGGCGCCTGGCTCATGGCCACCGCCAGGCACCGGGCGATCGATCTCGTACACCGCAAGGAGACCTACGCGCGCAAGCTGGCGGAGGTCGGGCGGACGCTGGAGGACGCGGCGCCGCCCGAGCCCGCCGACACCGAGGACATCGACGACGATCTGCTGCGGCTTATTTCACCGCCTGCCATCCCGTGCTGTCGACGGAGGCGCGGGTCGCGCTCACGCTGCGGCTGCTGGGCGGGCTGACGACGCAGGAGATCGCCCGCGCCTTCCTGGCCTCCGAACCGGCGGTCGCCCAGCGCGTCGTCCGCGCGAAACGGGCGCTCGCGAAGGCAGGGGTCCCCTTCGAGGTCCCGTACGGCGCCGACCGGGCGGCCCGTGTCGCGTCCCCTTCTCTGAACCGCGCGGTCGCCGTCTCCATGGCGGACGGGCCGGCGGCCGCGCTTGCTCTGGTGGACGCCCTGGCGGACGAACCTGCCCTCAAGGACTACCACTTGCTGCCGAGCGTCCGGGGCAACCTGCCGGACCGCCTGGGCCGGGCGGCGGAAGCGCGTGCGGAGTTCGAGCGGGCGGCTTCCCTGACGCGGAACGCGCGTGAGCGGGAACTGCTGCTGAGGCGGGCCACCGCTGCCGACGCCGCGGAAAGGTAGCGCGAGCACAAGATCACTTCATATATAGTTACTGACAGGTAATGACCAACCTGCACCAGGGGGAAGCTCTCATGCTTCGACGTATTTCCACGATCGCCGTGACCGCCGCGATGACCGGTGGCGTTCTCTTCGCGGCTCTGCCCGCTCACGCCGCTCCGTCCACCGGCCAGCAGACGATGGCCGCTCGCGGCGGCGCCATCACCGTCAACATCAACGAACTGCGCCAGCAGTCCGCCGATCTGAAGACCAAGGCCGAGAAGCTGGACCGGCTGGGCGAGCGTGAGGCGGCGAAGCGCGCCCGCGCCCAGGCCGCGGCGATCGACCGGCGCATCCAGCAGTTCATCGACGCCGAGAACAACATGTAGTCCGCACCCCGCGGACTTCCGCCCGCCCCGAAGCCGTCGGGGCGGGCGTTGCGCTGTTCCCAGGCGGTCCCGCACGCCGCGCATGACACCCGCCAGGACGGGAATGGGACACCGGCATGGTCCAGGCGTCGAGAAGAGTTCCGCGAAGGCCGGGTCGCTGGCTTACGATCACCGCTGACGACTCGGTTCCCCCGCCGACGTCCGCCCCCGCCCCATGGAGGTCAACCGTGTCCAGGACGGCCAAGGGCCATCGCGCCCGCCGCATCCGTACCCTCGCCATCGCCGGTTCCACCGCGGCCGGGCTGTTCCTCGCCGTCGGCTGTTCCTCGGGCGACGAAGGGCCCGCCGAGGCCGCGGGCGGCGTACCCGTGGTCGAGAAGGGCAAGCTGACCACCTGCACGCACCTGCCCTACCCGCCGTTCCAGTCCGAGCAGAACGGCAAGGTCGTCGGCTTCGACGTGGCCCTCATCGACCTCGTGGCCAAGAACCTCGAGGTCGAGCAGGAGATCCTCGACACGCCCTTCGAGAACTTCAAGACCGGCGCGTTCCTCAACTCCGGCGAGTGCGACCTCGCCGCCGCCGGCATGACCATCACCGACGAGCGCGAGAAGAACGTCGACTTCTCCGTCCCGTACTTCGACGCCACCCAGGCGCTGCTGGCGACGAAGAAGAGCGGCGTCACCACGCTGGACGAGGTCAAGTCCGGGAAGAAGAAGCTCGGCGCGCAGGCGGAGACGACCGGCGAGAGCTACGCCACGAGCAAGGGCTTCGACCCGGTGGCCTTCGAGAGTTCGGACGCCGTACTGAACGGACTGCGCACCGGTCAGGTCGACGCCGTCGTGATCGACTACCCCGTCGTACAGGGGTGGCTGAAGGACAAGGCGAACGCCGACGAGTTCGTCCTCGGTCAGAACATCGAGACCGGTGAGGAGTACGGGTTCTCGGTGAAGAAGGGCAACACCAAGCTGAAGACCGCCATCGACAAGGCCATCACGGACGCCAAGGCCGACGGCACGTACGAGAAGCTCTACGAGAAGTGGATCGGACCGCTGCCCAAGGTCCAGTCGTGACCTCTCGCCTCTCCAGGCGGCAGCGGCGCCGTATTTCGCAGGGCATCCAGTACGCCCTCTTCGTGGCGGTCCTGGTCCTGATCGGCCTCCTGGCCGACTGGGACCGGCTGCAGAACCAGTTCGCCCAGAAGGACCTGGTCAGCGAGCTCTTCCCGGAGATCATCACCACCGCTCTGCGCAACACGGTGGTGTACACGCTCTCCGGCTTCGCGTTCGGGCTCGTACTCGGCCTGGTCGTCGCACTGATGCGGCTGTCGTCCGTGGCCCCCTACCGGTGGGTCGCGAGCGTCTACATCGAGTTCTTCCGCGGCCTGCCCGCCCTGCTGATCTTCATCTTCGTGGGTGTCGCCGTGCCGCTGGCGTTCCCGGGGACGGAGATTCCCGGCGGTACGTACGGCAAGGTCGCCCTCGGGCTCGGTCTGGTCGCGGCCGCCTACATGGCCGAGACCATCAGGGCGGGCATCCAGGCCGTGCCCAAGGGGCAGATGGAGGCCGCGCGTTCGCTGGGCTTCTCGCATGCCCGGGCGATGGTGTCGGTGATCATTCCGCAGGCGTTCCGCATCGTCATCCCGCCGCTCACGAACGAACTCGTCCTGCTGTTCAAGGACTCCTCGCTGGTGCTGTTCCTCGGCGTGACCCTGAACGAGCGGGAGCTGACCAAGTTCGGCAGGGACCTGGCCAGCCAGACCGCCAACTCCACCCCGATCCTGGTCGCGGGGCTCTGCTACCTGATCGTGACGGTGCCGCTGAGCTTCGTGGTGCGCCGCCTCGAGGCCCGTGCCGACAAGGCCAAGTGAGGACGAGCAGATGCCACAGCACGAGATCGAGATCCGCGGTCTGCACAAGTCGTTCGGGGACAACCACGTCCTGCGCGGCATCGACCTGGACGTCGCCCGTGGCGACGTGGTGTGCGTCATCGGGCCTTCGGGGTCCGGCAAGTCGACGCTGCTGCGCTGCGTGAACCTGCTGGAGGAGCCCAGCTCGGGGCAGGTCTTCGTCGGCGGTACGGAAGTCACCGACATCGAGGTCGACATCGATGCGGTACGCCGCCGGATCGGCATGGTCTTCCAGCAGTTCAACCTCTTCCCGCACGTCACCGTGACGGAGAACCTGATCCTGCCCCAGCGGCGTGTGCTGGGCCGGGGCAAGGCCGAGGCCGCCAAGGTGGCCCGGGAGAACCTGGAGCGCGTCGGGCTCGCCGACAAGGCCGACGCCTACCCGGCGCAGCTGTCCGGCGGGCAGCAGCAGCGGGTCGCCATCGCACGGGCGCTGTCCATGGGGCCCGAGGTGATGCTCTTCGACGAGCCGACCTCCGCGCTGGACCCGGAGCTCGTCGGCGACGTACTCGCCGTCATGAGGGTGCTCGCCTCCGAGGGCATGACGATGATGGTCGTCACCCACGAGATGAGCTTCGCCCGGGAGGTCGCCGACCGCGTCGTGTTCATGGACGGCGGGGTGATCGTGGAGGAGGGGCCGGCGGCGCAGGTCGTGGGTGATCCCCGGCACGAGCGCACCCGGAACTTCCTCAACCGCATCCTGGACCCGTCCGCCGCCGAGGCGCCGGGCACCGAAGCGCCGGGCACCGAGGCCGCGGGCCCCGCGGCCGGCTGACCGCCGGGGGCGGAGCCGGTGTCCGGGTGCCGGTTCAGCGGGCGGTCGGATAGCAGTGCGCCGGGGCGTCCGGGAGGTCCAGCTCCGGGCACCAGGTGCGCAGTACGGACGCCGACGGCACGAAGAGGTCCTTGGGCACCTCGTCCGTCCCGAACCACTCCCACCGCACGATCTTGTGCGGTTCGGTGACGCGCGGGGTGCCCGTGGCGCCCTCCAGCACCGCCGCGGCCGTGACACGGGTGACGCCGCGGGCTCCGTCCATCAGTACGGCGACGATGCGGACGCCGCCGGCTCCGGCGCGCAGTGACGTCTCCTCTTCCAGCTCGCGCACGGCGGCCTCCTCGAAGCTCTCGCCGGCGTCGACCTTGCCGCCGGGCAGTTCCCAGCGGCCGTCGTGTCCCAGTCCGAGCAGGACACGGTCGCGGGGGCCGACGACAACAACGCCTACGCCGGTCAGGCCGTTCGGCGTGGGGAAAGCCCGCTCGGGGCGCTCGGCCGTGGCCGTCATGTGTTCTGCCTCCAGTTCTCGAAGCCGGTGCGTGAGCCAGGCGGCCGTACGGATGCCGTGCGTACGTACACCACCGGGACAGTGGACCACGAGTGCGGGCCACCGGACCGGACAGCACCGGCTGGTCACGGAGAATGGGGACATGGGTGAGATCAGACCTCCGGCCGGGTCCATGGCAATCGACGACCAGCTGTGCTTCGCGCTGCACTCCGCATCGCGTGCGGTGACGGCCGCGTACCGGCCGGTGCTGGCCGAGCTCGGCCTGACCTATCCGCAGTACTTGGTGATGCTGGCGGTCTGGGAGCGCGGCGACGTTCCGATGAAGGAGCTGGGCGCCGTCCTCGGGCTGGACTACGGGACGCTCTCGCCCCTGTTGAAGCGGCTGGAGACGGCGGGGCTGGTGCGGCGGGAGCGGCAGGCGGACGACGAGCGGCTGGTCACCGTGTCGGCGACCGAGCAGGGCCGGGCGCTGAAGGCCGGGGCCGAGCGGGTGCCGGGCGCGATGGGACAGCGCTACGGCATGTCGGCCGAGGAGGCAGAGGGGCTGAGGACACGGCTGCGGGACCTCGTCGACCGGCTGAGCTGAGACGGGCGGCTGTGACGTGATGACGTGTCGCGACGTGGGGTCAATCACAGGCAGTTAAATCGTGCGCAATTAAGTTGTGCACTATCTTTTTCCCTGAGCAGGCCGCCCGGCCGCCCATCAGGAGACCCCAGGGGTCGGAAGAAGGAGTGCCGTCATGGATTTCGTCAGGTACGAGTCGTACACGCCGGTCGAGCGCCCCACCTACCAGGCCGAACTCGACGAAGTGGTGCGCAATGTCGGGCGCCGCACCCGGGAGTCCGTCGAGCGCCAGGGTGTGGGCCGCGCGGTCCGCACGGCACACGGCAAGACGTACGGCCTGGTGAAGGCCACCGTCATGGTGGGTGAACTGCCCGAGCCGTACGCCCAGGGCATCTTCGCCGCCCCGGCCGCCTACGACGCCGTCGTGCGCTACTCGAACGGGCTCGGCCACCTGCGGGCGGACTCCCTGCTCGGCGCGGCCTGCGGCATGGGCATCAAGATGTTCGGCGTGCCCGGCGCGTCGCTCCTGACGGACGAGGCCGAGGCGGCCACCTTTGACCTCAACCTGATCAACAACCGGGTGTTCTTCGCCAATACGGCGTACGACTACATGGTGATCGAGCGGCTCTTCGCCGAACTCCCCGACGCGCTGGTGGACCCGGCGCGGCGCAAGTCATGGATGGGTGAGTTCCTCACCCGCCAGGGCACGTTGGAGACAGCCGACGAATGGCTGTGGGACGAGCTCTTCGCGATGCTGTCGTTCGCCAAGGTCCCGCGGAACAACCTCTTCTCGTACACGTACAACAGCATGGGAGCCTTCCGGTACGGCGATCACATCGCCAAGGTGCGGACCGTCCCCACGCCGGACTCACTGGCGGGCATCGCACACACCGGTGTCGACGTGCTGTCCGACGGTGAGGCGTTCCGTAACACCCTGGTGGCGGAGGCAGGTGAGCGCGACCACTCCTTCGAGCTCCAGGTGCAGCTCAACACCGATCTGACGCGCATGCCGGTCGACAACACCTCGGTGGAGTGGCCGGAACAGCTCTCACCGTGGATCACGGTGGCCCGGATCGCCGTCCCCCGCCAGGACATCTCGGGAGAGGAGAACCTCGCCGCGGCGGACGGTACGTCGATCACCCCGTGGCGCTCGCGCGAAGACCACCGGCCCATCGGCGAGATCCAGCGGGTGCGGGAGGAGGTGTACCGCCGCTCCTCCATCGAGCGGCACCGCCTCAATGGCCTGCCCCGGCAGGAGCCGACGAGCAGTGCGGAACTCCTGGGCTGAGGCCGGGCCGGGGCCGGGTGCGGTCCCACCCGGCCCGAAGACCCGTCAGGCCGGGGCGTCGGCCCTGGCCTTGCGGGCCGCGATCCACGCGTAGACCAGGACGCCCGCGAAGAGGAACAGCACGCCCTGGTACACCGCCGCGTAACCGGAACCGGCCACCAGCCACATCGAGAAGCCGAAGGCCAGGGCGGCGAGGACCGCGTCGCGGACCAGGCGGGGGCGGTTGACGCGGTCCGAGCGGCCCGAGGCGAGGAAGTAGATCTGGGCTGCGGTCGACAGGAGGTAGGGGACGGTCGCCGTGAACGTCGTGACCAGGACCAGGATCTCGAAGACGCCCTCGGAGCCCGCCGCGTAGTTGTAGACGGTCAGGAGCGAGGCGAGGACGGCCGTGACGAGGACGCCCGCCGTCGGGACACCGCGCCGCTTCGTGGCGAACACCGCGGGGAAGAGGCCGTCCTTGGCGGCCGCGTACGGCGTCTGCGCGCTCAGCAGCGTCCAGCCGTTCAGCGCGCCGACCATGGAGACCAGGGCGGCGCAGGCGACGGCGGTGCCGCCCCACGAGCCGCCGAACATGGCGTTCACGGCGTCGGAGAAGGGCGCGGTGGAGCCGACCAGCTTGTCGTGGGCGACGGTGCCGAAGACCGCGAGCGTCCCCAGCAGGTAGATGAACGCGGCGCCGAGTGTGCCGAGGATCGTCGCCCGGCCGACGTTGCGTCGTGGGTCGCGGACTTCGCCGGCGCTGACGGCGGCCGACTCCACTCCGAGGTAACTGAAGAGAAGGATGGCCGCGGAGGCGGAGACCGCGCCGAGGGGACCCTGGCCGCTCGCCTGGAACGGGCCGAGGTTCGAGGCGTCGAAGAAGAAGAGGCCGCCGACGGCGACCAGCAGCAGGGGCGCGAACTTCAGCACCGTCGAGACCAGCTGGACCGCTCCCACGTACCGCGTGCCAGCCAGGTTCGCGAGGGCGGGGAGCCACTGGAGCGCCAGCGCGGCGGTGAGGGTGGCGGCGAGCGAGCCGTGGACGGGGATCAGCACGTCGAGGTAGCCGACGGCGGCCACGGCGAGGGCCGCGTTCGACACCCAGGTGGTGATCCAGTAGCTCCAGGCGGCGAGGAAGCCGGCGAAGTCGCCGAAGGCCTCGCGGGCGTAGACGTACGGGCCGCCCGTCTGCGGGTGCCTCTCGGCCAGACGCCCGAAGACCAGGGCGAGCGCGATCGCGCCGAGGGTCAGGATGCCGAAGGCGACGAGGCTGATGGTGCCGAAGGGGGCGACGGAGGCGGGCAGCAGGAAGATCCCGCCGCCGATGATGTTGCCCATGACCAGGGCGGTCGCGACCGGGAGGCCGAAGCGCCGGGCGTGCTTGCTCGGGGCGT
This sequence comes from Streptomyces sp. NPDC055287, assembly GCF_053646035.1. Lineage (NCBI taxonomy): Bacteria > Bacillati > Actinomycetota > Actinomycetes > Kitasatosporales > Streptomycetaceae > Streptomyces > Streptomyces sp. NPDC055287. The sequence continues at coordinate 548,734 of NZ_JBSHNE010000001.1, read as the reverse complement.
CGGCGCCGCTCGCTGTGAGCTCGGGGGGTGGGGTGGTCAAGGTGGTCATGGGGTGGTGTGCCTCTCTCCGTACCAAAACCAGACCATGTTCTGGTACGGGGAACTGCGCACCAAATCAGGCTGATTTATCCTGTACGGCGCGCCCACCAACCGGAAAAGATCCTTCCGCTTCCACTTCTGGCTGGGAATCTTCCGCCGCCGCCAGCGGCACCTGCGGCCCCTGGCACTCCCGCAGCCACCGCCGCAGCACACCGTGCACCTGCTCCGCGCCTGCCAGCTCCTCCCCCTCGGTGACGGGCGGGGAGAGCGTGTAGGGGGAAAGGAGGAAGGGTCTGGCCTGTTCGCCGCCGAGGCCGCCGTGCGAGCCGATCTGCTCCTCGAAGGCGTGCACCCGCCCGGTCTCCGGATCGTGCCAGGAGTTCACCATGATGTCGGCGACGTGCGGGAAGCCGGACGTCCTGCGTACGGCGTCGGCGGCGCCCTTCCCGAACACGGCGAGCGGCCCCGTGCCGCCCGCACGATCGCTGGTTCCCTCGTCGCCGGCGCTGTCGTCTCCGTCGTCGTCTCCGTCGTCGTCGCGGTCGTCGTCCAGCCGGAATTCCGCGCCGTCGGCGCCGAGCACCAGCGCCCCGTGCTCCTCGCTCCGCACCAGCAGGAAGCCGATCCCGGGGTGGTTGGCGAGCGTCGTCAGCAGCGCCGGGTGGTGGCGGTCGATCTGCTCGCGCGTCGCCCGGCCCGCCGCGTCGGGGAAGGAGATCAGCCCGAGGTTGCCCGAGGCCAGCACGACCGGATCGGTGCCGGGCTCCGGGTGCTCCGGCTCCTCCTCGTCGTCGGGCACCGGCCGGTGAAGCGCGGTCCGTACGGCGTCGCGCGCCTCGGAGGCGCTAATGGTGCCCGCCGCGCGGCGCGGCACGGGCAGCCCGCAGCCGGCCCTGACGAGGTTCGCGAGGGTGAGCCCGTACGCCGACTGGAAGGTTTCCCCCGGGCTCTGCCCGTGGTCGGACAGCAGCACGAGCCGGTACGCGCGCGGAGCGTGCTCGGCGACCTTCGCTATCAGCTCCACCGACCGGTCGAGCCGCTCCAGTACCTTCAGCGCGTCCGTGCTGTGCGGTCCGGAGTGGTGCGCCACTTCGTCGTACGCCACCAGGTCGGCGTAGACGGCGGTACGTCCGGCGAGCATGTCGCCGAGGACCGCCGCGACCACGATGTCCCGCTGGACGACGGTCGCGAAGGCCCGGATGAAGGGGTAGAGGCCGCCGCGTTTCACTCGGGGGGTGTCGCCGCGCAGCCGCGCGCGCGTGGACTGGGCGATCTCCCGGACGACTTCGGCAACGAAGGAGATGGCGGTGCGTACGGCGTTGGCCGGGTCGGAGAAGTACGCGAAGTAGCCGGCCCGGGACCGGTTGGACCTGCCGCGCCGGGCCGCGATCGACAGGACGAGGGCGAGCTGGTCGGCGCCGCCGCTGAAGAGGTTGCCGCGGCTCGCGCCGTCGAAGGTGAGCAGTCCGCCGTCCCCGGTACGGGCGATCGCGCGGCGCTGCATCAGGGCCGCGCTGGCGGGGCGGCTGGAGACGACGACCTCCCGGCTCTCCTTCTCGTACCAGCGGAAGGCGGGGACGTCGTGGTTGGAACCGTGCAGTATGCCGAGCTGGCTGGCGCCGGTCTGGCTGGACCAGTCCGTACGCCACGGGGTCAGCCGGTGCGTGGGTTCCTCGCCGTCGAGCCAGCTCGCGACGGTCGGCATCAGGCCGTCGGCGACCGCCTGGAGCAGCACGTCGTGGCCGACGCCGTCGAGCTGGAGGAAGAGCGTGCCGGGGAGCCCGTTGCGTCCGTCGTCGCCGCCCTGCCTGCCACGGCGGTGGGCGAGCCGGGAGAGCCGGCGTTGATACGCGTCGTCGTCGCGTACCGCGAGGGCGGCGGAGGTCGCGGAGGCGACGGCGGACATGACGGCGGCCACGACGACCGCCGTCTCGGGGTCGGCCTCGCCCCGCCCGTCGGGGATGAGGCTGAGCGCGACGAGCAGCAGCGAGCCGTTGAGGAAGAAGACGAGCACGCCGAGTACGAGGGCGGGAACGAGCAGCAGCGCCCGTACGGCCAGGGGCCAGACCAGCGCGCCGAGCAGGCCGAACGCGCCCGCGCCCCAGACGGCGGTGAGCGCGACCCGGGTGATGCTGTCGCCGTCGTCCGCCTTGAGCTGGAAGTCCGGCAGGATCCCGGCGAGCACCAGCATCGTGAGCGTCGACACGGCCCAGACCGTGATCACGCGCAGCACGGCGCTGCCCGCGCTGCGCCATCGCCGTCGGACCACGCCGTCCCCACCTCACGTCCCGGGCCGCACCTGGGGCCCGCTTCCATTCCAGCGTGGCACAGCGGGACGTGGTGCCCCGGGCCTGCGCGTCGGTGATCGACGACGGCAGCGGTCAGAGGTACGCCGGAGCCTCAGTAGCGGTCAGCAGCCGTCATAACCGGCCGTCGGCATCGACAGTCTCCGGTGCACGCCCGCCTTCATGGCGGCGTTGTACGCGGGCTCGTCGAGGCCGGCCGTCTCGAGGCGTACGCCCCGGCGCTCGCACTCGGCGGAGAACTCCCGCACGGACGTCACGGCCCGCGCCAGCACGCGCTCGCTGGGCGCCACGAAGAGGTCGACGGCGCCCGCCTCGACGTCCGCCCACAGCGCGCGGTGGTCCGGGCGCATGCCGTAGAAGAGCAGCTGCCGGGTGACGACGTAGCCCTTGTCGGCAGCCCAGCGGGCGCACATCGCCTGCTGACTGCGGGTGTCCACCAGGAACGGATCACTGTCGAGCTCCTCGAGCGGAGTCAGGCTGGCTATGGCCGCCACTCGTATCCCGTCCATGACCCGACCCCCTGGGACGCTAGTTGTCGCCGCAGACCCTACTCCGCTTGTGCGACGGCGAGGAGGCGCACGCGGCGCACTCAGGGGGAGACCCAGGGGGAAGGAGAGGAGCGGCGGGCAACTCGCTCTTTTCACGTGCTCACAAGCGCTTTTCCGATGGGACGGCCCGGCACCGCCTACGCTCGTACTGGCAGGCGCCCCCCGGCGAGGCGGGCGAGGATCTGGCGAGGAGGCCGTTCGTGGCGGTGGAGATCACCTGGTGGGGTCATGCCACCTGCACCGTCGCGGACTCCGGGACCCGGGTGCTGACCGACCCCCTCTTCGCGCGGCGCCTCGCCCATCTGCGCCGCAGGCGTGGTGCGCTGCCGCCGCCCGCGGCCACCGAGGCCGACGCCGTGCTCGTCTCCCACCTGCACAGCGACCATCTGCATCTGCCGTCGCTGGGCCGGCTCGCGCCCGGCACCGCACTGATCGTGCCGCGCGGCGCGGTGCGTGCCGTGCCCGCCCTGCGCCGGCTGTCCGCTCAGGGTCTGTCCCTCACCGAGGTGGAGCCGGGCGAGGAGGTGCGGGTGAAGGATCTGGTCGTACGGGCGGTTCCGGCGCTGCACGACGGGCGGCGGCTGCCGTTCGGGCCGCACCACGCCCCCGCGCTCGGGTACGTCGTCACCGGTGAGGCGCGTACGTACTTCGCCGGGGACACGGGGCTCTTCGACGACATGGCCGACGCCGTGGGGCCCGTGGACGTGGCCCTGTTGCCGGTCGGCGGCTGGGGGCCCTTCCTCGGCCACGGGCATCTGGACGCGCGGAGGGCGGCGCAGGCGCTGGCCCGGATCGCGCCGCGCGCGGCCGTGCCGGTGCACTACGGGACGTACTGGCCGATCGGGATGGACGGGGTCAGGCCGCACGAGTTCCACTCGCCGGGCGACGAGTTCGCGCGGCATGCGGCGCGGCTCGCTCCGGGTGTCGTGGTGCACCGTCTCGGGCACGGCGAGAGTGTCCGGCCGGAGGCCCGCCGATGATCCACTCCGGCCTGCTGGAGACGGCGCAGGACGTGGTGGGCCGGGTGGACCAGGTGCCGCCGGAGTCGACCCAGCAGGCGGTCGGCTATCCGGCGTTGTTCCTGCTGGTGCTGCTGGGTTCGCTGGTGCCGGTGGTGCCTACCGGGGCACTGGTGAGTACGGCCGCCGTGGTGGCGTTCCATCACAGCGACCCGTTCGCGCTGCTGGTCGTCTTCGCGCTGGCGGCCTCCGCCGCGTTCCTGGGCGACATAGGTCTCTACTGGCTCGGCCTGCGCGGGGTCCGCTCGAAGAACGGCTCGCGCTGGCTGGAGGCGCTGCGCGGCCGGGCCGCACCCGACCGTCTGGAGCAGGCACGGAGCAAGCTGCACGAGCACGGGTCCCAGGTCCTGGTGCTCTCCCGGCTTGTTCCGGCCGGCCGGATTCCGGTGATGCTGGCGTGTCTGCTGTCACGGATGTCGATGCGCCGGTTCGCCCGGGGCGACGTGCCGGCCTGTCTCGCCTGGGCGGCGGCGTACCAGCTGATCGGCATCCTCGGCGGATCGCTCTTCCCCGAGCCGTGGCAGGGCGTGGTGGCGGCGGTGGCCCTGACGCTGGTGATCAGCGGGACGCCGGCCGTGTGGCGCCGGATGCGGCGTACGTAGCGGCCGGCAGCCCCCTGCGCCGGCCGGAGCACGGTGTGCCGCCGAGGCGGCCCAGCGCGCTACGCCGCGTCTCAGGGCCGTCAGGGCTCCAGAACGCGCGAGCCGCCGATCGGCAGGTCCCACAGCGTGTCGCGGGCCCGGCCGGCCGCCTCCCAGGCCGACCGTACCCGGGTCAGCGGCTCCAGGACCGGCTCGGCGGAGAGCACGAACGTCCCCCAGTGCATCGGCGCCATGCGCGCCGCCCCGAGGTCCTCGCACGCCTGCACGGCCTCTTCCGGATCCGCGTGTACGTCGCTGAGCCACCAGCGCGGCTCGTACGCGCCGATGGGGAGCAGCGCCAGGTCGATCCCTGGGTGGCGGGCACCGATCTCCTTGAACCAGTGGCCGTAGCCCGTGTCGCCCGCGAAGTACACGCGCTGTCCGTGGCCCCGTTGGTCGCTCATGACCCAACCGCCCCACAGCGAGCGGCAGGTGTCGGTGAGGGAGCGCTTGCTCCAGTGGTGGGCGGGGACGAAGTCGAAGCGGACACCGCCCAGTTCGGCACCCTCCCACCAGTCGAGTTCGGTGACGCGGGTGAAGCCGCGGCGCCGGCACCAGCGGGCCAGGCCGGCCGGGACGAAGAGCGGGGTGTCGTGCGGGAGCCTCTTGAGGGTGGGGGCGTCCAGATGGTCGTAGTGGTTGTGGCTGATGACCACGGCGTCGACCTGCGGCAGGTCCTCCCAGCGGACGCCGACGGGGGTGAGGCGGGCGGGCGTACCCAGGATCTTCTGCGACCAGACAGGGTCGGTGAGGATCGTGAGGCCGCCGGTGCGGACGATCCAACTGGCGTGCCCCGCCCAGGTGACGGCGAGGGTGGAGACGTCGGCGGCGGGCAGCGGGCCCGGCTCGAAGGGCACCAGCGTGATGTCACGCAGACCTTCGGGTGCCGGACGCAGGGCACCCTCGCGGGCGAGTCTGGCGAACGCCGTGACGCCGGGGAGCGGGCTGGTGAGCCGGTCGGCGAACGACCGGGGCCAGGTGCGGATTTCGCCCAGGGGGCGGGGCGGAGAGAGCGTGCCGGGGGCGGCGAGGGAGCGTGGGATCTGCTGCTCGGTCTGCGCTTGCGTCTCCGTCATCGAGGGGGGCTCCGTTCGGTGGCGTGAACCGGCTTGGGGTCAGCGGAGTTCGTCGAAGGCCGTTCCGAACGTGCTCAACGCTCGGGCCACGTGCGGTAGTTCCAGCGGCTCCGCTGCCATGAGGGACTCCAGACGCTGCTCCTGGGTTGCCCCGAGCAGCGGAGCGGTCTCGATCCGCACGCGCAGCGCGCCCATTTCGTCGCCGAACCGGTGGCCGCCGGGGACCGGGGCGCCGAGCCGTGCGCTCAGGTACTCCTCCAGGTCCATGGAGTCGGTGACCTCGCGGGCGGCGAGGCCGGCACGCAGCGGACCGAGGTCGGCGTACAGGTGGCGGCCCGCGTGCGGCGGGCGGGCGAGCGCCCCGGAGGCGAGGACCGCACGGTGTGCGGCGGCGGCCACGCGCGCGTGCAGCGCGGCGGCGGTCCTGAGCCTGACGGCGACCGGCTCGGGCTCGCCCAGCGCGTACGTCGCCGCCTCGGCGACGGGCCCCGCCACGACGGCGCCGATCGCGGTCAGCAGATCGAGGGTCCTGGCGCGCAGAGCGGCGCCGTACGCGGTGAGGGGGCAGCGGGCGACGGCGACGGGCCAGCTCGCCGGGGTGTAGGCCCCCGCCAGGTCGGCGAGGACGGTCACCTGGCCCGGGAACATCTCGGCGGGGCTGACGAACACCGTCTCCTGCGGCCGGTGCAAGGTGTCGCCCCAGGTCTCGTCGCTGATGATGTGCAGGCCCTCGGAGACCGCCGCCTCGCAGACCTCGTGCACGAGTTCGGGCGGGGCGACGGTGGCGGTCGGGTCGTCGGGGACGCAGAGCAGCAGCAGGCGCGGATCGCCGCCCTCGTCGCGAACCCGTCGTACGGTCTCCAGCAGCGCGAAGGGATCGGTGACGCCGCCGCACTCGGCGGGCGTGGGCACGTGGTACGCGGCCCGGCCGAGCATCGTGGCCTGCGGCACCCACCAGGCGGGGCAGGGCCGCGGCAGCAACACGTCGCCGCCGACAGCGGCCATCAGCGCGAACAGCAGCGGCTGTGCGCCGGCGGAGGCCGCCACGCACCGCGCCTCGGCGTGGAGCCCGCGCCGCCACCAGTACGCGGCGGCGGCACCGCACAGGGCCGGGCCGCCGCCGGGGGGTTCGGCGTGGGTGCGCCCGGCGGCGGCGGCGAGGACGGCGGACAGCTCCGGCAGCACCGGCAGGCCGGGGCCGGGGGCGGCGGGCCCGTACCGGACGGGGCCGCGCCCTTCCTCGACCGTCCGCTGCATGCGGTCACCTCCACGCCGATCGCCGGGCCCTGTATACGGTTATACGGGTGGTTCCCGTGCGGCGCTTGTGGGGCGTGCACCGGCGGGGCTCAGCCCGGGAGCCCCTCCTTCGGTCGCCGGCAGGGCTCGATTGCGCCCGGGCCCGGCCTCGGTCGTCTGCCCCGCGAGATCGCGCTGCCAACCGGCCCGGATTTCCGCCGCTCGCCCGTGGGCCCTCACCGCGGCGGGGCGACGGCCTGCGACTCCGGAGAGGGCACCGGAACGGGCCTGCGGGGCGTCCGGCGGCCGGGACCGGCGCCACCGGAACGCACCGGGGCCCGCCCCCGGCGTGCACCTCTCACCGCACGGTGACCCCGTGCCGTACGACCGCGTCGAAGAAGTAGCCCTGGGTGTTGTGCACCGAGGTGGCCGACTGCGTGTTGCCCGCCGCGTCCGTCGCGCGGGCCAGCAGCTCGGCCGGGCCCGCGTGGCGCGGGCGCCAGTCCGCCGACCAGCGCACCCAGCTGTGCCGGTGCGGGGTGTCGCGCAGCTTCGCCGGACGCCAGTGCGCGCCGCCGTCCGTACTGACCTCCACCTTGCGCACCGCGGCGGCCGCCGACCAGGAACGGCCGGTCAGACGGTGGGTCCTGCCCGCGTCGAAGGCGGTGCCCGGCGCGAACTCGAAAATGCTCTTGATCGTCTGCCGGGTGAGCGGGGCACTGCCCTCCGGCGGGTACGCCTCGCCGAACATCCGGTAGAACTGCGTGGTCCAGGGCGAGGACAACGGCGTATCGCTCACTTCGATGTCGCCGAGCCACTTGATGGACGCGATACCGACCCAGGACGGCACGACGACGCGTACCGGGAAGCCGTGGTCGTACGGCAGGGGCTCGCCGTTCATCTCGTACGCGAGGATCACGTCGTCCATCGCCTTGGTGACCGGCATGGGCCTGCGCGGCCTGCCGAGGCCTGCGCCGCCGGCCACGAACTCGTCGTCCAGGCCGCGCGGCATCACATCGACCGCGCGGTCACTGATCCCGGCGACCCGCAGCACGTCGGCGAGGCGGACCCCGCTCCAGCGTGCGACGCCGATCGCGCCGAGGGTCCAGGGGGTGCCGATGACGGGCCGGCCCTGCTGGGTGTCGAAGTAGCTGCGGCCGTTGCCGGCGCACTCCAGGAAGGCGGTGCGGGTGACGGAGGGCAGCGAGCGCAGCTGCCCGTAGGTGAAAACGACCGGGCCGCCGCGCAGCCCGCTGCCCCACACGGTCAGTCTCCACTCCGCCTCGCCGATCCGCGGCGTGGAGGTGTGGTTGCGTACGAAGAAACGGTCGACGGGGGTGAGCCGACCGGTCCCGGCGAAGGCGCCGACGTCGGTCTCGGCGTTGGTGCCGCGGATCGTGAAAACGTCGGGCGGAAGCGGCTTGACGATGCCGGGCGCGGAAGCGGCCCCGGACGGGGACGGGGACGCAGCAGCGGGCGCGGCGGCGGCCCACTGGGCGGCGACGGGCGTGGCCGCAAGCAGTTTCAGCAGGCCTCGGCGGTCCACCCCGCTCCATCCTGAGCGGTGGGGCCCAGAGGTCGTCGCAGCGCTCATCGCGGAACTCCTCGCACGTCGGGAGACAGGGAGGGGTGATCCTAGGGGTGCGCCGCGAGCCGGGCCAGAGTGCTTTCCAGGCCACGCCCCTTACCCCCGACGACCGTCTCCGCGACGTCCGACAGCCTGCGGTTCGACCGCTGGGACATCTGCCGCAGCACCGCGAACGCCTCCGCGCTGTCGCAACGCAGCACATGCATCACGATGCCGCTGGCCTGATCGATGGCGGCGCGTGAGCGCAGCGCCGTCTCCAGCTGGTCGACCTCGGCGAGGGCCTCGCGATAGCGCCGGTCGCGGACCAGCCCGGCGGTCACCTGCTCGCCGAGGACGCCCACGGGACCGTACGCCGCGCGCTCCAGGGAACCGGGGCGGAAACTGTAGAGACTGACGGTGACCTCGATGCCGGTACGGCGGAAGGGGATGGTCACACTGGCCCGTACGCCGGAATCGAGCGCCAGGGCCCGGTACGCGGGCCACCGCTCCTCGTTCAGCAGGTCTTCCGCGTCCACGGGCGCGCCACGGTCGAGCGCGGCCGGGATCGGTCCGTCGTCCACGGCGAGCTGGACCGAGGCGAGCGCGGCGAGATCGGGGTGGGTCGCCGTGGCGCGCCGCTCCGAGCCACCGCCGGCGATGGTCGCCACCGCGCCGCAACTGGCGGGGGCGCAGCGTGCGGACTGCTCGGCCAGCTCGGAGAGCCTGCGGACCGCGGAGCCGGGTTCCGCTCCCTGGACCTCCTGCTCGTACACCATGAGGGAGTCCTCCCTTCGTAGTGCGGCTTCCCGCCACCCGGTCCGCAAAACCGCTGGACCCGTTAGCTTTCTCGTATGACGCAGACGGACGACTTCGGCGCGGAACTTGCGGATTTCGTCAGACGGGTCGGCGAGTTGAGGGCAGCGCGCGCCCTGCCGCCCGACGAGCACCTCGCCGTCCTGGACGCGGCTCTCTTCGAACTCCGGCACGTGGCCGACACTTTGTGGCCCCGGTACGAGCAACTGAAGGCGGCCGCCCCGAACGCCTCCTCCCCGGACCGTCAGGAGCGACAGGAGCGCCAGTTGCTCAAGGCCCTGTTCCAGCGGCTGCCGATGCCGGTCGCGCTGGTGGACAGAGACACCGTCGTACGCCGGATGAACTTCGCCGCGACGGGACTCACCGGCGTACGCGCCGGATATGCGACGGGGCGCCCGCTGGCGGCGCTCCTGAGCCCCGGGGACCGGGCCGCGTTCCGTTCGCAGGCGGCGGCCGTGGCGCGTGGCGAGGGTGACCGGAGCCTGTCCGTCCATCTCCAGCAGCGGCCGGACGAGCGGCTGCTGGCCACGCTGACGGCGCTGCGCCCGCCGGACGAGCCGCATCCGGCGGTGCTCGTCCTCTTTCAGTCCGGGGTCTCCGCCGGGGCGTCCCCGTCCGCGGGGGCCGTCGCGGACGGCCGTCGGCGCCCCGCGCTGCCGGATCTCGTGGAGACGACCCGGCACGCGGAGCGCCTGGACCTGGTCGACGCGATGACGACCGAGCTGCTGTCCGTGGTGCCCGGGGACCAGGAGGCGGCCCTGGGCGGCGCGGCACGGGTGCTGCACGAACGATTCGCCGACTGGGTGGTCGCCGACGCCGTCGCCGGAAGGCCGATCAAGCGCACCCTGGTGCTCGGGCCCGGCGGCGGTCCGGGCGACGAGGCGCTCGCACAGGTCCTGGCCGGGCAGGACCCGGCCGACTGTCCTCTGGTGCTGGAGGCCGCTCGCGGCGGTTCCGCGAGCCTCCAGGTGCGGCCGGAGGACACGGAGGGTTTTGGTCACGACCCGTCGGGCGGTCCGGTGCTCGTACGGGCGGACGTCACCTCGCTGCTGTGCGTGCCGCTGACGGCGCCGGGCGTCGACGGGGCCGGGACCACCGGGCCCGTGCAGGGGGTGCTCACCCTGTTCCGTACGGGCGCCCGGCGGGCGTTCTCCATGGCGGATGGCCAGGTCATGGACCTGATGTCACGCCACGCGGCGCTCGCTATGCGGCGTCCCGCAGCGCCTCGTCGCGCAGACGGGTACAGCAGCGGCTGATGAGCCGGGAGACGTGCATCTGGGAGAGCCCGAGATCCGCGGCGATGCTGCTCTGCGTCATGTCGCGGAAGAAGCGCATGTAGAGGATCTTCTTCTCGCGCTCGGGGAGCCTGTTCAGGGCCGGCTTGACTGCCTCGCGGTCGACGACGACGTCGAGCGCTCCGTCGGGGCCGCCCAGCGCGTCGCTGAGTGAGTACCCGTCGCCCGTACCGGGCAGCTGGGCGTCGAGGGACAGCGCCGTGAACGAGTCGAGTGCCTCCAGTCCGGTGCGGGCCTCCTCCTCGGTCATGCCGGCCTTCGCGGCGATCTCCGCGACGGTCGGGGCGGGGCCGGAGACGGTCGCGGACAGCTCCTGACTGGCGGCGCGGACCCGGTTGCGGAGGTCCTGGACGCGGCGCGGCACGTGGAGGGTCCACATGTGGTCGCGGAAGTGACGCTTGATCTCGCCGGTGATGGTCGGCACGGCGTAGCTCTCGAAGGCCGAGCCGTGGTCCGGGTCGTACCGGTCGACCGCCTTGACCAGGCCGAGCGCGGCCACCTGGCGCAGGTCCTCGATGGCCTCGCCACGGTTGCGGAACCGCCCCGCGAGCCGGTCGGCCATCGGAAGCCAGGCGTTCACGATCTCCTGGCGCAGCGCGTCCCGCTCCTCGCCCTCGGGCATGGCGCACAGACGGCGGAAAGCCTCGGTCGTGTCGGGGGCGTCGTGGTGCGGGTGCGTCCTACGGGCGGTGGTGGATCGCATCTTCGTTGCAACTCCCTGAACGGTGCAAATGTCGGACTGTTGTCACCGCGGGGAGGGTTTGCCGGGCTCCGGGACATCGCACGCCCGGAGCGTCAGACTGCCGCTCCCACGGACGTGCCTCCGGTCCGAAGCACATGGAGCACGTGCCCCCGCTCCTGCACGGCAAACGGGTCGGGTTTCGAAGGAGGCCGGTTTCCCCTGCCGTGTCCCTGGTACCCGGCAAGGTGCTGTCTTGTCCGTCCGACACCCCCAGGAGGACCTTTCATATGAGCACCGACGTTGCCGACCGGATCCTGTCGCGCCTGCGCGAGTGGGGAGTCGAGTGCGTCTTCGGCTATCCGGGTGACGGCATCAACGGCCTGCTGGCGGCCTGGGGGCGCGCCGACGACCAGCCGCGTTTCATCCAGTCCCGGCACGAGGAGATGGCCGCGTTCGAAGCGGTCGGGTACGCCAAGTTCGGCAACCGGCTCGGCGTGTGCGTCGCGACGTCCGGGCCCGGCGCGATCCACCTCCTCAACGGCCTGTACGACGCCAAGCTCGACCATGTGCCGGTGGTGGCCATCGTCGGGCAGACCGCGCGCAGCGCGATGGGCGGCTCGTACCAGCAGGAGGTCGATCTGCACTCGCTGTTCAAGGACGTCGCCTCCGACTTCGTCGAGACGGTGACCGTGCCGGAGCAGCTGCCGAACGTACTGGACCGGGCGATCCGTACGGCGTACGCCCGGCGCTGTCCCACGGCGGTCATCGTGCCGGCGGACGTGCAGGAGCTGGAGTACACGCCGCCGCCGCACGCCTTCAAGATGGTCCCCTCCAGCCTGGACCGCAGCAGCTGGACCGCGATGCCGTCGCCGGACGCGCTGCGGCGGGCGGCGGACGTGCTCAACTCGGGGGACAAAGTGGCGATCCTCGTCGGCCAGGGCGCCGCGGGGGCGCGGGCCGAGGTCGCGGAGGTCGCGGAACTGCTGGGCGCGGGCGTCGCGAAGGCGCTGCTCGGCAAGGACGTGCTGTCCGACGAGCTGCCGTACGTCACGGGTTCCATCGGGCTGCTGGGCACCCGCCCGTCGTACGAGATGATGCGGGACTGCGACACGCTGCTGACGATCGGCTCCAGCTTCCCGTACGCCCAGTTCCTCCCCGAGTTCGGCAAGGCGCGGGCCGTGCAGATCGACATCGACCCGCACATGATCGGGATGCGCTATCCGTACGAGGTGAACCTGGTCGGCGATGCGCGGGCGACGCTGCGGGAGCTGATCCCGCTGCTGCGGCGCAACGAGGCGCGGGACTGGTTCGACGAGATCTGCGCGGGCGTCGAACGGTGGACGGAGATCATGGAGCGGCGGGCCGCCCTGTCCGCCGACCCGGTCAACCCGGAGTACGTGGCGGCGCAGCTGTCACCGCTGCTGCCGGACCACGCGATGGTGTCGGCCGACTCGGGGTCGGCCACCAATTGGTTCGCGCGCCATGTGCGGCTGCGCGGCGACATGCGGGCGTCGCTGTCGGGGACGCTGGCCACGATGGGGTGCGGTGTGCCGTACGCGATCGGGGCGAAGTTCGCCCACCCGAACCGTCCGGCGATCGCGCTCGTCGGTGACGGGGCGATGCAGATGAACGGGATGGCGGAGCTGATCTCGGTCGCGAAGTACCGGCACCTGTGGGAGGACCCGCGGCTGGTGGTCGCCGTCTGGAACAACCGGGACCTCAACCAGGTGACCTGGGAGCTGCGGGCCATGGGCGGCGCCCCGTCCTTCCTGCCGTCCCAGTCGCTCCCCGATGTGTCGTACGCGGCGTTCGCCGAGTCGATCGGCCTCACCGGGATCCGGGTGGAGCAGCCGGAGCAGGTGGAGAGCGCGTGGCGGACGGCGCTGGAGGCGGACGGTCCGGTCGTACTCGACTTCGTGACAGACCCGTCGGTGCCGCCGGTGCCGCCGCACGCGACGTGGGAGCAGATCGAGGCGACGGCGTCGGCGCTGCTGAAGGGCGACGCGGACGGGGCCTCGGTGATGAAGCAGGGCCTGAAGTCCAAGCTCCAGGAGTTCCTGCCGGGCAGCCCCAGGCCGGGCGCGGACGACTGAACCTCCGTCCCCCGCCGGGGCGCTGGTCGCCGGACGGGCTCGTCACCGAGCCTGTCCGGCGATGACGGTTTCGCTTCGCCTCCGTCGGCAGTACGAGTTCCTCGTAGCGGCCGAGCGCGATGATCACGCCCAGCATGAGAACCGGCATGAATACCGGGACCAGCACGGCTAAGCCCACCATGGCCCTGTCCTTCCTGAGGGACGGCCTGTGGTCCGGGTCACCAGCACGGCGGCGGGCAAACCTGCTGGGGCGAACGCTCCGGGCGCGGCCCGCACCGCCGCCTGTCGAAGCGGTACGCACACGCGCCCGGAGACTCATCCCTCTTCCCAGGGTGGCCGCTAGGCCGTGCACCGGGTCCCCCCTGCGGCAGGGCTCAAACACCACTGGCCGGCTCATGTTTGCCACCCGCGCCACGGGTACCCGCGCCCGTAGCAGACGGCGAGAAGGAAGAGATGAGGCGGACGGTCATGGCCCAGCTCGTGAGGGAATTCATGACGGCAGGTGTCGCGGCCGTACGGCCCGATGCCTCGCTCGTCGAAGCGGCGCAGCTGATGCGCGCGCAGGACATCGGTGATGTGCTGGTGGCGCAGGACAATGAGCTGATCGGTGTACTCACCGACCGGGACATCACCCTGCGCGCGGTCGCGGACGGCTTCGATCCCCTCACTGTCGACGCCCGGTCCGTGTGCACGCCGGCCCCGGTGTGCATAGGTCCGGACGACGAGGTGTCGACGGCCGTCGCCCTGATGCGGCAGCACGCCGTCAGGCGGCTTCCCGTCGTGGAGGACGGCCGCCCCCTCGGTGTGGTGAGCATCGGCGACCTCGCGGAGTTCCGGGACCCGCGGTCGGCGCTCGCCGACATCAGCCGGGCCGCGCCCGGCGCGGGCCCGGGCACCGGCGCCTGAGGCACCGGCAGAACAGCACACAGACAGCGCGGACAGCACGGACAGCGGTCAGCACGGGCAGACAGCACCGCACGCAGTCCGAGGGAAGGAGCACGATGCGGATCGCGTTTCTCGTGGCGCCGAAGGGCGTCGAGCAGGTCGAACTCACCGAGCCCTGGCAGGCGGTGACCGACACGGGTGACACCCCCCGGCTGGTCTCCACGAAGCCGGGCAGGATCCAGGCCTTCAACCACCTCGACAAGGCAGACACGTTCCCCGTCGACCAGGTGGCCGGCGACGCGTTGGTGGAGGAGTACGGCGGCCTGGTGCTCCCCGGCGGCGTGGCCAACCCGGATTTCCTGCGCATGGACGAGAAGGCGGTGGCGTTCGTACGGGCCTTCTTCGACGCCGGCAAGCCGGTGGCGTCCATCTGTCACGGCCCCTGGACGCTCGTCGAGGCGGATGTCGTGCGCGGCAGGACCCTGACCTCGTGGCCCAGCCTGCGTACGGACATCCGCAACGCCGGCGGGACCTGGGTCGACGAACAGGTGAAGGTCTGTGACGCGGCTCCCGCCACGCTGATCACCAGCCGCAGGCCGGGCGACCTCAAGGCGTTCTGCACAGCCTTCACCGCGGAGTTCGCGCGGGCCTCCAAGGCCTGACCCCGGCCCGTGCGGGGCCCGGGCCCGGGCAGGTCCGGGACCGGGCGTCAGGCGCGGCGCCCGAGCAGGGCGAGCAGCTTGGTCTGTACGTCGGCTCCGGGGGGCGGTTCCACCGGGGCGGCGAACAGACCGGTCTTCTCCAGCTCGGCGGAGTACGGCCCCACTTCGCGCACCGCGAAGTTCACCAGGTCCTCGGGCAGCCGCTCGTCGGCGCCGATCCCCCGCGCCAGATCCCACGCGTGAACCACCAGGTCGGAGACCATCTGCGAGCAGTACGCCGCGCACGGGGTGTCCCCGTACGACAGCTGTACGGTCCGCTCCAGCGCCCCCGGCGCCGCGAACGCCTCGCGTGCGGCCGCCGCCGCCCGGTCCCAGGCCGCCACCGGGTCGTCGCCCAGCGTGTCGCCCTCGGGGTCGAAGCCGAAGGCGCCGTCGGCGCCCTCCTCGGTCGAGCGCTGCTCGGTCACCAGCGGGGGGACCCACAGCTGTTCCACGGTCAGATGGTTGACAAGGTCGCGCACCGACCAGTCGGTGCAGGGGGTCGGCGCCTGCCACTGGTTCTCGCGTACGGCGTGCACGTGACCGCCGAAGAGTGCGAGCGCTTCGCTGTGGCGCGCAAGGAGCGGGTTCAGGTTCGAATCGTTGGTGTTCATGGTTCACCTTCGGGTACTCACCGTGCACGTCCTACCAGACATCCCGGAGGGAGAAATGGACCTCTCATTCCTCACCCCACTGTACGAACGTCCCGGCCCGTGGGCATCCGTCTACGCCGACACCTCGACGGTCGACGAGTCCACACCGGAGCGGCGCGAGCTCCACGCCCGTCAGGCCTGTCGCGATCTCCTGGAGCAGGGAGCCGACGAGGCGACGGGATACGCGGTGTACGACGCCCTGGCCTCGTACACCCACGGCGCGTCGCCCGCGGGCCGCGCCGTCTTCGCGCGGGGCGGCGAGGTGGTGATGGACCCGCCCCTGGCGGCCCGCCCGCCGGCCCCCTCGACCAGTTGGTCCGGGCTGCCGCGAGTCGCCCCGCTGCTCGTTCTCGCGGGCGAGGAGCCGGTGTGCCTGGTCGCGTACATCGACCGCAAGGGCGCGGACTTCGAGCTGCGCACCACCCTCGGGAGCCGTCCCGCCGGGCAGATCCACGGCGCGGACCGGCCGGTGCACCGCGCGGCGAGGGACGACCGGTCCGAACGCCACTTCCAGCGAAGTGCCGAGCACACGGGGGAGCAGAACGCCCGTGACACCGCAGAGGCGCTGAGTGCCTGTCAGGAGGAAACCATGGCCGCTCTGGTGGTCCTGGCGGGCGACGAGCGCGAGCGTCGCGCCGTGCACGACGCCCTTCCCCGGCGGCTCCGGCCCCTGACCGTCGAGACGGAGCACGGCGGCCGGTCGGCCGGGGCGGACTCCCGGCTGCTGGACGAGGACGTGGAACGGGCCAGGCAGGAGCACGCGCGCGGCAGGGCCGCCACCGAGCTGGAGCGCTTTCGCGCCGGGCGCGCCCCGTCCGCCGACCGGGGCATCGTCGTGGCGGCCGAAGGGGTGCCCGCGCTCGTTGACGCGGCGCGCGAGCACCGGATCTCCGAGCTGCTGGTGGACCCCGCGGGGCCCGACGCCGGGCGCGAGGTGTGGGTGGGCGACGAGCCGCACCAGCTGGCGGTACGCCGCACGGACGCACGCGCTCTGAGCGACTGCGAGCCGCACACGGCCCGCGCCGACGACGCGCTGCTGCGCTCGGCCGCCATGACCGGCGCCGAGGCGATCAGGGTCCCGGCGGGGGACGGCGACGCCCAGGACTCCGGTCCCGCGGGCGGCCTCGGGGCGCTGCTGCGGTGGGCCCGGCCGGACGGAACCTAACGGGGGCCCGCGAACGTGCGGCAGGGGGCCGGAGGTCCCGATGCGCGGGGGCCTTCAGGCCCGTCCCGGCGTGCCGCTGATTCGGAAGGCGCCGCGCCGGGTACTCGCGTGCCATGTCTTCTGCGTCTTCAGCGTCTTCTGCGTTTTCAGCACACGCGCATGTCCCGCCCCGGGCACCGGGGCGGATCGCCGCCTGGCTGAGCGCCCGTGACCGGGCGCTCTTCCACGGCGTGGCGACCCACCACTGGCCGGGCGCCGACCGCGTCCTGCCGCGCCTCAGCCACGGGGCGAACCACGGGGCGCTGTGGTTCGGTGCGGCCGCCGGAATAGCGGCGCTCGGCAGCGGTACCCGCGCCCGCCGGGCCGCCGTGCGCGGGGTCGCCTCGCTCGCGCTGGCCTCCCTCACCGTCAACACCGTGGGGAAGCGTTCGGTGCGCCGGGTCAGGCCCCTCCTGGACGCGGTGCCGCTGATGCGGCAGCTCAAGCGCCAGCCGGTCACGACCTCCTTCCCCTCCGGGCACTCGGCCTCCGCCGCGGCCTTCGCGACGGGTGTCGCGCTGGAGTCCAGGGGATGGGGCGCGGTCGTGGCGCCGATCGCGGCGTCCGTGGCGTTCTCCCGCGTATATACGGGTGCGCACTATCCGAGCGACGTGCTGGTCGGCGCGGCCCTGGGCGTCGGAGCCGCCTTCGCGGTGCGGGGGCTCGTACCGACGCGGGCGCAGATCCCGGCGCCCGGGCGGCCGTACACCGAGGCGCCCGAGCTGCCCGCCGGCCGGGGTCTGATCGTTGTCGTCAACAGACGGTCGGGCTCCGCGGCGGCCAAGGCGGCGCTGGTACGGGACGCGCTGCCGCGCGCCGAGGTCGTCGAGTGCGAGCCCGACGACCTGTCTGCCGAGCTGGAGAAGGCCGCGCAGCAGGGCCGGGCGCTCGGTGTCTGCGGCGGGGACGGCACGGTCAACCGGGCCGCGGTCGCCGCCGCCCGTCACGGGGTGCCGCTCGCCGTGTTCCCCGGCGGAACGCTCAATCATTTCGCCTACGACCTGGGCATCGAGGAAGTCGCCGACACCTGCCGGGCACTGAACTCAGGTGACGCGGTCAAGGTGGACCTCGGCCGGTTCACGCCCGGCCCCGGTCCCGACGGCGAGCCGGGACACTTCCTCAACACCTTCAGCCTGGGCGTCTACCCCGAACTGGTACGGATCAGGGAGCACTGGGCGCCGCGGATCGGCGGCTGGCCCGCCGGCGTACTCGCGGCGGCCGAAGTGCTGCGCGGCGAGCGGCCGCTGGAGGCCGAGATCGGTGAGCACAAGGGGCGCCGGCGCGCCCTGTGGATGCTGTTCGCGGGCAACGGCATGTACCAGCGCTTCGGCCCGACCCCCGGCCTGCGGCACAACCTGGCCGACGGGCTGCTCGACGTACGCGTGGTGCACGGCGGGCGGCTGCCCGGCCTGCGGCTGCTGGCCGCGGCGCTCGCGGGGCCGCTGAGCCGCTCCCCCGTGCACGCGGCGCAGCGGCTGCGCAGGGTGTGGATCTCGGGCCTCGCCCCGGGCACGCTGCTCGCGTACGACGGTGAAGTGGCTCCGGCGCCGCAGGAGTTCGTCATCGACAAGGCCGACGAAGCGCTCACCGTCTACCGTCCGCTTCCTCTGTAGAGAACTCTGCCGGCACCTCGGCAGGCGCTTCGGACGGAGTGTCAGTGTCGGACCGGAGGTCGGAAGAGGGGTCGGAAGGGGCCTCGGTGACATCGAGAAAGACCTGGTCGGCACGCGGCCAGGTCTTTTTCACGGCGCGTTTGATGCGTACGCAGACCAGCTCCACCTCCTCGCTGTCCAGCCCCGGCATCAGGTCGACGCGCGCCGCCACCAGGAGCGAGTCGAGCCCGAGCTGCATGGTCAGCAGTTCGGCGACGTTGTCGATCTCCGACTGGTCCTCGATGAGCGCGCGGATGGCCGCCCGCAGTTCGGGGTCGGCGGCCTCTCCGACGAGCTGGGCCCTGGCGTCCCGGCCGAGCCGGTAGGCGACGTACACGAGCAGCAGGCCGATGGAGAACGACGCGGCGGCTTCGTAGACGACCTTTCCGGTCACCATGTGGAGTGCCATGCCGGCCGCGGCGAGGAGCACGCCGACGACGGCGGTGCCGTCCTCCGCGACGACCGTGCGCAGGGCAGGGTCCTTGCCCAGTCCGACGCCCGGCTGGCGGTGCGCCTGGTGGAGGGCGCGGGCCAGGGAGGTGCCCTCGGCGAGCAGGGCGACACCGAGGACGGCGAGCCCGGCGACGTAGCCGGTGTGCGACTCCTTGCCGTCGGCTCCGGTGAGTGCCTCGAAGCCCTGGAAGAAGGAGAAACAGCCGCCCATGACGAAGATGCCGACGGCGGCGAGCAGGGCCCAGAAATAGCGCTCCTTGCCGTATCCGAAGGGGTGCTTCTTGTCCGGCGGGCGGCGGCTGCGGCTCAAGGACGCGAGCAGGAAGACTTCGTTGACGCTGTCCGCGACGGAGTGCGCGGCCTCGGAAAGCAGGGCGGGCGATCCCGATACCAGTCCGCCGACTGATTTCGCGGCGGCGATGACGAGGTTGGCGGCGAGCGCCACGAGGACGGTAATCCGGGTCTTGCGGTCGGACTTTCCGGTCACATCAGCTCTCAGGGGATTCAGTGTGCGGGGTCAAAATCCGGGCACTCGGAGCTCAGGAGGTACACACCATGGTTCCCATCCTGCTCGTTCTGCTTCTGGCACTGATTCTTTTCGGCGCCGGATTCGCGGTGAAGATTCTCTGGTGGATCGCCATCGCGGTCCTGGTCATCTGGCTCCTGGGATTCCTGATGCGCAGCACATCGACTACGGGAGGCAGGTCGCGTTGGTACCGCTGGTAGGAAAGTCGAGATGAACGGGGCGGCGGCCTGAGGGCCGCCGCCCCGTTTCTCTGTCCATTTCCCTGCCCTTCTCTGTCCTTCTTGTCTTTCTGCGCCCCGGTGTTCCTATTCGCCCTTGGGCAGCAGCGGCCCCAAAGGCCCCAGGTCGATATTGAGGTCCTCCGGTTCGAGCCCGAACCGGGTGCGCAGCACGTCCATCCGGTCCTCCAGGAGCATCAGCGTCATGCCGATCCGCTCCTCCTGCTCCTCGCTGAGGTCCCCGGTCTCCACCCGGCGCAGCGCCTGGCGTTCCATCAGCTGGCGCAGCAGCTCAACGACCGTCAGCACGAGCTTGACGAGATCGCGCTCGACGGTGTCGGCGTCGAGCTCCACACGGCGGCGTCCTTCGGTGGTTTCGGCGGTCACAGGGACTCCTCCTCGAACGGGGACGGCACGTCGACATTGACGGAGCTGATGAGCGCGTTGAGGTCGACCCGTACGAGATCGACGTCCGCGATACGCAGGGTCAGGTCGCCCGTGATGACGACCCCGCCGGCAAGCAGCCGGTCCAGGAGGTCGACCAGGGCGAGCTGGCGCTGGGCGAGCGGGCCGGTGTCGGCCGGCTGCGTCACCGTCATCCGGCTGCCTCTTCCTGGCCCGGCTGCCCCGCTCGGCCCGCGAAGGAGTACGGCGCCCAGGGGCCGGTGAGTTCCACCCGCACGCCCCTGTCCGCCGGTGTGAGCCGGCCGACCTCCGCCACGAACTCCTCGCTGCCCTCGCGCGGCACCAGATAGGCCGCGTTGAGGACGTTCTGCCCGGACGCCTCGGAGAGCCGGGAGTCCTGCGGGCGGTGCAGGGCGGCGGCCTGTGCGCGCCGGGAGAGTTCCGCGTGCAGCGTGCGCGACACCGCGTCGGCGCGCTCCCAGACGCCCTCGCGCGCCTGGCGCCGGCTGAGGCGGCGGCGCAGGTAGTCACGCCCGGTCGCGGGCGCGGCGCTCCGCGCCTGCGGCACCTCCGGCGGCGCGGACGGCTCCGACCCGGGGCTCGGCTCCGGCTCGGGATCGGCGTACACCTTGACGCCCCACTCCACCCGTCCCTCCAGCCGCTCCAGCGTCTGTACGAAGCGGTCGTGGCCCGCGTCGAGCAGCCTGCGTACGCCGCTGTCGTCCAGGCACACGGTGGCCAGGCGCAGCGGCACCGGGCAGGTGACGGTGGTCATGGCGCCGATGACGGCCTCGTGCGTGCGGGCGGTGGCGGTGAGCCAGTCGAGGTCCTCCAGGTTCTTCTTGAGCGGCGCCTCGGCGAAGTCCTCGGCCGGCACCGGGCTGACCACGGCGACGAGGCCGCCGTGGTCCAGCAGCCTGGGCGGCTCGCCGTCGAGGCCGCGCACGCCCTCGGGGAGGACCCCGTCGAAGGGCCGGGTGACCGCGTACACATAGCGCAGTTCGTTCATGCTCCGTCGTCCTCGCGCTCTTCGAGTGCGGGCGCCTTCGCCTCCAGATCGGCGATACGCCGCTGCAACCGCTCGTTCTCCTCGGCGAGTTCACGTCGGCGGGCGCCGGAGGAGAGCGACGGGTCGTCCTCCCACCAGTCGATGCCCATTTCCTTCGCCTTGTCGACGGAGGCCACGATGAGACGCAGTTTGATGGTGAGAAGTTCGATGTCGAGGAGATTGATTTTGATATCTCCCGCGATGACAACGCCCTTGTCCAGTACGCGCTCGAGAATGTCGGCGAGATTCGCGCCGCCGTTCGAGGCGTACGGGTCGGGAAGCCTGTTCGGCGTCGTCATACGTGGCCCCGGCTTCCGCCGGCTCCGTATTCAGCCGGTCTGTCGTTCATGTTTGCGGGTTCCTCTTCTCCAGCCGGTCGAGGAGTTCGTCCTCACGCCGGTCGAATTCGGCCTCGTCGATCTCTCCGGCCTCAAGCCGTCGCTCCAGGGCGGCGAGTTCACGCTGGATGGCCGAGGGGTCGTAGTACTGCCGTTCCGCCTCCGTGACCACCTGCCGCAGCACCCATGAGGTGCCGCGGACAGGGGCCAGGGGCAGGAGAAGAAGCTCTCCAAGGAGGCCCATCGCGTCGTCACTCCACGAAGCTGTAGGGCGGCAGCGGACCGTTCACCTGGAGTACGAGGTGGGGGTGCTCCTTGCGCAGGGCGTCCACCGCCTCCACGAAGTCCGCCGTGTGGTCACGGTCGACGAGGAACGAGACGTTCGCCAGCCAGCCGCTGCTCTCGGGCCCCGGACTGACGGCTCCCGCCGCCCCCTCCAGGGCACGGCGCACGAGCTCGCCGTCCCGCTTCTCGCGCTCCTGCACGGCCGCCACGACGCGTTCGCCGAGCCTGAGCTTCTGCTCGTACGTGCCGCCGCCTGCCGCCCGGTTGGCCTCGTTGAGCGCGCGCAGTTCGGCGTCGTCCGCCAGCACCTGATGGAGGACGGCCTCCTCGTCGTGCGAGGCCTTCACGTTGTACTCGACCTTCTTGTCGAGTGCGTCGAGCCGCTCCAGGTAGTGCTTCTCCCGTTCGGCGAGCACGGTGCGTACCGCGTCGTCGTCGGTCGACAGGCTCCCGAAGCGCATCGGGAGCACGGAGCCCACCGCGCCGGCCTCGGCGAGCACGGTCTGGTGCGCCAGCAGATCACGGCGCTTGGGCCTGAGGTCCTCGGGCGCGTCGCTGACCAGGGCGGTCAGTTCGCCGGTCCTCAGAGCGCGGACGGACATCGGCGGTTCGCCGACTCCGTTCGTCGGGTCAGGGAGTTCGGGGTGGTTACCGCGTGCGATGCCGTAGACGTACGTACTCATTCCTGCTCCTCCTTCCGGCGGGACGTGCTGCTGCGACGGGCGCGCGGCTTCGGCTCGGACTCCTCGTCACCGCCGCGGGCCTGCTGGAACGCGCCCGAGATGGTCTCGGCGGCGCCGGACAGCGCGCCCTTCGACTTGCCGCGGGCGCCGGACTCGGTGACCTGGCCGACTATCTCCGGCAGGCCGGGGCTCTTGTTGGCACCGGTCTCGAGGTCGAGGCGGTTACAGGCCTCGGCGAAGCGCAGGTACGTGTCGACGCTCGCCACCACGACCCGGATGTCGATCTTGAGGATCTCGATGCCGACCAGGGAGACACGTACGAACGCGTCGATGACCAGCCCTCGGTCGAGGACGAGCTCCAGGACGTCGTAGAGGCCGCTGGTACCGCCGCCGCCTCCACCTTGCTGTGCCGGGACTACAGTCATGCCGACCGGTCCTCCTTAGTGTGGGTGTCTATGAACGGTCTGCCCTGCCGCGCTCGTAGCGGTGAGCGCGCCGGTAGCCGGTGAGCGCTCCGTAGGCGTCGAGCGTGACTTCGTACGACGCGAGGAGGCTCATCGTGTCGGGGACCCGGGCCAGTTCGAGGACCTCGATCCGCAACGCCCAGCCGCCGTCCTCCGTGTGTTCGAAGGACGAGACCGACTCGGCCTCCATGCCGGTGAGCTCCGCCAGTTGTGCCTTCGCTCCGCGCAGCACATCCATCGGGCCCGGCAGGCTTTCCGCCGTGGACTGTGAACTCTGTTTGTTCTTGGGTGCGTTCTCGGACGCATCAGACGTATCGGACTTGCCGGATGTACCGGATGTATTTGCCATTGCAGCCTCCGTCATCGGGTAACCCGTGCTGCCGGTTCCAAACTCCCCGGCGCCCGAGCGTTGTTCGATTGCGTTCGGGTACCCGCCGGCGATGACATCAACGGACACAGGGGTGATTCGCGCCGGCATCCCGGCGAGGCTCGGTGGCCTCCCGTGGTCTCCCTGGCACTGGCGGATGGTCATCGGGCTGGGCACGGCCTGGGTCCTCGACGGCCTGGAAGTGACCATCGTCGGCAACATCGTCGGCCGTCTCGCCGAGGGGCAGCGGCATCGACGTCACCACCCGGGTGACCACCTGGGCGGCTGGCCTGTACGTCGCCGGGGCAATGCGTGGGCGCGCTGTACTTCGGCCGCCCCACCGACATCCCCGGCCGCAAGGAGCTGTTCGTGCTCACGCTCGCGGTCTGTCTCGCGGCGCCGCTCAGCGCGGTGACGGACCCGGCCCAGGGCGGCAGGACGGCCTGAGCGGGCTGCCGGTCACCGCAGAGCGCGCAGGCGCCTGCGCGCCGGGCCCAGGGCGCGGCCCCGGGAGGAGACGCCCGACCAGGGGTGCGTGCGGGCCTGTTCCAGGACGCCGTCGGGGTCCTTCAACGACCAGCTGTGCGCGGTGAGTCGCTCGTCGTCGAGCTGGCTCCAGGAGACCGGCACGGCGACCGGCGCGCCCTCCTTGGCGCGGACCGACCAGGGTGCGACAGCGGTCTGGGCGTAACCGTTGCGCCCGATGTCCAGGAAGAGCCGGTCACCACGGGCCTGTTTGCGTACGGCCGTCGTCAGCTCGTCGGGCCGGCGCGCGGCGAGGGTCTCCGCGATCTCCCTGGCGAAGGCGCGGGAGTCGTCGAACGTGGTGTTCCCGTCGAGGGGCACGATCACGTGAAGTCCCTTCGAGCCGGTGGTCATGAGCGTGGACGGCAGCCGGATCTGGTCGAGGAGTTCGCCGAGCCGGTACGCCGCGTCCCGTACGGCCGGGAAGTCGTCCCCGGGCGGGTCCAGGTCGAATACCAGCCGGTCGGGCCGGTCGACGCGGTCCGCCCTGGAGAGCCAGCGGTGGAACGTGAGGCATGCCTGGTCGGCCAGGAAGACGAGGGTGGCGCTGGTGTCGCACACGGTGTGCGTGACGGTCCCGCCCTCCTTCGGGACCCGCACCCGGCGTACCCACTCGGGGTAGTGCTCGGGCGTGTCCTTCTGCATGAAACGCGGGCCGTCGGTGCCGTCGGGCCGGCGTTCCAGCATCAGGGGGCGGTCGCGGAGCTGGGGCACCATGAACGCCGCCGCCCGCCGGTAGTAGTCGGCGACATCGGCCTTGGTGAGGCCGCAGTCGGGGAAGAGGACCTTCCCGGGGCGGTGGACGGTCACCGTGCGGTGTCCTGCCCTGACGGTCGTGGTCTCGGTGTCGCTCATTCTCTCTCCCGGGCTCGCTCCGGCGTCGTGCACCGGCACGCACAAGCGCGGGCCGCCTGCGGGCCCGCACGGCGCGGGGAGGGTGGCGGGATGTTCAGGGCACCCCGCCACCCACGCCCCGCCGCGCTGTCACAGCACGAGCACCTTCTCCGCCAGGAGCTTCACGGCGGCCGCGATCGAGTCGGCGTCGATGCCCGCGGCGCTGAGCTGTTCCTGCTCGGTGGCCGAGCCGGGCATGTTCCCCACGGCCAGCCGGACCAGCCGCGGCGCCGGCCGGCCGTCGGAGAACACCTCGGCGACCGCGTCGCCCAGGCCGCCCTGCGGATGGTGGTCCTCCACCGTCACCAGGCAGCCGGTGCGTTCCGCCGCCTCCTGCACGGCGCGCTCGTCGACGGGCTTGACCGAGTACAGGTCGACGACCCGGACCGGCAGGCCGTCGCGCTCCAGCAGGTCCGCCGCGCGCAGGGCCTCGTGGACCGTCACTCCCGCGGCGAGCAGGGTCAGCTTGTCGGCGTCGCCGGAGCGCAGCAGCTTGCTGCCGCCGACCGGGAACTCCTCCTCGGGCCCGTAGATGACGGGCATGGCGCCCCTGCTGGTGCGCAGATAGCGCACGCCCCGGCTCTGCGCCTCCCCCTCCGCCATCGCGGCGACGAGCTTGGCGGTCTGGTTGGCGTCGCACGGGTAGAGGACGGTGCTGCCGTGCACGGCGCGGAACATCGCGAGGTCTTCGAGCCCCATCTGGGAGGGCCCGTCCTCGCCGATGGCGACCCCGGCGTGCGAGCCCACCAGGTTGATCCCGGCCCTGCTGACCGCCGCCATCCGCACGAAGTCGTGCGCACGGGTCAGGAACGCCGCGAAGGACGAGGCGTACGGGACATAACCGCGCGTCTGCATCCCGACCGCCGCCGCGACCAGTTGCTGCTCGGCGATGTAGCACTCGAAAAACCGGTCCGGGTGCTCCTTCGCGAAGAACTGCGACCGCGTCGAGTCGCTCACCTCGCCGTCCAGGGCCACGATGTCGCCGCGCGCGGATCCGAGCGCGGCGAGCGCCTCGCCGTAGGCGTTGCGCGTGGCGACCTCGTCTCCCTTCTCGTAACCCGGCAGCTGCAGCTTGCCGCCGGGCGCGCCGAGGAGGCCGGAACTCCGCGTGCTGGGCGGCTTCTGCACCTCCACCCGGACGAACCGGGGCCCGCCGAGCTCCGCGATCGCGCTGTCGGCGTCCTTCAGCGGCTTGCCGTGCATGCCTTCCTTGTCCTCCACGGCGGCGACACCGCGCCCCTTGTGGGTGCGCGCGACGACGGCGGTGGGGCGGCCCGTGGTCGAACGAGCCTCGTTGAAGGCGGCGTCGACGGCCTCGACGTCGTGGCCGTCGACCTCGATGGTGTGCCAGCCGAAGCCGTGCAGCCTGCGGCTGTACGCCGCCAGGTCCCACTCGTGGCGGGTGGGGCCGCGCTGACCGAGCCGGTTGACGTCGATCACGAGGGTGAGGTTGTCGAGGTGCTCGTGGGCCGCGTGCTCGACGGCCTCCCACACCGATCCCTCCGCCATCTCGCTGTCGCCGCTCAGCACCCACACCCGGTACGGGGCCCGGTCGAGCCGCTTGCCCGCCAGCGCCACGCCGACGCCGACCGGCAGCCCCTGCCCGAGCGAGCCCGTCGCCACGTCCACCCAGGGGAGCCTGGGTGTCGGGTGGCCTTCGAGGCGGCTGCCGCGCTGCCGGTAGGTCAGGAATTCCTCGTCGTCGACGGCGCCGGCCGCCCGGTACATGGCGTACAGCAGCGGTGAGGCGTGCCCCTTCGACAGGATGAAACGGTCGTTGCCGGGATGGTCGGGCCGGTCGAAGTCGTAGCGCAGGTGCCCGCCGAGGAGTACGGCCGCGAGGTCCGCCGCCGACATCGACGACGTCGGATGGCCCGACTGCGCGGCGTCGGCGGCCCGTACCGCGTCCACCCTCAGCTGCTGCCCGAGCTGGATGAGCTGTTCGCTGTCCATGTCACTCCCTGTGGTCGCTCCCTGCGGTCACCCGTCGGGTTCACTCTGCTCCGCCCGGCCGCGCGGGCCGGGGATCCTGGCCAGTTCCGGCGACGACGTGTCGAGCGGCACCGACCAGGACCGGACCAGGCCCAGCTGCACGGCCTGGCGCGGCAGTACGGCGTCGAGCATCCAGTCGGCGGCGACCCGCACCCGGTTCCCCGGCATGGCGGCGAGGTGGTAGCCGCGTGTGACCGCGCCCGCGACGGGGCCGGACAGCGGGACGCCGAGAGGGTTGGCTGCGGCCTTGACCCCGCCGAGGTCCACGACGAACCCCAGATCGTTGTGCTTGTACTGCTGCCGCTCCCCGTACCCGAGGGAGGCGGCGACATTGCGGCCCGCCACCTTTCCCTGCCGGGCGGCGTGCTGGGCGGTCATCGGCGTGAACTCGCCCGGCCTGGTGAGGTCGGGCACGGCCGCCGCGTCGCCGCAGGCGAACACCTCCGGGTGACCGGGCACATTGAGGGACGGGTCGACGAGCAGCCGCCCGCGTTCGACGGGCAGGCCGACCTCGGAGACCAGCGGGTCGGGTCGTACGCCGACACACCACACCAGGGTCTTCGTGCCGACGAACTCCCCGTCGTCCAGCAGGACCCCTTCGCGGGTGGCCTCCTTGACGGACGTCCCCGTCCGTACGTCGACTCCGCGCCCGCGCAGCACCTTGTCGGCGGTCCGCGAAAGACGACGGTCCAGTTCGGGCAGGACGCGCGGCGCGATGTCGAGGAGCAGCCAGCGCGGCTTGTGCCCGGCGTGCTTCCAGGCGCGCTGCTTGCGGACGAGGGCGTCGGTGAACATCTGGCCCTGGGCGGCGACCTCGGTCCCGGTGTAGCCGGCGCCGACGACGACGAAGGTGCGGCGGACGGCGCACTCGTCCGGGTCGCCGGTGGCGGCTGCCAGTTCGATCTGGCGGGTCACGTGGTCGCGCAGGTAGAGGGCCTCGGGCAGACCGCGGAAGCCGTGGGCGTGTTCGGCGACGCCGGGAACCGGCAGGAGCTTGTTGACGCTGCCGACGGCCAGCACGAGCCGGTCGTACTCCAGCTCGCCCTTGTCGTCCTCGGGCCCGGTGTAGTGCACACGCCGCGCCTCCAGGTCGATGTGGTCCGCCTCGCCGAGGACCAGCCGTACGCGCGGAAGCGTCCCCGGCAGCGAGACCGTCACGCGGCGCGGCTCGAGGATGCCGGCGGCGACCTGTGGCAGGAGGGGGAGGTAGAGGAAGTAGTCGGTGGGATTGAGAAGGACGATCTCGGCGTTGTCCCTGAGCCGCCGGGAGAGGGTCCTCGCGGCCTGGTGGCCGGCGAAGCCCGCTCCGACGATGACGATGCGGGGACGAATACGGGTCACTGCGTTCACCTCGTAGGCGGGGCGGTTGCGGTGGACCTTCCCGGTGCCCCTGTCCCCGGGGGCCAAACACGGGGGCGGCGCGAGTTTCCCGGCCTACGCGCTGGTTGCCCGGCGCACGGAAACTCGGGATCGACGCGCCGCGGCGGGATCACGGAGTTCCCCGCGGGCGGCGGCCCTCGCGCAGGCGCACCGCCTGGAGGTCCCGGGCCACCGCGCGCCGCACGCCCAGGCGCACGCGGCGGCGGTCCTGATGGGCCGTCAGGCGTGGTGGTGCGGGCCCTTCGAGTCGCCGGGCGCCGGGGTGGCCGGGGGCGCCTGCGGCACGGGCGGGGCGCCGAAGGGCGTGCCGCTCGGCGGGGTGACGGGCGGCACGGCGGGGGCGCCGAGCTCGGCGTCGTGAGTGCCGCTGCCGGGGCGGCCGGCCTGCTGCTTGAGCACGACGGCCAGCCCGATCAGCAGGATCCCGGCGACCAGCCCGGCCGCCCACGCGGGCAGGGCGATGTCCAGTACGAGTACGAGGAACGCGGTGACCGCCGCGCCCCCGTACAGCGCGGCCGCTCCGGCGGCGGTGTAGAGGCGCGCGGTGCGGCTCTGCTTCCTGGTCTGTTCGCGCAGCTCGTCCTTGATGGTGTCGCGGACGACCTGTGCGACGTGTTCCGACAGGTTCGTATCCATGGGCGTGCGAGTACCCGCGCGGCGCTCTCGTACTCGTGTCTCTCATATTGAGATCCACGTCTCACATTCCGGCTGGTCGGCGTAACGTTCGGCGTACCGCTTCGACGCTCAGGCGCTTCAGGAGAAGGAGTACGGCCATGCCCGAGGAGACCGCCGTCTACACCCATGGACACCACGAGTCGGTGCTGCGCTCGCACAGTTGGCGTACCGCCGCCAACTCCGCGGCGTACCTCCTGGACGAACTGCGGCCGGGGCTGGACGTCCTGGACGTGGGCTGCGGACCCGGCACCATCACGGCGGACCTGGCCGCACTGGTCGCTCCTGGCCGGGTGACTGCGGTCGACGCGGCGCGGGACGTCCTCGGGCGGGCGCGCGAGGTGACGGCGGAACGCGGGCTGGCGAACGTGGAGTTCGCGGTGGCCGATGTGCACGCGCTCGACTTCCCCGACGGCTCCTTCGACGTCGTCCACGCTCACCAGGTACTCCAGCACGTCGGCGATCCGGTGCGCGCGCTGCGCGAGATGCGGCGGGTGTGCCGCCCCGGTGGTGTCGTCGCGGCGCGCGACAGCGACTACGCGGCCATGACGTGGTTCCCGGAGGTGCCGCTCATGGACGAGTGGCAGCGGCTGTACGGCCGTGTCGCCCGCGCGAACGGCGGCGAACCGGACGCGGGCCGCAGGCTCCTGCACTGGGCGCGCGCGGCCGGCTTCACCGACGTACGGGCTTCGGCGGCCGCGTGGTGCTTCGCGACGCCGGTCGAGCGTGCGTGGTGGAGCGGCCTGTGGGCGGACCGTACGACGGGCTCGGTCTACGCCGAACTGGCGGTGAAGGGCGGCCACGCGACGCGGGACGACCTGGCGGCGATCGCGGGGGCGTGGCGGGACTGGGGCGACCGGGAGGACGCGTGGTTCATGGTGCCGCACGGGGAGGTGCTGTGCCGCGCGTAAGGACGGCTTTCCTTCCCCGGCAGGCACCCTGCCGTACCCCCGCCGGGCCGACAGAGCACCAACTACCCTGATCCTTATGGAGATCCTGGGAACCACGCTGCGCATCTGCGTCGACGACCTGGAGGCCACCGTGGCCTTCTACGAACGCCTCACGGGAAGCCGCGCACTGCGCTTCGAACGCGGCGGGGTCTCCGTCGCCGCAGTCGGCTGCTTCCTCCTGATGAGCGGCCCCGAGTCGGAACTCGAAGTGTTGCGCAAGGTCTCGGCGACCATCGCCGTCAAAGACGTCGACGAGGCCGGCGCGGCCCTGACCGGGGCCGGTGCCCGCATCATCGCGGGCCCCGTCCCGACCCCGGTCGGCCGCAATCTGATCGCCGCGCACCCGGACGGCTCCGTGTTCGAGTACGTCGACCGCCGTGCGGTGAGCTGAGCCCTACTCCCCCGCAGGCCGCATCCGGTAGTCGTACGCGGCGGGCAACGGCTCGTCGCTGACCGCCGCCCACACCTCGCCCAGGGTCTCCGCACCCTCCCGCAGGTCCGGCACCTCGAACCCGTCGTCGAAGAGGGCCCGGGCGCCCGTCTTGTCGCCCTCGGCGGCAAGGAGCTGCGCCTCGACCAGCCGGAATCGGCCGGTCGCCCGCAGAACGGCAGGCAGCCCCTCCCACACCGCGCGCGCCGCCTCCGGCCGCCCCGCCGCGAGCAGCGCGGCGATCGCCTCGCGCCCCAGCGCGGCGGTCGCCGCCGCCCACGCCTCGCCGTCGCCCCGCTCACGGCAGAGGTCCTCGAACGCCTCGGCGTAATGGTCGGCGGCGCGCCCCGTGTTGCCCGCGTCCCGGTCCGCGACAGCGAGGCAGCGCAGCAACGGCCAGCGGGAACTGGTGACTTGAAGACCTCGCTCCCAGCTGCGCACCGCCTGCGCCACATCGCCCGCGTGCCACTGGGCGACGCCCAGGTGGTACTCGGTGAGGGGCTCGGCGGGCGCCGTCTCCAGCATGTCCCGCCAGTGCGGCGCGACCAGGGACGGGCCGGGCGGGACCGCCTCGCCCGCCGTCGGGAACGTCCCGCTGCGCAGCAACTCCAGCCAGGGCTGCTGCTCTTCCCCCAGCGCCGCCTCACCGAACGGCGTGCCGGGGAGCTTGAACCCGGCGCGCAGGACTTCCAACGCGCCCCACCCGGAGCCGGTCGCGAGCGAATCCCCCGGCTCGTGGTCGGCGTACGGCCGCCACGCCTCGTACGCCGCGTCCACCCGTGCCCGCGGCAGCGCGCCCTCCAGCCGGGCCTCGGCCTCCGCGCGGGCCTCGGCCCAGTCGTCACCGTGCACCGCTCCCGGGTCGGCGGTCAGCGGACCGTACGCTTCCAGCCAGCTGAACTCGGCTCCGGCCTCCAGCGGTACGTGCTCCAGTTGCGTGCGGGCGAGGCCGGCCTGGATCTCGGCGTAACCCGGGGTCCCCGGTTCGGTGAGCCACTGCTGCCAGCGCCGGCCGCCACGCCCCGCGCCCCACAGGAACAGCTTGCGCCCGCGCAGGTGGTCGGTGGAGGTCTGGACGAGCCCCTGACCGTCGGCGTCGAGCGAGGCGACCCACTTGCGGGCCTCTTCGGGCACGTCGTAGAAGTAGTCGGCCGGGTAGTCGCCGCGCAGCGGGTACGTGCGGTCGACGCCGCCGGACTCCGGCACGGGCACACGCCGCAGGCTGCGTTCGTACCCGAAGTGCCATGCTCGGTCCGCCGGGGCGAGGACCCGGGTCCCCTCGTCCTCCGGGACCGCGATGTTGGACCACCAGTAGGTGGGCACGGTCCGCTCGTGCGGATTGCGTATCCGTACGCCGACGTACAGGAAGTCGGAGTCGGCCGGCAGCCACAGGTCCACCTGGAAAGGCAGGTCACGCAGCCGTTCCCACTCCCAGAGCCGGACCATGTCGTCGCCGTCGGGGCCGGGGACGATGGCGGCGTGCAGCGGGGCGCAGGACAGCGTCGTGTGTCCGGTGGCGCCGATGTTCCACTCCAGCCCGCCGGAGAACCAGGCGCCGTTGAGCGCGAAATCGGCGGGCTGGAAGACCGGGTTGCGGTAGAGGAGTTCGCGTCCGGACGGCTTGTGGAACAGCGAATGCACCCGCCCGCCGAGTCCCGGCAGCACGGTAGCCCGCAGCCGGTCGTTCTCGATGACGATCGCGTCGAAGCCGGTCTCCGTCCGCTCGCGTCCGTATCCGTCCCGCACGCGCACCGGCAGGAGGGTGCGCAGCGGCTCGTATCCGGCCTGCCGCGCCATGTCGCGCGGGAGACCCGCGCGCGAACGCTCGTCGAGGACGTGCTGCTCGTCGAGGGGGCGGAGTCCCGGAAGCGGGTTCTCCGGCCCCAAAGGGGCGGCGGGCAGGGTCAGTACGGCACGTCGCACGGTCGTGGCCAAGGCAGCCTCACTCCCTCACACGGGCCGCCGTCCACCGGCGCCCGACGCCCATCGGATCACGCCGGACGCCACCCTGACCAGGGGGTCCTGGCTGGATCTGACCGTGCGGGAGCGGTAGAGAGCGCGGGGGCCGGCGCCCGGGGGGCCGGGTCAGCGGTGTCGCATCTCCGAGGTGATCGCCCATCGTTCGTGGTCGCGCCAGGCGCCGTCGACGTGGATGAAGTCCGGCGAGTAGCCCTCCAGTCGGAAGCCGGCCCTGCGGACGAGTGCGATGGACGCCTTGTTCCCGGGCTGGATGTTGGCTTCCAGCCGGTGCAGGCCCAGCGGGCCGAAGGCCTGGTCCACGACCAGGCCCAGGCCCTCGCTCATCAGGCCCCGGCCCGCCGCGTGGGCGAACGCGCCGTAGCCCAGCGCGCCGCACAGGAAGCCGCCGCCGACGATGTTGTTGATGTTGATGAAGCCCGCGATGCGGCCGTCGGAGCGCTCGCACACCAGGTAGCCGACCCGCGCCGGGTCGTCGAGGAGCAGACCCGCGTAGGAGGCGTACGCCACCGGCTGTTCCGGCGGGAAGAGCCATGGGCGGTGCAGGCTCCTGCTCTCGCGCGCCCGCGCCGTGAACTCGTCGGCGTCGGCGTGGCTGAAGTGGCGCAGGGCCACGCGCGGGCCCTCGGCAAGGTGGACGACGCTCTCAGGCATGCGGCCAGGCTACGTCCGCCGGCCGTGAAACAGCCGGCCTGCGACGCGTCCCCCACGGCCGCCTCAGCCGAGCGACCCCCTGACCACCGGGAGCTCCAGGACGCCGGTGTCCTCGGGCGCGCTGGTGACGGTCACCGGCTTGATGCCGCGGTTGCCGTAGTAAGCGTCGTCGCTGGCCGCGACGACGAACTCCAGACGGTGCCCCGCCTCGTACCGGTGCACGATGCCGGGGAGCGAGACCGTGAAGGGGCGGCTCACGTCGGGCACCCGGACCGGCGCGACCAGGCGCTGGACCAGCGTCTTCTCGCCGTCGGGGGCGACGTCGTACAGCTTGGCGAAGAGGACGAGCTTGTCCGCCGCGTCGCCGGAGTGCTGTACGCGCCCTGTCTTCGGGGAGACGACCCTGAGCGTCGCCCTCGGCGCGCCGACCACGTCCACGGGTGCCTCGAGCGGCTCGGTGGACCAGCCCAGGTAGGTCCCGGGGGTGTCGCTGGGGTCGCGCTCGGGCAGACCGGTCAGGCCGGCCAGCGAGGTCTCGGAGTGGCTGGTGGGAAGCGGGTGATTGCGGTACTCGCGGGCGCCGCGCACGACCTTGGACCGGTTGTCGACGAGCTTGCCGTCACCGGAGAGATAGACCTTCTGCGACAGCGCGGGCGGCGCGGCGGCCGTACCGTAACCGCTCTGCCAGTCGCGGTAGTACGCGAAGGCAGGACCGGTGTCCGTGCCCTTCTTGCCGTGCAGATAGCGGTCGAACCAGGTGAGGATGCGCCTGCCGACGTAACTCGTCTCCAGGTTCCCCTGCCCGAGGTCGAGTTCCCCGGCCGCAGGGGCGGTGATCCCGCCGCTGTGGCCCCAGGACTGCCAGATCATGCGGGTCTCGGTGCCCTGTGCCTTGAGCGTCCGGTACGTCGCCTCGGCCTCGTTGAGGTTGAAGAGCGTGTCGGCCTGGCCCTGGACGATCAGAGTGGGCGCCTTGACCTTGTGGAGGTACGAGGCCGGGGAGACGCTGCGCGCGTACGCCATCATCTCGGCGGTGGGGCCGGCGGGGTAGCGGCCGGTGGCGAGGAGCCGGGTGGTCCCGCAGGCCCTGGCGACGAAGTGCAGACAGCCGCCGCCCCCGATGCGGGACAGGTCCAGGCCGGGGTTGAGCAGGCCCTGCGCCTCGCCCATGAGGAAGAAGCCGGACGTCCACTGGTACTTGTACGCCCCGGGGGTGGCCGGGCCGTCCGCGTTGTTCGTGTTGCCCGCGTTGCCCGCCCTGTTCGGGTAGTCCGCGTTGTTCGGGGCGAGGGAGTAGGCGAGGTCGTTCCAGGTGATCAGGGGTACGAGGGCGTCCAGGCGGCGGTCGTTCGCGGCCGTGGCCAGCTGGATCGTGCCGCCGTACGAGCCGCCGATCATCCCGACGCGCGGATCGCCCGCGCCGTCCTTGACGACGTAGTCGGCGCGGGTGCCGTCGGCGGCGGCGCGGGTGCCGCCCAGGAAGTCGACGAGTCCCGATGCCGCCCTGCCGTCGATCTGCGGGTCATTGAGCGAGATGGGGCACCCGGACTTGCCGAAGCCGAGGCCGGAGTAGGCGAGGGCGACGTAGCCGCGCGTGGCGAAGGCCTTGGCGATGGCGTCGGTGGAGCCGTCCGCCTTGCTGCCGCCGAAGCC
The DNA here is from genome assembly GCF_053646035.1 of Streptomyces sp. NPDC055287. Taxonomy (NCBI): domain Bacteria; kingdom Bacillati; phylum Actinomycetota; class Actinomycetes; order Kitasatosporales; family Streptomycetaceae; genus Streptomyces; species Streptomyces sp. NPDC055287. The sequence continues at coordinate 514,410 of NZ_JBSHNE010000001.1, read as the reverse complement.
GTTGGTGGTGAGGACGGCGGGGGCGGGGTGGGCCTTGCCGACCCCGGCGGGGCGGTAGAGGTCGGCGTCGACCGTGCAGTTCCTGTCGCCCGCCCGCACCGTGAACTTCAGCGGCGTGACGGTGAATTCGCCCGCCGCGCCCGCCTGTCCGGGGGCGGCGAGGGCGAGCGGCGCGGCAAGGGCGGCCCCTACGGCGAGAACGAGGGGCCTGCGGGAGCCGGAGGCCAAGTGGCGACGGCGACGGGACATGAGGACCTCCACAGTGAGGGGACCTTACCGACCAGTAGGTATCGGCGCCGGTCATGCTGTGACACGTGTCATACCACTGTCGACTCCCCTGACACGGGTGATTGATGGAAAGTCAGCAGGTTGGCGCCAACCGGTCCGGAAGGCTCGGCGGAAGTACGTTGTCAGACCCGGCTGTTACGTTTCGGGCATGACGATGAAGCAGGTGCCGTTCACCGGCGGCGAGAAGGAGAGTCTCCACGTCAGCCTCGACCGCCACCGTGATGCCGTGCTCTGGAAGCTCGACGGCCTCGACGACGAGCAGCTGCGCCGGCCCATGACCCCGTCGGGGACGAATCTGCTCGGCCTGGTGAAGCATCTGGCGACGGTGGAGTACGGATGGTTCTGCACCCCGTTCGGCCGTGAGAGCGAACCGCTGTGGTTCGATCCCGAAGAGGACATGGCCGCCGCCGACAACGAGTCCACGGCCGACATCGTGGCGTTCTACGGCCGCGCCCGGGCCGCCGCCGACCGGGCCATCGCCGAGCTGGACCTCGACACGCTGGGCACGTCGTGGTCGGGCAACACCGTGTCGCTGCGCTGGGTGCTCATCCACATGCTGGAGGACACCGCACGGCACGCGGGTCACATGGACATCGTCCGCGAACTCATCGACGGGGCGACGGGTGACTCGCCGGGGGCCTGACACCGGACGGCCCTGCCGGCGGACACCTCAGCGCAGCGCGGGCACGTCCAGCGTGAGGGTGCGGGTGTCCGTGTCGAGTACGGCGGGCACGCCGAGCGGCATGGTCAGGGCGGTCGCGCAGTGCCCGAAGCCCAGCTCCTCGACGACCGGCACCCCCAGAGGCCCCAGCCGGTCGTAGAGCAGGCTCCGTACCTCGTGTTCGTACGGGCCGCAGTCCTCCCACGAGCCGAGGGCGACGCCCGCCACGCCGTCCAGCCAGCCGGACCGCGACAGCTGCGTGAGGATGCGGTCGAGGCGGTACGCCTCCTCACCGATGTCCTCGATGAGCAGCAGACCGCCGCGGGCGCCGGCGCGCGCGTCCGGGGTGCCGAGACCGGCGGCGAGCAGGCTGACGCAGCCGCCGAGGGTGATGCCGCGCGCCCGGCCGGGGACCAGTACGCCCGCTGTCTCCAGCCCCAGCGTCATGACCGACTCGGGGTCGAAGAGCGTGGCCCGCAACGACTCCTGGGTGCGGGCGTCCTTGAGGAAGGACATGGTGGCGGCCATCGGGCCGTGCAGGGTGGACAGGCCCAGCCGTACGGCGAACGCCTCGTGCAGCGCCGTGATGTCGCTGTACCCGACGAAGACCTTGGGCCCGGCCGCCCGCATCGCGTCCCAGTCGAGCAGATCCACCATGCGCTGGACGCCGTAGCCGCCCCGCGCGCAGATCACCGCGTCCACCGACGGGTCGCACCAGGCGTCCTCCAGGTCCCGGGCCCGCGCCTCGTCCGGGCCGGCGAGGTAACCGAACTCCAGGTGGGTTTGCAGCACATGGGCCCCCACCACCGGTTCGAGGCCCCAGCTCCGCAGGATACCCAGCCCCGTCTCGAGCCGTTCCGCGGGGACGGGCCCGCTGGGGGCGACGACGGCGACCCGGGCTCCCCGCCCCAGTCGCGCGGGCCGGGTCAGTGGCGCGAGAGTCATGTGGTGAGCTCCAGACGCGGTACGTCGCTCCGGTCGATGCCGAAGACCTGGGCGTACAGGGAGAGTTCGGCCTCCAGCGCGCGAGTCAGCGTCTCGGCCCTGCGGAAGCCGTGCCCCTCCCCCTCGAAGGCGATGTACGCGTGCGGAATGCCGCGCCCCGCCATGCGCTCCAGGAACCGCTCGCACTGCGCCGGCAGGCAGATCACGTCGTCGAGCCCCTGGAGCAGCAGGAAGGGAGCGGTGATCCTGTCGGCCTGGTGGGCGGGCGAGCGCTCACGGTAGCGCTCCGGGTAGGCGGCGAGCGGCCCGACGAGGCTCTCCAGGTACTGCGACTCGAAATCGTGGGTCTCGCCCGTCCCCCAGCCCGCCAGGTCGAGGATCGGGTAGAGGACGGTGCCGCAGGCGTACACGTCGGTGGCGGTCAACGAGGCGGCGGCGGTCCAGCCACCCGCGCTGCCGCCGCGGATCGCGAGCCTTCGCGGATCGGCGGTGCCCTCCTCGGCCAGGGCGACGGCGACGGCCGCGCAGTCCTCCACGTCCACGACGCCCCACTGTTCGCGCAGCCGGTTGCGGTACTCGCGCCCGTACCCGGCCGATCCGCCGTAGTTGACCTCCGCGACCCCGATGCCGCGCGACGTGAAATAGGCGATCTCCAGGTCGAGTACGAGCGGGGCGCGCCCGGTGGGGCCGCCGTGCGCCCACACGACGTACGGCGGCAGCTCGTCGGCGGGCGCGACGCGGCCGGGGTTGTGCGGCGGGTAGATGTGGGCGTGCGTCTCGCGCCCGTCGGGTCCGGTGAAGACGCGGATCTGCGGCTCCGGATAGAAGGACGGGTCGACCGGGTCGTCGTGCGCGGACCCGATCACCCGGGTGTGCCCGGTGGAGGTGTCGAGCTCCATGACTTCGTACGCGCTGCGCGGGCTGGCGGCGACACCGACGACCCGGCTGCCGTGCACGGCGAGCGTGGGGGTCCATTCGGTCCAGGGGCCCGCGGAGTCGACGACTTCGCAGCTCTCAGGGTCGAGGATGCCCAGCGCGGTCGTGCCGCTGCCGTGGACGACGGCGACCAGGCCGTTGTCCAGCGGGTGGAACCAGCGCAGGCCGATCCTCCAGAGCGGCCCGCCGAACTCCTCGTCACGGGAGCACAGCGCGACGGTCTCCCCGCGCGGGTCCGCGCGGTACAGGTTCCACCACCCGCTGCGGTCGCTCGAGAAGAGCAGCTGCCCGTCGGCGGTCCAGTCGACCTGGGCGACCGACTCGTCGGGCCCGCCGACCAGGGACCGTGCCTCGTGGAAGGCGCCGTCCCCGCCGATGTCCGCGAGGATCACCTCCGTGCCGTCCCAGGGCATCCGGGGATGGTCCCACGCGATCCAGGCGGCCAGGCGTCCGTCCGGGGAGACCCGGGGCCCTGTGACGAAGCGGTGCGCGCCGTCGGAGAGTTCCCGTACGGCCGCGCGGTCACCGGCGGCCGATCCGTCGAGCGGTACGGCCGCGATGACGCGCCGTACGTCGGTGGGCGCCTCGCCCGTGAACTCCTCCAACACGCACCACACCTCGCCCGCCGCGCCCCGGTCCATGCGCAGCTGCGGGTCGGCCCAGCGCAGCCCACCGCCGGACTCCGACACGGGGGTGAGGGGGCGGGGTACGGCGCCGGGGACGTCGGGTTCGTACGCGTAGAGCCGCTGGTCGGGGAAGTGGATGAAGACGACGAGCGGCCCGCCCGCTGCCCGCTGTGCCCCGGCCCAGGGCCTGCCGCCGTACTCGATCACTCTGCTGCGTACGTTCCAGGGAGCGGGCAGGACCGATTCCTCACCGCCGTCCGCGCGACGGCGTACCAGCGCGCGCCGGCCTGCCTCGGCGGGACGCGGCGCCGTCCACCACACCTCGTCGCCGATCACGCCGACGTACTCGGGGTGCCCGTCGTGCGAGGCGGCGAGCCCGGCGCCGATCGGCGACGGCCAGCTTCCGTACGTCCCTGTGGGCACCATGCCGTCCAACTCCCCCTGCTAGTCCCTGCTAGGCGGTCTTCAGGTAATGATCGAGCACGCGCACTCCGAAGTGGAGAGCCTCGACAGGTACGCGTTCGTCCACCCCGTGGAAGAGCGCCTGATAGTCGAAGTCGACGGGCAGCTTCAGCGGCGAGAAGCCGTAGCCCGTGATGCCGAGCCGTGAGAACTGCTTGGCGTCCGTGCCGCCCGACATGCAGTACGGCACGACGTGCCCGCCGGGCGCGAAGTGCTCGACCGCCGCGCGCAGTTTCGCGTACGTCGCGGAGTCGGTCGGCGCCTCGAGGGCGGTCTCCCGGTGGTGGAACTCCCAGTCCACCTGATCGCCGGTGAGCAGGTCCAGGGTCCGGCGGAACTCCTCCTCGCCACCGGGCAGGAACCGCCCGTCGACGTACGCGGTCGCCCGCCCGGGAATGACATTGACCTTGTAACCGGCGTCCAGCATGGTCGGGTTGGCGCTCCCCCGTACCGTCGCCTCGACCAGCGCGGCGGCGGGCCCCAGCTTGTTGAGCAGCGCGTCCACGTCGAAGTCGGGCGCGTCGAAGTCCGGTACGTCGAGGTGGTGCAGGGCGGCGAGTTCGGTGAGGCTGGCCCGGACGGTCGGGGTGAGCCGCACCGGCCATTCGTACGCTCCGATGCGGGCGATGGCGGCCGCCAGCCTGCTCACCGCGTTGTCCCGGTTGACCTTGGAGCCGTGGCCGGCCGTGCCGACTCCGGTGAGCTTGAGCCAGCCGGTGCCGCGCTCACCGGCGGCGATCGGGTAGATCTCCATGCCGGGGCCCGCGTGGAAGGTGTAGGCGCCGGACTCGCTGATGCCCTCCGTACAGCCTTCGAAGAGCTCCGGGTGCTCGGCGGCGAGGAAGCCCGAGCCGTCGACCGCGCTGGCCTCCTCGTCGGCGGTGAAGGCGAGCACGATGTCCCGGCGGGGTCTGGTGCCGGAGCGCGCCCAGGCCCGTACGACGGCGAGGACCATCGCGTCCATGTTCTTCATGTCGATCGCGCCACGGCCCCAGACCACGCCGTCGCGGACCTCCCCGGAAAAGGGGTGCACGGCCCAGTCGGCGGGCTCGGCGGGTACGACGTCGAGGTGGCCGTGCACGAGGAGCGCGTCCGCGGACGGCTCGGTGCCGGCGATCCTGGCCACGACGTTGGTCCGTCCGGGGGAGCGTTCGAGCAGGACGGGCTCCAGGCCGGCGCCGGCCAGCCGCTCGGCGACGTACTCCGCGGCGGGGCGCTCGCGGCAGTCCCCGCCGCCCCGGTTGGTGGTGTCGATGCGGATGAGATCGGACGTGAAGGCCACGACCTCGTCGAGCGCGAGCGCGTCGATGGTGGCCTCGGCCGTTCTGCCGTCGGCCGGCTGCTTGTCAGCCATACTGCTCCTCCACCGCGGCCGAGACGATCGTCGTGACGGCCTTGAAAGTACGAATGCCCTCATACATCGTTCCGCTGGTGTACGCGACACGCCGTTCGCCGGTCGCCTCCACCCCCGGTACCACGGTGGCGACCCCCGAAAGGTGCTCCGCGTCGAATTCCAGCTCCACCGTGAACGGGCCGCCGGCCACCGGCTCGTGGCGTACGGCCAGGGCAGTGGCCTCCTTCGCGGCGGCCCTGATGTCCGCGGCGGTGCGGGCAGGCGTGCGGCACACCGCGGCGTACCGCGACACGTAGTCCTTGACCGCGACCTTGCGGGCCCCGGGAGCGTACCCCTTGGCGTCCTCACAGGTGAGGTCGTCCCCTGTGACAAGTACCACCGGTACGCCGTACTCCGCGACGACGTGGGAGTTCAGCAGGCCCTCGCTCGCCCGCTCGCCGTTCACCCACACGCCCGTGACCGAATTGGCGAGGTAGGTGTGCGCGAGGACGCCCTCGGTGCCGGCGCCGGTGTGATAGCCGACGAACGCGATGCCGTCCACGTCCCCGTGCTGCACACCCTCGACCATGCTGAGCGACTTGTGCCGCCCCGTGAGCATCTCGGCGCGCTCGTCGAGATGCTCGAGGAAGAGGTTGCGCATCGACCAGTGGGCCTCGTTGATGAGCACCTCGTCGGCTCCCCCGTCGAAGAAGCCGAGAACGGCCGCGTTCACGTCCGAGGTGAACAGCGACCGGCAGCGCTCCCACTGCGCGGTCCCCGGCAGCACATCGGCCGGCCAGGTGACACCGGTGGCGCCCTCCATGTCGGCGCTGATGAGGATCTTCATGCGGCATCACGTTACGCGTCGGCGTCGACCCCGGCCAGGCTTGCCCGGCGCGTCCGAAGGTCCGGTCCGGGGAGTCCTGTCACCTTCCCCGCCGCCGCGCCGCCCGCACCGGAGCCGGCACCTCACTGCAGCGTCTGGGTGATCCGCCACAGGCGGCGCGGCAGGTCGCCCTCCTCGAAGGCGTGGACCTCGCGCAGGTCCCACCCCTCGGCCAGCGCGTCGACCAGTGCGCGGTCGAAGAAGTGCACCGCGAACCCGCCCTGCTCGAAGACGTCGTCGCCGTGGACGGTGCCCGCCCCGTAGTGGGCGTCCCCGGTGTGCCGCACGGTGTAGACGAACGTGCCACCGGGCCGCAGGACCCGCCGTACCTCTCCCGTCAGCTCATGGATCTCCGGCGTCGAAAGGGCCATGCACATCAGCATGTGGGCGAAGACCGCGTCCACGGAGCCGTCCGGCAGCGGCAGGGGGCGCCGCACGTCGTGGACCATGACGCTCACGGTGGGAGCGAGTCCCAATTCCTTGGCCCGGAACTCGAGTTGCTCCAGCCCCTCGGGGCTGAAGTCGGTGGCGCGGACCGTGAAGCCGCAGTCGGCGAAGTACAGGGCGTCGCGCCCGTGCCCCGCCCCCAGCTCCAGCACGTCCTTCGCGCCCGCCACGCAGAAGACCGCCGCGGCGTGGACAGCCGCGGCCGAGGGAGCCTCGCCGTACACCCGGGGATGTTCGGCGTACGTCCGCTGCCAGTGCTCGCGCTGCGCGTCGGCCGGCTCCCGGCCCTGGTCCGGCATCGTTGCTCCCTCGGGGTCCACCGGTGCCCCGCACCGGGGCCGGGCTCAGCGTAGGACCCCACCCGCCCCAGGGGCCCGTACCGGGCCCGGGAAGGCGCGGCGGCACTCCGAACGGCCCCACGGCCGGTCTGTCGCCCGCTGTGCACCCGGGGTGTCCCGGCCTCCAAGTCTCAGTCCTCGTGGCCGAGTTGCAGATCGCGTTCGGTACGTCCGCCGCCCGCGACCTGGAGCACGGTGGCGACCGGGGGGTAGCCCGCGGCGATCACCGTGTACTCGCCGGACGACAGATCGACGAAGCGGAAGGTGCCGTCGGGCCCCGTGGTGAGCGTGTCCGCCACATTGCCCCCGGCGTCGAGCAGCGTCACCCGGGCGTCCTCCACGGGCCGGCCGCCCGTCGCCCGTACGGTGCCGCGCAGCACCGCGCCGCCCGCCAGCTCGATGTTTTGCCTGGTCTCCCGTGAGGCCTGCACGCTGACCGGCAGAGCGGCGGGCCGGAACGCCGGGGCGCTCCCGGCCAGGGTGTACTCCCCCGCCACCAGCTCCGTGATGACGTAGCCGCCCTCTCGTCCGCTGCGGGTCGACGCGACGACCTCGCCCCGTACGTCGGTGAGCGTCACGGCGGCGTCCCGCACCGGTGTGCCGTCCGCGGTGAGTACGGTCCCGGCGAGGCGGCCCGCGCCGCCGAGCACCACGTCCAGCTCGACGGGGCGTTCGCCGACGGTGACGGTGACGGCCTGTGGCTGGTGTCCGCCGGCCGCCGCGATCATCACGTACGAGCCGGACCCGGCCACGCTCAACGCGTACCGCCCGTCGTCGCCGCTCGCACCGCGTCCGACCTGCCGTCCCGATACGTCGATGAGGGTGAGGGCGGCGCGCGGCACGACGCTGCCGTCGTGGTGCTGGACGGTGCCGCAGACGGGGACGCCCGACAAGTAGGGAGGGGCGGTGCGGGCCGCGGGGATCGCGGAGGGATCGGCTGTGGGGGCGTTGTGGGACACCAGCGGTTTCTCCTTGAGGAAGCAGGCGATGAGGAGGCCGAGTACGAGCACCGGCACGAGGTGGAGGAAGATCCGCGGCATGGCTTCGGCGTACGCCTCGATGTAGGCGTCGCGCACCGCGGGCGGCATGGCGTGCACGAGCTGCGGGGTGATGGAAGCCGGATCGGGCGGGCCGGCGTCCCCGGGCAGCCGCCCGGCCGGCGCGTCGGCGAGCCGGTTGGCGAACAGGGTGCCGAGGACGGCGGCGCCGACGCTCCCGCCGATCTGCCAGCAGTAGTTGTTGGCGCTGGTGGCGGCGCCGAGGTCGGCCGGGGGCACGGCATTCTGGACGGCGAGGATGAGCACCGGCAGCACGAGCCCGACGCCGATGCCGAGTACGGCCATCCAGATGCTGTAGTGCATCCGTGAGGTGTCGGCCTCCAGCCGGGACAGCAGCCACATGCCCAGTACCGAGCACGCGCTGCCGACGACCGGGTAGACGCGGTAGCGGCCGGTGCGACTGATGAGCTGCCCCGAGACGAGGGAGGCGACGACCACCCCGCCCGTCATCGGCAGCATGAGCAGTCCGGCCTCGGTCGCGTCGGCGCCGCCGACCATCTGGAGGAACGTCGGCAGATAGCCGGCGACCCCGAAGAGCGCGATGCCGGCAACCGCGCCGACGAGGCCGCTGATGGTGAGGACCGAGTCGCGGAACAGCCTCATCGGCATGAGCGGTTCGGGCGTGCAGTGCTCGACGACGACGAAGAGCAGAGTCGTTCCGGCAGCCCCGGCGGCGAGCCCGAGAATGACCCGCGAGTCCCAGGCGTACTCCGTACCGCCCCAACTGGTCAGCAGCACAAGGCAGGTGGAGACGGCGGCGAGCAGCAACGCGCCGAGAATGTCGAGGCGCGGCAGCACATCGGGCTTGGGGAGTTTCGGTACGACGGCGATGACGGCCATCGTGACCAGCCCGAAGGGGACGTTGACGTAGAAGCACCAGCGCCAGGAGGCGTGGTCGGTGAGAAGGCCGCCGAGCAGCGGTCCCGCCACCGCCGCGAGCCCGAAGGCAGCGCCCATGAGGCCCATGAAGCGGCCGCGGGCCCTGGGCGGCACGATGTCGGCGATGATCGCCTGGACGCCGATCACGAGACCGCCGGCGCCGATGCCCTGGACGGCGCGGAAGGCAATGAGCTGGTCCATGGTCCGGGACCAGCCGGCCAGTGCCGAGCCGACGACGAAGACGGCGATCGCGAACTGGAAGATGCCCTTACGGCCGAAGAGGTCGCCGAGTTTCCCGTAGACGGGGAGGCCGATTGTGGCGGTGAGCAGGTAGGCGGTGATCACCCACGACATCCGGTCCAGGCCCCGGAGTTCACCGACGATCTTCGGGAGGGCGGTCGCGACGATCATCTGCTCCAGCGCCGCGAGGAGCAGCGCGAGCATCAGCCCGAAGAACACCAGCCGGACCCGGCCCGGGCTGAGGGGCGGGGCTCCGGGCCTTGCGGCGGCGGGGAGTTGCGCTCCGGGCGCCGGCGGCTCGACGGCGCCGCCCACCGCGCCCGTCTTCACCGAAGTGATCCCGCCCACGTACTGCTCCCCTCGTCGCACTGCGCCGCCCTTTTCTCGCATTGCGCGACAACAGGGAGCAAGTGGGGCGATCGAGGCGGGAGGCGCACGCGGGCGGCTTCACCCCCGGTGGGAACCCCTGCGGCGCACTACCGGCGCGCCGGGAAGACCACTCGAACCGGTGACGGGCTGCTCAGGGGCTACTTCTCCACCTGGGCGGCGAGGTTGGCGAGCAGCGCGTCGTAGATCCGGCCGAGCCCCTTGGGCGCGAAGGTCTTCTCGAAGAAGCCGCCGATGCCGCCGGCGCCGTTCCACACCGTGCTGACGACGGCCTTGGACTTGCCCTCGCCTGCCGGGGTGACGGTCCAGGTGGTGACCATGGACGAGTTGCGGTCCTTCTCGACGAGCTGCCCGTCGGTCGGCTCGGTCACTTCGAGCAGGCAGTCGCGGACGCGCTTGCTGGTGGCCTGGAGCTTCCAGCGGACGAGGGTGCCCTCACCGTCACCGCCCTCGCGCACCTCGTACTCGGAGAAGTGCTCGGGCAGGAGCTTCTCGCGCGACCCGCTGTAGTCGGCCAGCGTGTCGAACACCGTCTCCGCATCCGCCGCGATGATCCGCTCCGTGGTGGCCTCGACCTGCGCCATGCCTGTTCCTCCAGCACTTGGGTTTTCAAGGGTGCGGCTTACCCAACCACCTCCGGCGCGGCGGCCCAAAATCGAGGTTGCGGCAAAGAAGGGAACATGTGTTCTATTCTGTGGTGAGGGCTACCGAGGAGGCGCACATGCGCTGGAACAATCTGGCCGAAAACCCCGCCACTACCGGGGAGGCCGCGCTCTTCGGAACGGACGCGGTGACCACTCGCACCTTCGACACCCCCGAGTTCCGGGGAATCACCTTCCACGAGGTGCGCGCCCGCTCGATCGTGAACCGGGTGCCGGGCGCCTCTCGCATGCCGTTCGAATGGACGGTCAATCCGTACCGGGGCTGCACGCACGCGTGCGTCTACTGCTTCGCCCGCAAGACCCACACCTACCTGGACCTCGACACCGGCCTGGACTTCGACTCCCAGATCATCGTCAAGATCAACGCGCCCGAGCTGCTGCGCGGACAGCTCGCCTCCAGCCGCTGGCAGGGCGCGCACATCGCGATGGGCACGAACGTCGACTGCTACCAGCGGGCCGAGGGCCGCTACCGCCTCATGCCCGGCATCATCACCGCCCTGCGCGACCGCGCGAACCCCTTCTCGATCCTGACGAAGGGCACACTCATCCTGCGCGACCTCGATCTGCTGGTGCAGGCCGCCGAGGTCACCGACGTCGGCATCTCGGTCTCCGTCGGCTTCACCGACCAGGAGCTGTGGCGCACGGTCGAACCGGGCACGCCGTCCCCGGAGCGCCGACTCGGCGTCGTACGCACGCTCACGGACCACGGCATCGGCTGCGGCGTCCTGATGGCGCCCGTCATCCCCTTCCTCGGGGACTCCCCCGACCAGCTGCGCGCCACCGTCCGGGCGATCGCCGTCTCGGGAGCGACCTCGGTCACCCCGCTCGTCCTGCATCTGCGGCCGGGCGCGCGCGAGTGGTTCATGGCGTGGCTCGGGCAGAACCATCCGCATCTGGTGCGGCGGTACGAGCGGCTGTACGCCGAAGGGGCGTACGCACCCAAGTGGTACCAGCGGCGCATCACCCGTCAGGTGCACGAGCTGGCGACGGAGTTCGGCATAGGCCCGTCGGGACCGGGCGTGCGCCGGCGCGTTCCGCCGGCTGCGGATCCGGAGCCTCCCGGCCCCACGCAGCTCACTCTGCTCTGACGCCACGCCAGTCACAAAAACGGGGTCAGAACGCCTTTTTCCGGGCGACCTTCCGGCACGACGCGGCGGGGGCCGTGTCACTCACGGCCATGTTCCCCCCAGCACGGGAGGCCAGGTGAAGAAACGCGCAGGAGCCCTGTTCGCCGTCGGAACGACGGTGGCCGGACTGGTCACGGCCGTACCCGCCCTTGGTCTCGGCGGACGCCGTCCGCCGCCGGTGCTCCTCGTTCCGGGTGCCCCTCGACACGCCGATCCGGCCGGCAGGCAAGCCGGCTCTGGCACTTCCCGTCCGTACGGCCGGACTCGGTGCCGCGCGGCGAGAAGCAGGAGCGCGACGGCGTCCTCAGGGGCTCACCTGGCCGCTCACCTACCGGCCCTTCCACGACGCGGTCCTCGAAGACAGCCCGACCGCGCCGAGGCCGCCCTGACCGGCACGGTCACCCGCCCGGCCCGCTGGAGCCCCTACGTCCGACTGCTCCGCCACCTCACGCCTGGCTAGAGTGCGGCCCCACGCCCCACGCCCCACGCCCCACGCCCCACGCCCCACGGCGCCAAGGAGCCGTTCGGCATGCGCGCCGTCACCGAGACGCGTTACGCGAGGCGGCTGAGCGCGGCGGACGCGGCGGCGCCCAGGCGCGGGTGATGCAGCGCCGCCTCCAGGACCGGCCGCGCCCGCGCGTCCCGCAGCTGCCCCAGCCCCTCGACGCAGGCGAGCGCCACCCGCCAGTGCGGGTTGGCCGGGGCCAGCAGGCCGCGCAGCGTGGTGATCAGCGCCGGCACGGTTTCCGGGGCCCGGAGCTCGGTGAGCAACCGCACCGGATGCAGCGCGTACGCGGTACGCAGTGAGTTCGTGGCGAGCGCGGCGGCCGCGCGGGCGGTTCGCGGGTCGCCGAGGCGAGCCAGCGCGTACGCGGCGCTGACGCACCGTGCCGGGTCACGGTGGTTGAGAAGCAGCACCAGCGTCTCGAAGGCCCGCCGGTCGCCCGCGCAGCCGAGGCGGAAGGCGGCCGTCTCGCGGGCCCACAACGGCCGTTCCGTCTCTGTCAGTACCCGGGCCAGTTCGTCCGGGTCCTCGGTGGCGAGCAGCCGCTCGTACACCGCCGGACCACCCGGCCCGGCCCCCGCCTCACGCCGTACCCGGTCGGCGAGCGACCGCAGCTCCTCGTCCATGCCGCAAAGCGTATGCAGCGCACAGGCGTCCTAGATCACATCCCGCCAGGTCTGGCGCGCTCGTTACTCGCCGGTTACTCTCAAGTGAGCGGGCCACCCCCCGCTGATTGATCACCTCATGGCGGCCTGGTGACGCAGCCGCCCAGAGTGTTTTGTCGGTTCGGTGTTTTTCCGCGACGTGACTCCGGGACAGAGTCCGTCGGCCCCGCAGCTCGACCTGCCGCGCACTCCGCGCACCTCCGCACGCAACTTTCCTACGCCGTGCGCCCCTTGGCGTACCCACGGCGCGGTGCGTGTGCCCCTCAGTCGTCACTCACCCCTGGAGTCCCGTGATGGACACCCCTCTCAGTACCGTCGCCGTCGTCGGCCTCGGCACCATGGGCACCGGCATCGCCGAGATCCTGGCCCGCGCCGGCCGTGAAGTCATCGGCATCGACATCAGCGAAGAGGCCGGCCGGCTGGCCGTCTCCTCCCTCGAGGCCTCCACCGCCCGCGCGGTGGAGCGCGGCCGGATCACCGACGAGGAGCGTCGCGACGCCCTCGCCCGGTTCCGTACCTTCTCCGACCTCCAGGCGGCCGCGGACGCCGATCTCGTGATCGAGGTCGTGCACGAGTCGTACGAGGCCAAGCAGCAGGTTTTCCGCGCTCTGGACTCCATCGTGCGCCCCACCACGATCCTGGCGACGGGCACGAACGCGCTGTCCGTGACCCGCCTGGCCGCCGACTCCGCGCACCCCGAGCGCGTGCTCGGCATGCACTTCTTCAACCCGGCGCCCGCGATGAAGCTGGTCGAGATCGTCTCCTCGGTGCTCACCGCCCCGCATGCCGTCGAGGCCGTCACCGCGCTCGCCCGCGACCTGGGCAAGGAGCCGGTCGCGGTCGGCGACCGGCCCGGTTTCGTCGCCGACGGACTGCTCTTCGGCTACCTCAACCAGGCCGCCGCCATGTACGAGGCCAACTACGCCTCCCGCGAGGACATCGACGCCGCCATGAAGCTGGGCTGCGGCCTCCCGATGGGCCCGCTCGCCCTGCTCGACCTGATCGGCATCGACACGGCCCGCACGGTCCTGGACGCGATGTACGCCGAGTCCCACGACCGGCTGCACGCCCCGGCCCCCATCCTGAAGCAGCTCAGCGAGGCGGGGCTGAGCGGCCGCAAGTCGGGCCGCGGCTTCTACACGTACGAGGCGGCCGGCAGCCAGACCGTGGTGCGCGACGCGCTCACCCCGCTGGAGTCCGCCGACCCCACCCCCGGCCGCCCGGTGCGGTCGGTCGGTGTCGCCGGGTCCGGGACCATGGCGTCCGGCATCGCGGAGGTCTTCGCGAAGGCCGGTTACGACGTGGTGCTCGCGGCCCGGAGCCAGGAGAAGGCGGAGAAGGCGAAGGCCCGTATCGCCAAGTCCCTCGCCCGCTCCGTCGACAAGGGCCGGATGACGGCCGAGGCGCGCGACGAGACGCTGGGCCGGGTCACTCCGGCCGGCTCGCTCGACGCGTTCTCCGACGTCGACCTGGCGGTCGAGGCGGTCGCGGAGGACCTGGAGGTCAAGCAGCAGCTCTTCGCGACGCTCGACAAGGTCTGCAAGCCGGGCGCGGTGCTCGCCACGACCACGTCCTCGCTGCCCGTCGTCGCCTGCGCCCGCGCGACCTCGCGCCCGCAGGACGTCATCGGCATGCACTTCTTCAACCCGGCGCCCGCGATGAAGCTGGTCGAGGTCGTCCGTACCGTCCTCACCTCGGACGCGGTCCACACGACCGTCCGTGAGGTGTGCGCGAAGATTCGCAAGCACCCCGTGGACTGCGGCGACCGGGCCGGCTTCATCGTGAACGCGCTGCTCTTCCCGTACCTGAACAACGCGGTCAAGATGGTCGAGCAGCACTACGCGACGCTGAACGACATCGACGCCGCGATGAAGCTGGGCGGCGGCTACCCGATGGGCCCCTTCGAGCTCCTCGACGTGGTCGGCCTGGACGTCTCCCTCGCCATCCAGAAGGTTCTGCACAGCGAGTTCCGCGACCCGGGCCTGGCCCCGGCCCCGTTGCTCGAGCACCTGGTGGCCGCGGGGTGTCTCGGCCGCAAGACGGGGCGCGGCTTCCGGGAGTATGCCGGGCGCTGAGCAGGAGGGTGTGACCGGATGGGGCGGGCTGCTGGAGCCGGACGGCAGCCCGCACCCACAGGCGCGCTCTCCTGCGCAGATGCAGTACGTTCGGGGCATGTCCCAGCCCGCTGACTCCCCCCGACGTCCGTCCCGTACGAGTTCCGCGTCCGACGCCCCCGAAAGCGCCGCGGGCAGCCGGGCGGCCGCCCAGCGGCTCAAGATGCGCCGTGAACTGTCGGCCGCGGCGATGGAGCTGTTCGCGACGAAGGGGTACGAGGCGACGACGGTCGACGAGATCGCCGCCGCGGGCGGGGTCGCGCGCCGGACCTTCTTCCGGCACTTCCGTTCCAAGGAAGAGGCGATCTTCCCGGACCACGACGACACCCTCGTGCGCGCGGAGGCGGTGCTCAACGCCGCGTCGCCGCACGAGCATCCGCTGGACACGGTCTGCCGGGGCATCAAGGAAGTCATGCGGATGTACGCGGCCTCCCCCGCGGTCTCCGTGGCCCGCTACAAGCTCACCCGCGAGGTGCCCACGCTCCGGGAGGCGGAGATCGCCTCGGTGGCCCGGTACGAGCGGCTGTTCACGCGCTATCTGCTGGGCCACTTCGACGAGCACGACCACCACGACGACAACGACGATCCGCTGCTGGCGGAGGTGGCCGCCTCGGCCGTCGTCACCGCGCACAACCACGTACTGCGCCGCTGGCTGCGGGCGGGCGGCCAGGGCGACGTGGAGGCGCAGCTGGACCACGCCTTCTCGATCGTCCGCGACACCTTCGGTACCGGGATAGGAGCGGGCCGCTCCCAGGACCGCCGGAAGCCGGCAGCCGGGGCCACATCCGCCGCCTCGGCCTCCGTGAGCGGCGACGTGCTGGTGACGGTGGCCCGCACCGACGCGCCTCTGGACGAGGTCATGCGCACCATCGAGCGAGCACTGAAGCAGACCTGACCCGGCCGCGTTCCCGCCTGCCTCCGACGCCGTTCGTCCCCCGGATTTCCGGGAGGCGAGCGGCGTCTTTGCGTGCTCTGATGAAGGGCAATCGATCGATCATCGCTCATACGTGACGGCGAGGTGACAAGTGAGAGAAATTGTTGGCACTCAGTGTCTTGTCACGTGGCACGGGGTGTCATACGTTGATGGTGTCCGGGCGGCCGGCGTGCAGTGATCTTTCGTACGCCGGCTGTCCCCGCAAACCCACGTGTTTGTGCGCCCGGGCGCCTGCGTCACAGGCAACCTCCCGCGCTACCCGCGCTGCCGAAAACCCGCACCACCGCCGAACCGACGGCACACCTCCACCAGCAGCACCCCGACGTTCCCCCTCAAAAACGCGCTTCGCCGGAGGCCCCCCGTGAAGGAAATCCTGGACGCGATCCAGTCGCAGGACAGTACGGCCGCAGACATCGCCGCCCTGTCCATCCCCGAGTCGTACCGCGCGGTGACCGTGCACAAGGACGAGGCCGAGATGTTCGCCGGCGTCGCCAGCCGCGACAAGGACCCCCGCAAGTCCCTCCACGTCGAGGACGTGCCGGTGCCCGAGCTCGGCCCGGGCGAGGCCCTGGTGGCGGTCATGGCCAGCTCGGTCAACTACAACTCCGTGTGGACCTCGATCTTCGAGCCCGTCTCGACCTTCGGCTTCCTGGAGCGGTACGGCAAGCTCAGCGACCTGAGCAAGCGCCACGACCTCCCGTACCACGTCATCGGTTCCGACCTCGCGGGCGTCGTCCTGCGCACCGGCCCCGGCGTGAACGCCTGGAAGCCCGGCGACGAGGTCGTCGCGCACTGCCTGTCCGTCGAGCTGGAGTCCTCGGACGGCCACAACGACACGATGCTCGACCCCGAGCAGCGCATCTGGGGCTTCGAGACGAACTTCGGCGGTCTCGCCGAGATCGCCCTCGTCAAGTCCAACCAGCTGATGCCCAAGCCCGACCACCTCAGCTGGGAGGAGGCGGCGGCCCCCGGCCTGGTCAACTCGACGGCGTACCGCCAGCTCGTCTCCCGCAACGGCGCCGGCATGAAGCAGGGCGACAACGTGCTGATCTGGGGCGCGAGCGGCGGACTCGGTTCGTACGCCACCCAGTTCGCGCTGGCCGGTGGCGCCAACCCCATCTGTGTCGTCTCCAGCGACCAGAAGGCGGACATCTGCCGCGCGATGGGCGCCGAGGCGATCATCGACCGCAGCGCCGAGGGCTACAAGTTCTGGAAGGACGAGCACAACCAGGACCCGCGCGAGTGGAAGCGCTTCGGCAAGCGCATCCGTGAGCTGACCGGCGGCGAGGACGTCGACATCGTCTTCGAGCACCCCGGCCGCGAGACCTTCGGCGCGAGCGTGTACGTGACGCGCAAGGGCGGGACGATCGTCACCTGCGCATCGACCTCCGGCTACAACCACGAGTACGACAACCGCTACCTGTGGATGTCGCTGAAGCGGATCGTCGGCTCGCACTTCGCCAACTACCGCGAGGCGTGGGAGGCGAACCGCCTGGTCGCCAAGGGCAAGATCCACCCGACGCTGTCGAAGGTGTACTCGCTGGAGGACACCGGCCAGGCCGCGTACGACGTCCACCGCAACCTGCACCAGGGCAAGGTCGGCGTGCTGGCGCTGGCACCGCGCGAGGGCCTCGGCGTCCGCAACCACGAGCTGCGCGAGCAGCACATCGACGCGATCAACCGCTTCCGGAACATCTGATGAGTGAGCGTCGGAAGGACCGGCCCTGGCTCATGCGGACGTACGCCGGTCACTCGACCGCCGAGGCGTCCAACGAGCTGTACCGCAACAACCTCGCCAAGGGCCAGACCGGCCTGTCGGTCGCGTTCGACCTTCCGACGCAGACCGGCTACGACCCCGACCACATCCTTGCCCGCGGCGAGGTGGGCCGGGTCGGGGTCCCGGTGTCGCATCTCGGTGACATGCGGCGGCTGTTCCAGGACATCCCCCTGGAGCAGATGAACACCTCGATGACCATCAACGCCACCGCCATGTGGCTGCTGGCGATGTACCAGGTGGTCGCGGAGGAGCAGGGCGCCGACGTCACCAAGCTCCAGGGGACGACGCAGAACGACATCGTCAAGGAGTACCTGTCGCGCGGGACGCACGTCTTCCCGCCGGTGCCCAGCCTGCGCCTGACGACGGACATGATCACCTACACGGTGAACCACATCCCCAAGTGGAACCCGATCAACATCTGCAGCTACCACCTCCAGGAAGCCGGCGCCACGCCGGTCCAGGAGATCGCGTACGCGATGAGCACGGCCATCGCCGTCCTCGACGCCGTACGGGACAGCGGTCAGGTGCCGGCGGAGAAGTTCGGGGACGTCGTCGCCCGTATCTCCTTCTTCGTCAACGCGGGCGTCCGCTTCGTCGAGGAGATGTGCAAGATGCGCGCCTTCGGCCGCATCTGGGACAAGGTGACCCGCGAGCGCTACGGCATCGAGAACGACAAGCAGCGCCGCTTCCGCTACGGCGTGCAGGTCAACTCGCTGGGCCTCACCGAGGCGCAGCCGGAGAACAACGTCCAGCGCATCGTCCTCGAAATGCTGGCCGTCACCCTCTCCAAGGACGCCCGCGCCCGCGCCGTGCAGCTGCCCGCCTGGAACGAGGCGCTGGGCCTGCCCCGGCCCTGGGACCAGCAGTGGTCGCTGCGCATCCAGCAGGTGCTCGCCCTGGAGAGCGACCTGCTGGAGTACGAGGACATCTTCGCGGGGTCGCACGTCATCGAGGCCAAGGTGGAGGCGCTGGTCGCCGAGTCCTTCGCGGAGATGGACCGCATCGCGGAGATGGGCGGCGCGATGGCCGCCGTCGAGTCCGGCTACCTCAAGTCGCAGCTGGTCTCCTCGCACGCCGAGCGCCGCGCCCGCATCGAGTCGGGCGAGGAGAAGATCGTCGGCGTCAACTGCTACGAGTCGACCGCCCCCAGCCCGCTCACAGCGGACCTGGACGGCGCGATCATGACGGTCGACCCGGCCAACGAGGCCCGCGTCGTCGCCAAGCTCCACGAGTGGCGCGACAACCGCGACGAGACCCGCGCCTCCGAGGCCCTGGCGGCCCTCAAGAAGGCCGCCGCGGGCACCGAGAACCTGATGGCCGCCACCGTCGAGTGCGCCCGCGCGGGCGTCACCACCGGCGAATGGTCCTGGGCGCTGCGGGACGTCTTCGGCGAGTTCCGCGCGCCGACGGGTGTGAGCAGCGCCCCGGTCGCGGTCACGGCCGAGGCGGGCACCCCGCTCGCGTACGTACGGGAGAAGGTCGCCCGTACGGCCGAGGATCTCGGCTCGGGACGGCTGCGCCTGCTGGTCGGCAAGCCCGGCCTGGACGGGCACTCGAACGGCGCCGAGCAGATCGCCGTACGCGCGCGCGACGCGGGCTTCGAGGTGGTCTACCAGGGCATCAGGCTGACGCCGGAGCAGATCGTGAGCGCCGCCCTCGCCGAGGACGTGCACTGCGTGGGCCTGTCCATCCTGTCCGGCTCGCACGCCGAACTGGTACCGGACGTGCTGGTACGGCTTCGGGAGGCCGGTGCCGCCGACATCCCGGTGATCGCGGGCGGGATCATTCCCCCGGCGGACGCCGAGGATCTGCGGGCTGCCGGAGTGGCCGCAGTTTTCACCCCTAAGGACTTCGGTATCACGGAGATCATCGGCCGTATCGTCGACGAGATCCGGAAAGCGAACAAGCTCGACCCTCTGGAGGTCCCCGCATGACCACGCCCACGCCTGCCGTCAACCGGCTGCGCCCGCGCCGCTCCTGTCTCGCCGTTCCCGGCTCGAACCCGCGCTTCCTGGAGAAGGCCCAGGGCCTGCCGGCCGACCAGGTCTTCCTGGACCTGGAGGACGCGTGCGCGCCGCTCGCCAAGGAGGGCGCCCGGCACACCATCGTCGACGCGCTGAACAACGGTGACTGGACGGGCAAGACCCGGGTCGTGCGGGTCAACGACTGGACGACGCACTGGACGTACCGCGATGTCATCACGGTCGTCGAGGGCGCGGGCCCGAACCTCGACTGCATCATGCTGCCGAAGGTGCAGGACGCCCAGCAGGTCGTCGCGCTCGACCTCCTGCTCACCCAGATCGAGAAGACGATGGGCTTCGAGGTCGGCAAGATCGGCATAGAGGCGCAGATCGAGAACGCGAAGGGCCTGGTGAACGTCGACGAGATCGCGGCCGCCTCGCCGCGACTTGAGACGATCATCTTCGGCCCGGCCGACTTCATGGCGTCGATCAACATGAAGACGCTGGTCGTCGGCATGCAGCCGCCCGGCTACGGCGCCGACGCGTACCACTACATCCTGATGCGCATCCTGATGGCCGCCCGTACGCACGACCTCCAGGCGATCGACGGCCCCTTCCTCCAGATCCGCGACGTGGACGCGTACCGCGAGGTCGCGGGCCGTGCGGCGGCACTGGGCTTCGACGGCAAGTGGGTGCTGCACCCCGGCCAGGTCGACGCCGCCAACGAGGTCTTCTCGCCCTCGCAGGAGGACTACGACCACGCGGAGATGATTCTCGACGCCTACGAGTGGTGCACGTCCGAGGCGGGCGGCAAGAAGGGCTCCGCGATGCTCGGCGACGAGATGATCGACGAGGCCAGCCGCAAGATGGCGCTCGTCATCTCCGGCAAGGGACGCGCGGCCGGCATGCAGCGCACCTCCAAGTTCGAAGCCCCGGAGGCCTGATCATGCAGTTCGGACGCACTTACGAGGAGTTCGAGGTCGGCGCGGTCTACAAGCACTGGCCAGGAAAGACGGTCACGGAGTACGACGACCACCTCTTCTGCCTGCTGACCATGAACCACCACCCGCTGCACATGGACAGCAACTACGCCGAGAAGACGACCGACTTCGGCAAGAACGTCGTCGTCGGCAACTACATCTACTCGCTGCTGCTCGGCATGTCGGTCCCCGACGTCTCCGGAAAGGCCATCGCGAACCTGGAGGTCGAGTCGCTCAAGCACATCGCGCCGACCTTCCACGGCGACACGATCTACGGCGAGACGACCGTCCTCGACAAGACGCCGTCGAAGTCCAAGAGCGACCGCGGCATCGTCTACGTCGAGACGAAGGGCTACAAGCAGGACGGCACCGTAGTCTGCGTGTTCCGGCGCAAGGTGATGGTCCCGACCGAGACGTACATCAAGGAGCGCGGCGGCGAGCAGCCCGGCCGCCCGGAGCCGAAGACGCAGGGGAAGTAATCATGGCCCGTCTCGCCCAGACCGCCGGTCTGACCGACATCCAGCAGGAAATCCTGGCCACTGTCAGGAACTTCGTCGACAAGGAGATCATCCCTGTCGCGACCGAGCTGGAGCACCGTGACGAGTACCCGACGGAGATCGTCGAGGGACTCAAGGAGCTCGGCCTGTTCGGGCTGATGATCCCCGAGGAGTACGGGGGCCTGGGTGAGTCCCTTCTCACGTACGCGCTGTGTGTCGAAGAGATAGCTCGTGGCTGGATGAGCGTCTCCGGGATCATCAACACGCACTTCATCGTGGCGTACATGCTCAAGCAGCACGGCACGCAGGAGCAGAAGGACACGTTCCTGCCGCGCATGGCGCTGGGCGAGGTCCGTGGCGCGTTCTCGATGTCGGAGCCGGCGCTCGGTTCCGACGTGTCGGCGATCACGTCCAAGGGCGTGAAGGACGGCGACGAGTACGTTCTCAACGGCCAGAAGATGTGGCTGACGAACGGCGGCTCGTCCACGCTCGTCGCCGTCCTGTGCCGCAGTGACGAGGGTCTCCCGGAGGGCACGGCCCCGCACAAGCAGATGACGACCTTCCTGGTGGAGAAGGAGCCCGGCTTCGGCGAGGTGCGTCCGGGCCTGACCATCCCCGGGAAGATCGACAAGATGGGCTACAAGGGCGTCGACACCACCGAACTGATCATGGACGGACTGCGCATTCCGGCCAATCGTGTACTCGGTGGGACAACCGGCCGAGGGTTTTACCAAATGATGGACGGCGTCGAGGTCGGCCGCGTCAATGTGGCCGCGCGTGGTTGTGGTGTGGCGCAGCGTGCATTCGAACTCGGCGTCTCGTATGCCCAGCAACGTCACACTTTCGGAAAGCCGATCGCCCAGCATCAGGCCATTCAGTTCAAGCTGGCCGACATGGCTACCAAGGTCGAGGCCGCCCATGCGATGATGGTGAATGCAGCACGCAAAAAGGACTCCGGGGAACGAAACGACCTAGAGGCAGGGATGGCGAAGTACCTCGCCTCCGAATACTGCAAGGAAGTCGTCGAGGACGCCTTCCGTATCCATGGCGGCTACGGGTTCTCGAAGGAGTACGAGATCGAGCGTCTCTACCGTGAGGCGCCGATGCTGCTCATCGGTGAAGGTACCGCCGAGATCCAGAAAATGATCATTGGTCGGCGACTCCTCGAAGAGTACCGGTTCCAGGGCTGATTACCCCTTTCGTGGGGAAATGACCGCGAAAAAGATCACACCCTGTCATCGTCTTCAGGCCGTCGACTCGGCTTCTGGCTTGCCCAGTTGCGGCCCGCAACCGCTACCATCGCCGGAAAGCCGCCGTCCCCCTGTTGCCAGCGCGGCATCATCCGCTACGAAGGTCATCCATGCCCCACAGCCAAACCTCTGCACCACGCGACGGCCTCCTCAAGGGACGCCTTGCTCGCGGAGCATCGCCGTGGCTTCTGCCGACCGTCGCCACCGCGGCGATCAGCCTTGCCCGGGCCCGCAAGTCCGGCCGCTGGGCTGCCGTCGCCGTGCCCACCACCGCGCTCGCGGCGGGCATGCTGTGGTTCTTCCGCGACCCAGAGCGCGAGATCACTCAGGGCCGGGTCATCTCCCCGGCCGACGGAGTGGTGCAGAGCATCATGCCGTGGAAGGACGGACGTACCCGCGTCGCGATCTTCATGAGCCCGCTGAACGTACACGTCAACCGTGCCCCGCTCGCGGGCACGGTGACGTCGGTCGAGCACATCCCCGGCGGGTTCGTTCCGGCGTTCAACAAGGAGAGCGAGAACAACGAGCGCGTTGTCTGGCACTTCGACACCGAGCTCGGTGACATCGAGATGATCCAGATCGCCGGTGCCGTCGCGCGCCGCATCGTGCCGTACGTCCCCCAGGGCACGAAGGTCGAGCAGGGCGAGCGCATCGGTCTGATCCGCTTCGGCTCGCGCGTCGACATCTACCTCCCGGAGGGTGTCGAGGTCGATGTCGAGGTCGGTCAGGTCACCACCGCGGGGGTGACTCGAATTGACCGTGACTGATCCGGAGACTCAGGCCGGCTGGGTGCCGGAGGCGGAGGACGAGAACACCGACGCCGAGGACATGCCGCTCTCTCTGCGGCTGTCAATAGCGGACACCCTCACTCTCGGTAACGCGACGTGCGGGTTCATGGCGGTGTACTTCACCACCACCGGAATCCTCATTCCGCACCTCCAGGGCAGCCAGGAGACCGGCATGGCGCGGCACAGCGCCGCGACCGCCGTGATCCTGATGCTCCTGGCGGCCATCTTCGACCTCTGCGACGGGCTCGTGGCGCGCAAGCTCCGCAGCTCGCCGATGGGCGCGGAGCTGGACAACCTCTCCGACCTGATCAGCTTCGGGCTCGCCCCGGCCTACTTCGTACTCGTGTACGGAATGGTCGCGGACGACGCCCACCAGCGGGTTTCCGCCCTGGCGGCGATCGTGGTGCTGCTGGCGGTGGTCCTGCGACTCGCCAGATTCTCCTGCGTGACGCTGAAGGACGGCATGTTCCAGGGCATGCCGAGCCCCTTCGGCGCGCTGACGGTCGTCTCGATCGTGCTGCTCGAGCTCCCCTTCATCCCCACGCTGCTCGCCATCATCGGCGTCGCGTGGCTGATGGTGAGCCGCGTCGAGTACCCGAAGCCGCGGGGTGTCCTCGCGGTGGCCATGCTCGGCTGGATCGTGGGCGCGATGGGGCTGCTGGCGGCCTGGGCGTTCGACGCCCCGGGCGGACAGGTACTCCTCGCGACCGGCTGCGCGCTCCAGGTGGTCCTGGGCGCGGTCATCCCGCTCTTCGCGACGGCGCGGCGGGTGAACACCTTCCGCGACAACCGGCGCGTGGCACGCGCGGCTCAGCTGCCGTAGGCATCTTCGTACGTACGACCGAGGGCCCCGGGGACAACCCCGGGGCCCTCGGTCGTTTCGTGCGTCCGGGGCGTCAGCCGCCCACGGTGAAGCTCTTGGCGGCCTCCGACACCTCGGCCTCGCGGACCACCTTCATACCGCCGGTCGCCTTCTTGTCCGGCTTCAGGATGACCGTCTGACGCGAGGAGGGCGCCTTCGGGTCGGTGAAGTCATGGGTGGTGCCGAAGCCCGAGTCGTACGCGTTGATCGTCAGCAGGGCCTTGTCGACACCCTCCCGCGTGAGGTCCTTGGCCGTACACGCCTTCTTCAGCGCCTCACCGAAGACCGAGGCCGCCGTCCAGCCGGCCACCACACCGTTGTCGAGCGCGTCCGACGGGTACGCCGCCTTGTAGTCGGCGACGAGCTTCTCGGCGGCGGGGCTGTCCGTACCGATGGGGTCGGTGGGTGAGGCCACGTAGTAGCTCTTCATCAGGGCGGGACCGGCCTGGGTGGCGAGCAGCTGCGGCGAGAACGCCGAGTTGTTGCCGATGATCGGTACCTGGAGCTTGACCGCTGCCGCGACGCCCACGAACGAGGCCGCCTGACGCGGTCCGGCGCTGATCACGACCGCCTTGACGTCGGCCTTCTTGAGCGCTGCGACCTGGGCCGTCATGTCGTTGTCGGTCGGCTTGATCTTCTGCTCGACGACGGTGAGCCCGGCCTTACCGGCCGCGTACTCGGCCCCGGCCAGGGCGTTCTCGCCGTAGTCGCCCTCGAAGTAGACGTGACCGATCTTGTCGCCCTTCTTGACGCCCTTGTCCTTCGTCAGGAAGTCGATGGCGTTGATGGTCTCGACGTCGTACGTGTTGCCTATGACCCGGATGTACGGGCTGCCCAGCAGCGAGGCGGACCAGGCCTGCGGGATGACGAGGCCCTTGTCCTGCCCGTCGATGCGCTGCTTGACCGCGCCGACGAAGGGCGAGCCGATGAACTGGGCGAAGCCGAGGACCTGCGGCGACAGCTCGGTGTAGCCGGAGACGGCCTTCTGCGGGTCGTAGCCGTGGTCGCGCACCACGAGTTCGATCTCGCGGCCGCAGATGCCGCCGTCGGCGTTGGTCTGCTTCGCGTAGAGCTGCTGGGCCTGGGTGACGCTCTTGCCGAGTGAGGCGTAGACGCCGGTCATGTCGGTCAGCACACCGAGCTTGATCGTCTTGTCGGTGACGCCCTGCCCGGACTTGACCCCGCCGGCGTCCGGCTTGTCGCCGTCCTTGCCGCCGTCCTTCGCCTTCGAGCTGCACCCGGCCGCGGTCAGGGCGAGCAGAGCCGCGAGCGTGGCGGCGGTGGTCCTGTTGACCTGCTTGCGCGTGGTCATGGTCACTCCTCTGAGGTTGTCGGCTTGCGCCGGAAAGCGGGCCGCACGAGGCCGCCCGGCAGGAAGAGCACCACCGCGACAACGGCGGCGCCGTAGAGGTACCGCGACGCCTCGCCCGGCGCGACCCCGCCCGTACCGGGGGCGGAGACCAGGGGCAGGGCGTCGCTGTACCGGGTGAGGAGCTGGGGCAGCAGGGAGACGAAAACGGCCCCCACCACCGCTCCCGCGACCGAGCCGAGACCGCCGATGACGATCATGGCCAGGTATTCGAGGGAAAGGATCATGCCGAAGTACTCCGGCACGGTCCGCTGGAAGACGAGCGCGAGCAGCACTCCCGCCAGGCCCGCGTACATGGAGGAAAGAACGAACACCCCCGCCCGGTAGCGCGCCACGGGCACCCCCATGACCCCCGCGGCGATGCGGTGGTCGCGGATGGCGTTCATGGCCCGGCCGGGGCGCCCGCGCAGCACACCTCGGGCGAAGAGCGCGCAGCCGGCCAGGGCGAGCAGGGCGACGTACCAGAGCTTCTCGGCGGAACCGAAGGGCACGGCGGCCACCAGGAGCTCGGACTCGTCGAAGGTGAGGCCGAAGAGGCTGAGCGGGGGCACGTCGCGGCCGTTGAAGCCGCCGGTCAGGTCGTGCGCGTTGAAGAGGACGTGCTGGCCGATGAAGATCAGCGCGAGGGTGGCGATGCCGAGGTACGCGCCCTGGAGGCGTCCGGCGATGGGGCTGAAGAGGCCGCCCGCGACTCCGGCGAGCGCCACGGCGAGGACCGCCGCGAGCCAGCTGGGGAGGTTCAGGCCGCTGAGGGTTCCGGTGGAGTCGCCGGCGAAGACGCAGTAGCCGTACGCGCCGACCGCCAGGAAGAAGGCGTGGCCCATGGAGAGCTGGCCGGTGGCGCCGGTGAGGAGGTTGAGGCCGATGGCGCCGATGGCGGCCGCCATCGCGAAGAGGCCGGCCTGGAGCCAGAACCGGTCGAGGTAGAAGGGCAGCGCGAGGAGCAGGACCGCTCCGGCGGTCCACAGCGGGACGGTGCGCGGCAGGCGGCGTGGTCTCTTGGCCGGTTCAGACACGGGCCAGCTCCTTCGTGCCGAAGAGTCCGGCCGGACGGACCAGCAGGACGGCGACCATCACCAGGTACGGGGCCAGGTCGCCGATCCCGCGCCCGAGGAACGTCAGATCGCTCTGGTAGCCGGTGGCCAGTGATTCGGTGATGCCGACGAGGAACCCTCCGACGAGGGCGCCGGTGGTGGAGTCGAGGCCGCCGAGGATCGCGGCGGGGAACGCCTTCATCGCGGCCAGTGATGTGGAGCGCTCCAGACCCGGCGTCGGGAAGACCGTCAGGAACAGCGCGGCGACTGCGGCGAGTCCGCCTGCCACCGCCCAGGCGCCGAGGGAGACCCTGCCGAGGCGTACGCCCATCAGTGCGGCGGTCTCGGAGTTCTCGGCGGCGGCCCGCATCGCCACGCCCCAGGAGGTGAAGCGGAAGGCGAGCAGGAAGACCGTGATGAGCAGGCCGGCGGCGACGAACGCAGCGATCCGGGTGTGTGCCACGGTCACCCCGCCGAAGGTGAGCACCGCGTCGCCCCAGGGGTCGCCCAGGGCGAGCACATCGGTGCCGATGCGCCGCGTCAGCTCGGTGGTGAGGAGGATGTCGACACCGATGGTGACGATGGCCAGGACGCTGTGGTTGGAGCCCCGGTAGCGGCGCATCACGAGGAACTCGACCCCGGCGCCGACCACGGCGGCCCCACCGATGCCGGCGAGCAGGGCGGGCCAGAAGCCGATGTCGTCGTGCAGTACGGCGGTGACGTAGCCGCCGGCGAGGAGCAGCGAGGCGTGGGCGAAGTTGACGACCTCGGTGGCGCGGAAGATCACCACGAAGCCGAGGGCGATCAGGGCGTAGACGGAACCGATCGAGATCCCGTTGAGGAGCAGCTCGGCGAAGGTGGTCATGAGGTGGCCTCCTCTCCCAGGTAGGCGCGGACGACGGCGGGGTCGGACTGGACGGAGGCGGGCGTTCCGTCGGCGATCAGCCGTCCGAAGTCGAGGACGGTCACGGTGTCGGCGAGGCGCATCACCACCCCCATGTCGTGCTCGACGAGCACGATGGAGATGCCGAGGCTGTCCCGTACGCCGGCGACGATGGCGGCGGTGTCCCGGCGTTCACCGGCGGTCATGCCGGCGACCGGCTCGTCGAGGAGCAGCAGCTTGGGCTCCATGCACAGGGCGCGGGCCAGCTCGGCGAGTTTCTGCTGTCCGTACGGCAGGGTGCCTGCGGGGCGGGCGAGTTGATCCTCGAGTCCCACGAACGCGGCGATCTCCCGCACGCGTTCGCGGTGCCTCGCCTCCTCCCGTACGGCGGACGGCAGTTTCAGCCCGGCGGCGACGAAGCCGGTGCGGGTGAGCCGGTGGCGGCCGAGCATCAGGCTGTCCTCGACGGTGGCGCCGGGCGGCAGGGCGAGGTTCTGGAAGGTCCGGGCGATGCCCAGGTCCGCGATGCGGTGGGGCGGCAGGCCGGTCAGCTCCTGACCGCCGAAGCGGACGCTTCCGGAGGTGGCCCGGTAGACGCCCGAAAGGACGTTGAAACAGGTGGACTTGCCCGCGCCGTTGGGTCCGATCACGGCGTGCACGGTCGCGGGCCGTACGGTGAAACCGACCGCGTCCAGTGCGGTCAGACCCGCGAACCGTACGGTCAGGTCCCGCACCTCCAGGGCCGGCGCTTCGGTGGTCATCTCCCCTCCCAGACGCTGAGGGTGCGGTGGGCCGCCACGGCCCCGGAGGCGTCGGCGGCGGCTTCCTCGTCGACGACGCCCAGGTAACGGCGGCGTACCTCGTCGGAGGCGGCGAGCTCTTCGGCGGGACCCGACAGCACGACCTCTCCCACGTCGAGGACGTACGCGTGGGAGGCGAGGCGCAGTGCGATGGCCGCGTTCTGCTCGACGAGCAGTACGGCTGTGCCCTGCGCGTTGATCTCACTGATCGTCTCGGCGATCCGCTGCGCCATCAGCGGGGCGAGCCCGAGTGAGGGCTCGTCCAGCAGCAGCAGTTTCGGTCCGGCCATCAAAGCCCTGGCGACGGCGAGCATCTGCTGCTCGCCGCCGGAGAGCAGCCCCGCGCGCTGCCCGGCGCGTTCGGACAGGACCGGGAACAGCTCGTGGACGCGGCGCAGAGCGGTGGCCTGGGCGGCGCGGTTGCCGGTGGAACCGAGAGCGCCGGCTCGCAGGTTGTCGGCGACCGTCATCCGGGCGAACACCTGACGTCCTTCCGGCACTTGGCACAGCCCGGCGGCCACCACCCGGTCGGGTGTCAGGCCCGTCAGCGGCAGGCCGCCGAAGGCGACAGTGCCCCCGGTGACCGCTCCGCCGTGAAACGACAGCGTGCGGGAGATGGCGCGCAGGAGCGTGGACTTGCCCGCTCCGTTGCTGCCCAGTACGGCGACCACGGCCCCTTCGGGCAGCGTGAGCGACACATGTCGCAGCGCCCTCACGGGTCCGTATCCCGCCGACAGATCCCGTATTTCCAATGCGGCGCCAGCCATGGCACCCCTTCCTCGGGCCGTTCGGTGGCGCTCACCTCAGCACCGGCGCGGCCCGCGCGTCCACGGGTGGCGACAGAACCGCTGCCGGTGACCAGCCGCACCGAAGGCCGGTTGTGCACGTGCACAACACTGCCTGTCAGGGGGGTGCCGGACGGGCCCCGCTCGTGACACGCTCCGGCGCATGAGTGGCCGCAGAGCACGTACGGGGCACGACTGGGCGGTGCTGACCGAGGCATGTACGGCACTGCTCGACCGGCTGCCGGAACTGGTGGACCAGCACTTGCACGAGCTGCACGCGCACTCGCCGCTGTATGCCCGGGTCCTGTCGCAGGACCAGCACTGGCAGGAGACCGAGCGGGCCATGCGGATCGGAATCGAGGCGATCTCTGCGCCGAAGTCGCAGCCTCGCCGCGACCTCGAGTACGCGGAGTGGACGGGCCGGCGCCGGGCTCAGCAGGGCTTCCCGCTGGAGCTGCTGGTGCACTCCTACCGGCAGGCCGGCTACCTGATCTGGGACGCGCTGCTGGAGGGCGCGCCGGGTGCGGAGGGTACGGAGGGTACGGAGGGCGGCGATCCGGAGAGGCTCGCGGTGCTGATGCGGGCGGCTACGACGGTGTTCGCGGCGGTGGACGCGGAGACGGCGACGGCGTCGGAGGCGTACCGCGCGACGGAGGCCGAGCTGCGCCACCGTACAGACGAACGGCTCCAGGCGCTTCTCGACGCCCTGCTGGAGGGCGAGGACTCGCCGGCTCTCGCGGCCCGCGCGGCGGCGGGTCTCGATCTGCCGGAGCAGGGGCGGTACGCGGTGGTGGTGCTGCGGCTGGAGCGGCGGGACGGGCGCGAGCCCTTTCACCGGCGGATCCAGGGCTCCGGGATGCGGTTCATCTGGCGGATGCGTACGGACTGCGAAGTGGGGGTCGTCTCGCTGGGCGAGGAGACGACGCCGGCCGACCTGTCGGAGCTGCTCGCCGCGCGCTGTCCGGGGCCCGGCGGGATCAGTCCGGTGGTGGACGGCCTGGCCGGGCTGGGCCGGGCCCGGCGGCTGGCGGACCTGGCCCTGCGGACCTGCGCGCCGGACGCGACCGGGATCGTACGGCTCGACGAGCGGATGCCGACGGCGCTGGTGGTCAGCCAGCCGGAGCTGGCCGAGCGGCTGGTCGCGGACGTGTTCGGAAACCTGATGGGGCTGGACCCGGCGGACCGGGTGGTGCTGCTGGAGACGCTGGACGCGTGGCTTTCGTGCGAGGGGTCGGCGGGGCGTACCGCCGGGCGGCTGTACTGCCATCGGAACACGGTGTTCAACCGGCTGCGTCGGCTTGAGCAGTTGACGTCGCGTTCGCTGTCGCGGCCGCGGGATCTGATCGAGATGACACTGGCTCTGGACGCGTTCCGGCTGTCCGGGGCGTGAGGTGGCGGCGGGCGGGGACTTCCTCTGCCCGCCCCTTCCCGAAAGCGGGACTCCGCCCCCCCGGCCCGCGTCCTCGAACGCCGGACGGGCTGAGAGTGCCCTGCGGGGGCGGGTGACGCGGCCCGGTGCCGGGCCGCGTCACGGGAACGATCCCGTCCGGCGATGCACGCCCCGTCCGACGATTGAGGGCAGGGCCCGCAGGGCGTGGCGGGGGCGCGGGGCCTGCCCCCGGGTACGGAAGGGGCGGGTAGGGGAGCAGCCCCCGCGGGTCACCCGCCCCCGTGCCGTCAGGTCAGGAAGTCGCGGGCGATGTTCTCCGCCACTCGTTCCAGCAGCGGTCCCGCCTCCGCCATCGAGCGGGCCGGGTCCGGCTCCAGGTCTGCCAGGGCGTACGCGCGGCGGATGCCTGCCGCGCCGAGAACCTCCGGGCGGAGAGCGAGGCGGCCGCAGACGGCGATCACCTCGACGTTCTTCGCGCGCGCCGCCGCCGCCACCCCCGCCGGCGCCTTCCCGTGCAGGGTCTGCGCGTCGAGCGAGCCCTCACCGGTGATGACCAGGGTGGCCCGGGACAGTGCTGCTGCGAAGCCGAGGACGTCGAGCATGACCTCGATCCCGGGGCGGAAGCTCGCGCCGAGTGCGATCAGCGCGCCGTACCCGATGCCGCCCGCCGCGCCCGCGCCGGGCGAGTCCGCGTGCTTCGGCCCGAGTACGGACGCGTAGTGCGCCAGGGCCGCGTCGAGCGTGGCCACGTCCTCCTCGGTGGCGCCCTTCTGGGGGCCGTACACCGCCGCCGCGCCCTTGGGGCCCGTCAGCGGGTTGTCGACGTCACTGGCGAGGACCAGGTCCACCTCGGCGAGACGCGGGTCCAGGCCGGACAGGTCGGCCGTGGCCAGATCGCTCAGCGCACCGCCACCGGGACCGACCGGCTCGCCCGCCGCGTCCAGGAAGCGCGCCCCGAGCGCGGCCAGCATGCCCGCGCCGCCGTCGGTGGTGGCGCTGCCGCCGACGCCGAAGACGATCGTGCGGGCGCCCGCGTCGAGTGCGGCGCGCAGCAGTTCGCCGGAGCCGTACGTCGTCGCGGTGAGCGGCGCGAACACGCCCTCGGGGAGGTGCTGGAGGCCCGATGCCTCCGCCATTTCGACCACGGCGGTGCCGTCGCGCAGCGCGAACGCCGCTGTGACCTGCTCGCCGAGCGGTCCGGTGACCCGTACCTCCCGGCGCTCGAATCCGGCCGCCACCGCCGCGGCCACCGTGCCGTCGCCGCCGTCGGCGACCGGCAGTGCCTCGACGCTTACGTCGGGGACGACCCGCCGCAGCCCGGCCGTCACCCGCTCCGCGACCTGCACGGCCGTGAGCGAGCCCTTGAACTTGTCCGCCGCGACGAGCACGCGGGCGGTCTCAGTTACTGCTCCGTCCGTCACCTTGCTATCCCTTGCTTTCGAACAGGCAGTCGCGCCGACCCGACCATATCCGCAGGAAGGCCCCCCTGCCCATGGGCGTCCAGCGTGGCCCGGCGTCCCGAACGGCGTGCCAACCCGATGTGTCATCTTTTGACACCCATAGTGGGTCGTCATGCGCACCGACCCGATCGAACAACCCCACACCCCCCTCTCTCACATACCAGTGAAAACCACGTAAATCTCTCATACTCGACCACGGGAAGCGGGTAGACCCGACGCATGACGCCACACAGCACGCACACGGCCGACCGGATTCTCGGCGGCTGGCTGGGCAGAATCGCCGGCAACATGCTCGGCAAGCCCGTGGAGCGCGGCGACTACTGGACACGGGCGCGCATCGACCGCTACCTGCGGCTGGCCGGAGCACTCCCCCTCACGGACTACCTGCCCGAGCCCCCGGCCGCCACGGAACCTTTCGAACTGCGCCCCGAATGGCGGCACTGCGTGCGCGGCCGGATCAGTGGCAGCTGCCGGGACGACGACGTCGACTACGCGATCCTCGGTCTGCACCTGCTGGAGACCCACGGCTTCGCCTTCACCACCGAGGAGGTCGGCGAACTGTGGCTGCTGCGCCTGCCGTACCTGCAGACCTTCACCGCCGAGCGGGCGACGTACCGCAATCTCGCGAACGGGCTGAAGCCCCCGTTGACCGCCACCTTCGAAAACCCGTACCAGGAGTGGATCGGCGCCCTCATCCGCGCCGACATCTTCGGCTGGACCAACCCCGGCGACCCGCACCGCGCGGCAGCGCTGGCCCGCCGCGACGCGGTGCTCTCGCACACCGGCAACGGCGTGTACGGCGCGATGTGGGCGGCGGCACTGATCGCCGCCGCGTTCACCGCGTCCGGGCCGCGTGCCGCCCTGGAGGCGGCGGTGGAGCGCGTACCCGCGAGCAGCCGCCTCGCCCGTACGGTCCGCCACACGCTCGCCCTGCACGCGGCCGGGGCGGCCTGGGAGGACACACTCACCGCGATGGACGAGGAGACGGGCCGGCTCGGCTGGATCCACGCCGTCCCGAACGCCGCCGTCATCACGGCCGGACTGCTGTACGGCGACGGCGACTTCACCCGGACCATCGCACTCACCGTGCGCGGCGGCCTGGACACCGATTCCAACGGCGCGACGGCCGGCTCGGTGGCGGGGGTGCTGTGCGGGTCGGCCGGGATCGGGCGGCAGTGGACCGAGCCGCTGGAGGACACGGTGCGCAGTGCGGTGTTCGGCTTCGACGGCGTACGGATCACCGAACTGGCCCACCGTACGGCGCGGCTGGTGCTCGGCTGAATCGAGTCTGTCCGTCAACCCCCCTGCGCTCTACGGTCTGTTGCCTCAGTGCCTTCACCCGGTGTTGCACCGGAGTGCACCGAGCGGACCACAGCGCGGTCTAACGTGCCCGGCATCCCCCTCCTTCGTTCCGCTCCCCTTCGTCGCCCCTTCCGCCGCCCCTTCCGCTTCCCGTCCGCGTCAGTTCCGCTTCGTTCCTCGACGAGACCTGGAGAGCCCATGCGCACATTCGCCGGTGGAGTCCTGACCGCCCTTGCCGCCGGGGCCCTTGTGGCCCAGGGAGCCGTCTCGGCCGGAGCGGCGGCGCCGTCCGTCCCGACAGCGGCGCACAAGGCACGGCACCTGCCCGCCGAGATAAAGGGCGGGGCGTGGAAGGCCGGGCACGTGCAGGGTGTGGCGGTGGACCGCCACAAGGGATTCATGTACTTCTCCTTCACCAACCTGCTCGTCAAGACTGATTTGCGCGGCAATCCGGTGGGGTCCGTATCTGGATTCACCGGACATCTCGGCGACCTGGACTACAACGTGAAGGACGGGCGGGTCTACGGCTCGCTGGAGTACAAGGCGGCGAAGGCCTTCTACATCGCGATCCTCGACGTGGACCGGATCGACCGGATGGGCATGGACGCACGGACCAGCGACGTCGTGTCGACGGTCCACCTCCAGGAGGTCGTGGACGACTACACGGCCGACATGAACGGCGACGGCAGGTTCGACGGCGACACCGCCAACACCCCCGACCACCGGTACGGGTGCAGCGGGATCGACGGGGTGGCCTTCGGGCCCAAGTTCGACCGCAGCAGCCGCACCAGGCGCGGCAAGCAGGTCCTGACGGTCGCGTACGGCATCTACTCCAACATCAAGCGGCAGGACAACGACCACCAGGTCCTGCTCCAGTACGACGTACGGAAGTGGCGCAGATACGAACGCCCGCTGCCGGAGAGCGACCCCCACACCAGCGGGCCTTCGGACGTCGACGGCAAGTACTTCGTCCGCACCGGCAACACCCGGTACGGCGTGCAGAATCTGGAGTACGACGAGCGCACGGGCAACTGGCTGATGGCCGTCTACAAGGGTGCGAAGCCGCAGTTCCCCAACTACTCGCTCTTCGTGGCCGACGGTTCGAAGCGGCCGGTCACCGGGCCGGTCACGGGCCAGCCGCAGCCGGAGCGCGGCGAACTGCTGCCGCTGCTCCGCAAGGGGCTGCACCACGAGGCGTCGGGCACGTACGGGTGGGAGTCGGGCGGGCAGTACGGTCTCATCTCGCTCGGCGACGGGCGGTACTACCTGGTGGAGGCGGGCACGGTGGTGGAGGACGGGGTGACGAAGCAGACGGCGCGGTCGATTCTGCACCGATGGACGGGGCAGACCCCGACCCCGTTCGCGCGGATCACCGAGTAGGCCGGGCGGCGGGCCGGTTGCTGCCGTCTCGCGGCACCGACCGGCCCGTCCGGCTCCCGGGCTCCCGGCGGGCGGGCGTGGCTAGAACAGCCGGTCGTCGGCCGGCGCCGCCCCGCCCGCCTCGAACGCCAGCAGCCTCTGCTTGCGCTCCAGGCCGCCGCCGTAGCCGGTGAGGCTGCCCGCGGCGCCGACCACGCGGTGACAGGGCACGATGATGCCGACCGGGTTCTTGCCGTTGGCGAGGCCCACCGCACGGGACGCCGCCGGGTTGCCGAGGCGCTCGGCCAGTTCGCCGTACGTCCAGGTCTCGCCGTACGGGATCCGCTGGAGCTGCGCCCAGACGCTGCGCTGGAACGGCGTGCCGGCCAGGCTCAGCTCCAGGTCGAACTCCATGAGCTCGCCCGCGAAGTACGCGTCGAGCTGCCGCACCGCCTCCTTCAGAATGCCCGGCGTCCGCTCCCCGAAGGACTCCTCCGGCGGCCGGTGACGCTGGTCCGTCATGTACAGCCCCGAAAGGCGGCCGTCGGTCGCGACCAGGGTGAGCGGCCCGTACGGGCTGTCGATCACGCTGTGCTGCCTCGCGCTCACGCCCGCGCCCGTGTTCGTGCTCGTGCTCGTGTGCATGGACGCGCTCCTCATACCGGCAGGTTGTTGATGGGGTGGTCGTCGGTGGCCCACAGGTACTGGACGGCGTACGCACGCCACGGCCGCCAGGCCGCCGCCCGCGCGGTGAACGCCGCCGGGGTCGACGGCAGCCCCAGTTCCCGGGCCGCCCGCCGGATTCCGAGGTCGGTCGGCAGGAACGCGTCCGGGTCCCCGAGCGCGCGCATCGCGATCACCTCCACCGTCCACGGGCCGAAGCCGGGCAGCTCCATGAGCCGGTCGCGGGCGCGCTCCCAGTCGCTGTCGAAGCCGAGCTGGAGGCTGCCGTCGGCGAGCGAGGAGACCAGCGTCGTCAGCGTCGTGCGGCGGTTGCGCGGCAGGGCCAGCGACTCGGGGTCGAGCGCGGCCAGGCGGGCCGGGTCCGGGAAGAGGTGCGTAAGTCCGCCGGCCGGGTCGTCGACCGGCGTGCCGTGCGCCGTGACCAGGCGGGCCGCGTGCGTACGCGCCGCGGCCGTCGACACCTGCTGGCCGAGCACCGCGCGTACCGCGAACTCCGCCGCGTCGGTCGTACGCGGCACCCTGCGCCCCGGGGCCTTGTCGACCAGCGGAGCGAGCAGCGGATCGGTGCGCAGCTGGTCGTCGATGGCCACCGGATCGGCGTCGAGGTCGAGCAGCCGCCGGCAGCGGCTGATGGCGATGGTCAGATCGCGCAGGTCGGTGAGGGACAGGAGGCAGCCGATGTGGTCGGGCCGCGGGGTGAGCGTGGCGATGCCGTGCCCGTACGGAAGGGCGAGCGTGCGCCGGTACGCCCCGTCGCGCCATTCCTCGACGCCCGGTACGGCGGTCGCGGCGAGGTGGCCGAAGAGGTTGGTGGGGTTGAGCGGGGCACGGAACGGCAGGCGCAGAGAGATCGCGCCGGGGGTCTGCGGCTGCTTCTTCCCGCGGCTGCGCAGCTCGCTGGGTGACAGGGCGAAGACCTCGCGGACCGTGTCGTTGAACGTGCGTACGGACGAGAACCCGGCGGCGAAGGCCACGTCCGCCATGGGCAGCGGGGTCGTCTCGATGAGCAGGCGGGCGGTCTGGGCGCGCTGGGCGCGGGCGAGGGCGAGCGGCCCGGCACCCAGTTCGGCCAGCAGCTGCCGCTCGATCTGCCGGGTGCTGTAGCCGAGGCGGGCGGCGAGTCCGGGGACGCCCTCGCGGTCGACGACACCGTCACCGATCAGGCGCATCGCGCGGGCCACGACGTCGGCACGGGCGTTCCACTCCGGGGAGCCGGGGCTGGTGTCGGGCCGGCAGCGCTTGCAGGCCCGGAAGCCGGCCTGCTGGCAGGCGGCCGCGCTCGGGTAGAAGGTCATGTTCTCGACCTTGGGCGGCACGACCGGGCAGCTGGGGCGGCAGTAGATGCGGGTGGTCAGGACCGCCGTGAAGAACCAGCCGTCGAAGCGCGAGTCCTTGGACTGGACAGCGCGTACGCAACGCTCGGTGTCGGTGTGCATGGCTCAAGCATCGGGCACGACGCCCCAGCGGGGCTGGCGAGAATCCGACATCAAGGTGCGGCTGCCAGGGCCGTTTCGAACGCCTGGTACGCGGCCTCGTCGAACAGTACGAACCGCACCTCGGCCACCGACCCGCCGGCCGCCTCCCTGACCGTACGCACGGCGACGCGCGCGCCGTCGTCCATCGGCCACCGGAACACACCGGTCGAGATGGCGGGGAACGCGACGCTCACCGCGCCCAGCTCCCGCGCGACACGCAGGGACTCGCGGTAGCAGGAGGCGAGCAGCCCGGACTGGTCCTGGTCGGGCTGCCACACCGGGCCGACGGTATGGATGACCCACTGGGCGTTCAGCTCTCCCGCCGTCGTCGCGACGGCCCGTCCGGTCGGCAGCCCTCTGCCGTACCGGGAGGCTCGCAGGCGGCGGCAGTCGGCCAGGACGGCCGGGCCGCCCTTGCGGTGAATGGCGCCATCGACGCCGCCCCCTCCGAGCAGGGACGAGTTGGCGGCGTTCACGATGGCGTCGACGTGCTGCTCGGTGATGTCACCGCGCACAAGGGTGATGGTGGCCGTCATGGGACCATCCTCCCCCGCCGGGGCCTCAGGCCGCGCGCAGGCGCCGCCACACCGCCTTCGCCGCGTTGTGCCCCGACATGCCGTGCACGCCGGGTCCGGGCGGGGTCGCGGACGAACAGATGAAGACGGCCGGGTGCTGTGTCGCGTACGGGAAGAGAGACACCTTCGGCCGGAGTACCAGCTGAAGGCCCGTCGCGGCGCCGCACGCGATGTCCCCGCCGATGTAGTTGGCGTTGCGGGCGGCCAGTTGCGGCGGACCGGCGGTGGCCCGGGCGAGCACGCGGTCGCGGAATCCG
The DNA here is from genome assembly GCF_053646035.1 of Streptomyces sp. NPDC055287. Lineage (NCBI taxonomy): Bacteria > Bacillati > Actinomycetota > Actinomycetes > Kitasatosporales > Streptomycetaceae > Streptomyces > Streptomyces sp. NPDC055287. The sequence continues at coordinate 477,429 of NZ_JBSHNE010000001.1, read as the reverse complement.
GGCGCGAAGCGTTCGATCTGGCGCTCGACCGCTTCTGTGAAGTCGCCGTCCCAGGCGTGCGGGACATGACCGTACGCCCAGAAGACGTGCTTGCCCTCGGGGGCGCGGGACGGGTCGACCAGGCTCGGCTGAGCGGTGATCAGGAACGGCGTTTCGGGGGCCGTTCCGCCCGAGGCCTGATCGAGCGCGGTGCCGATCTCCCCGGTGCTCGGGCCGACTTGGACGGTTCCGGCCCGCCTGGCCTCCTCCGCCGTCCAGGGCACGGGTCCGTCGAGGGCGTAATCAATCTTGAACACGCTCGCGCCGTACCGGTACTTCTCGTATGCCCGCCCCAGGCCGGCGATACGCGCCAGCGCGGTGGGCGACGTGTCGAAGACGTACGCGCGCGCGGGCGGCAGATCGTCCAGCCGCTTGACCTCGAAACCGGTGTGCACCACGCCGCCGAGATCGCGCAGGTACGCCGCGAGCGCGTCCGAGATCGACTGGGAACCGCCCCGCGGCATCGGCCAGCCACCGGTATGCGCGGCGAGCGCGAAGACGAGCCCGACGGCGCTCGTCGCGACTCCCCCCAGCGGCGCTATGACATGGGCGACCAGCCCGGCGAACAGGGCCCGCGCCTTGTCGTCCCGGAAGCGGCGCATCAGCCACGTACTGGGCGGCAGCCCGTCGATGCCGAAACGGGCCAGGGTGAGCGGGTCGCGGGGCAGCGCGCTGTAGGGCAGCGACATGAAGTCCCGGGCCAGCGTGTCCCACTTCGCCACATAGGGCGCGACCAGCCGCCGGTACGTCCCGGCGTCCCGCGCGCCGAACGAGGCCGCGGTCTCGGCGACCGACCGGGAGAGCACGGCGGCGGTGCCGTCGTCCCAGGGATGGGCCATGGGCAGCTCGGGGTGCAGCCACTCCAGCCCGTACCGGCCCAGCGGCATGGCTTTGAAGGCCGGCGACCCCGCGCCCAGCGGGTGCACGGCGGAACAGGGGTCGTGCCGGAACCCGGGGAGCGTGAGCTCCTCGGTCCTGGCGCCGCCCCCCACGGTGTCCAGTGCTTCGAACACCTCTACCGAGAAGCCCCGGCGGGCGAGTTCGACGGCGGCGGTCAGTCCGTTGGGCCCCGCCCCTACGACGACGGCATCGAGCATCGACGGCACCTTCGGACTCCTTCGTCAGCCGATGGCCAAGGGCCCCAGGATATTCCCGGCCACGGCGGGGGAGACGGCGGGAGGGTGGCATGGCCGGAAGTACTCGCCCGTCCCGTCCCCGCGCGCTATGCCGCGCCACCGCCGAGCAGCCCGGCCACCCGCGCGACCGTGGCCGCGTCCCGGGCGGCCGTGAAGGGCAGCGCGTTGCCGCCCGTCAGCCGGAACCGCTCCCCCGCGACGGTCGCGTGCGAACCGCCCGCCTCCTCGACCAGCAGCAGCCCCGCCGCGTGGTCCCACGCCAGTTCCCACGAGAAGGCCACGGCGTCCAGGTCTCCCCGGGCCACCGCCAGATACTCGAGACCGGCCGACCCGCAGGGTCGTGCGTCGACGCCCGGGACGTTCAGGCCGAGCAGCGCCGCCTTCTGGTCGTCCGTCGTGAAGTCCGGATGGGACGTGGCGACCCGCAGCGTCGCGCCCGTACCCGGAAGGCCCGCCCGCAGCACCTCGCCGTTCAGCCGGGCCCCGCCGCCCCGCACCGCCACGGCCATCTCCTCCAGCGCGGGCGCGTACGTCCAGGAGGCGAGCACCTCGCCCCGGTGCGCGAGGGCGACCAGCGTGCAGAAGCCCGGCTCGCCGCGCACGAACTGCCGGGTGCCGTCCACCGGATCCACGATCCACACCGGCGCGTCGCCGCGCAGCGCCTCGTACACCGCCGGGTCCTCGTGGACCGCCTCCTCCCCCACCACCACGGATCCCGGCAGCAGCCGGGTCAGGGACGCGGTGAGGTGCTCCTCGGCCTGCCGGTCGGCAATGGTCACCAGGTCGTGCGGCCCGGTCTTCTCGACGATCTCGTGCGCGGCGAGCTGCCGGTACCGCGGCACGATCTCGGCGGCGGCCGCCTTGCGCACGGCCTCTTCGACGTCGGACAACTTGTCATCGATCATGTATCCAGGAAAGCACGACCCGCTGACAACGCCGGCAACGTGGAGTGCCGTCAGCGCCCGACCGCGTAACCCTGCATTCCCCTCGGGTTCGCCGCGGCTGACAGCACGCCCGTCCGCGGATCGCGCGCGACCGCGCACAGCCGCCCCTCCGACCAGGGTCCGCCGACCGTCACGTCGTGGCCCCGGCGCCGCAGCTCCTCGACGACGCCCGGATCCGTGCGCGACTCGACGGTGACGCTCCCCGGCCGCATCGCGCGCGGACAGAAGGATCCGGGGAAGGAGTCGTTGTGCCAGTTGGGCGCGTCGATGGCCCCCTGGAGATCGAAGCCGCCGCGCGCCGGGGTGCCGGCCAGCGCGACCGCGAGGAAGAAGTGCAGCTGCCACTGATCCTGCTGGTCGCCGCCGGGCGTGCCGAAGGCCAGCACGGGGGTCCCGTCGCGCAGCGCCAGCGACGGCGTCAGGGTGGTGCGGGGCCGTCGCCCGGGCGTGAGCGTGTTCGGCAGCCCTTCGTCCAGCCAGGCCATCTGGAGCCGTGTGCCGAGCGGGAAGCCGAGTTCGGGGACCACCGGGTTCGACTGGAGCCAGCCGCCGCTCGGCGTCGCCGCGACCATGTTGCCCCAGCGGTCGACGACGTCGAGGTGGCAGGTGTCGCCGCGGGTGGCCCCGTCCCCGGCGACGGTCGGTTCACCGGCACCGGCGGCCATACCCATGACGTCGTGTCCGGGCTTCCCCGCCGCGACGGCGAGCGCGTGCGCGCTCAGCACGGGCGTACGCCCCCCGGGGCTCCCTGGCCGCAGCTCCAGCGAGGCCCTGTCCCCGACAAGCGCCCGGCGTCCGGCGTTGTATGACGCCGAGAGCAGCGCGTCGAGCGGCACCTCGGCGGCGTCGCCGTACCAGGCCTCCCGGTCCGCCATCGCCAGCTTGCACCCCTCCACGAGCAGGTGGACGTAGTCGGCGGAGCCGTGGGCGGGCAGCTCCGGCGGCAGCAGCGCGAGCTGTTGGAGGAAGACGGGCCCCTGGCTCCAGCCGCCCGCCTTGCACAGCGTCCAGCCGTTCCAGTCGTACGTCACGGGCGCCTCGTACGTCGCGGACCAGCCGGCCAGGTCGGCGGCGCTCAGCGTCCCCGTGTGCCGGGCCCCGCTGGTGTCCAGGGTGGGGCGCGCGGCCTGCCGTACCAGTGCCTCCGCGATGAACCCGTCGCGCCACACCGCCCGGGCCGCGTCGATCTGACGCACCCGGTCGTCGCCGCCCGCGGCCTCGGCCTCGGCGATCAGGCGCCGCCAGGTCGCGGCGAGAACGGGGTTGCGGAACAGCTCGCCCGGAGCCGGCGCCCTGCCGCCCGGCAGGTAGACCTCGGCGGACGAGGTCCACTCCCGCTCGAACAGGGCCCGCACCGTCTCCACCGTCTCGGCGACGCGCTCGACGGGCGCGTGTCCGTCCTCGGCGTACCCGATGGCGTACCGCAGCACCTCGCGCGGCGACTTGGTGCCGTAGTCACGGAGCAGCAGCATCCACGCGTCGAACGCTCCCGGCACGGCGGCGGCCAGCGGCCCGGTACCCGGCACGAGGCCGAGTCCCAGCGCCCGGTAGTGGGCGGCGCTCGCACCGTCCGGCGCGGGCCCCTGACCGCAGAGCACCCGCACCTCTCCACCCGCCGGGGCGAGGATGACCGGCACCTCTCCGGCGGGCCCGTTGAGGTGCGGCTCGACGACGTGCAGGACGAAACCGGCGGCGACGGCGGCGTCGTAGGCGTTGCCGCCGTCCTCCAGGACGGCCATCGCGGACTGGGAGGCGAGCCAGTGGGTGGAGGACACCATGCCGAAGGTGCCTTGGAGAGTCGGGCGGGTCGTGAACATGCGGTGCGGCTCCGTCTCGTGCGTAAGGGCGGTGCCCGTCCGGCGGCGGGGGCCTCATTTTGACGAAGCCGGGGTCCTCGCGGGCCACATCAGCACCACGTAGAGCAGCAGCGCGCTCCCCAGCCCCACCGCCCAGCCGTAGTCCGCGAGCGGCCTCAGCAGCGGGATCACACCGTCCTGCGGGAACGGCCCCTTCCCCGGCGCCGAGTGCGAGCCGCCCACCGCCAGGGCGCCGCCCACCGCGAAGGCCGCCAGCGCCCGGCCGTTCCAGCCCGCCGTGTACCAGTAGCGCCCCTCGGGCCGGTACAGGTCGGGCAGCTCCAGTACGGTCCGCCGGATGATCCAGTAGTCGGCGATCAGGATGCCCGCGACCGTGCCGAGCAGACCGCCCACGACGCCCAGCCAGGTGAAGATGTACAGCTCCGGTGTGGCGGTCAGCTTCCACGGCATGATGAGGACGCCGACCACGCCCGTGATGAGCGCCCCCGTACGGAAGTTGATGACTTTCGGTGCCACGTTCGCCAGGTCGTACGCCGGGGAGACGACGTTCGCCGCGAGATTCACCGAGATCGTCGCGACCAGCACCGTCACCAGTGCGAACAGCAGGCCGAAGACGTTGTCCGTCTTCGCGGCCAGCGCGACGGGGTCCCAGAGCGGCGCGCCGTACACGGCCTGGGATCCCGACGTCACGAACACCGACAGCAGCGCGAACAGCGTCATCGTCGTCGGCAGTCCGAGCGACTGGCCCCAGATCTGGGCGCGTTGGCCTGACGCGAACCGCGTGAAGTCGGGAATGTTCAGGCTCAGCGTCGACCAGAAGGCGATCATCCCCATCAGCGACGGGAAGAAGACCGGCCAGAAGTCGCTCCCCCAGCCGAGCTTCGACGGCTGGTCGAGCAACGGCCCGACGCCTCCCGCCTTCCAGGTGATCCATCCGAGCAGGACCAGCGCGCCGACGATGACGAAGGGCGCCGCCCAGTTCTCGAAGCGCCGCAGGGCCTCCATCCCCCGGTAGATGATGGCGAGTTCGAGCACCCAGAAGAGTACGAAGCAGACCCACAGCGTCCACGGCTGCCCGCCGACCCTCGACGCCTCCGCCCACCCGCCGAAGATCTTGCCGAGCAGGATGAAGATGCCCTGGCCGCCGATCCAGGTCTGGATGCCGAACCACGCGCAGGCGACCCCCGCCCGGATCAACGCGGGCAGATTGGCCCCGCGCAGCCCGAAGGACGCCCGCGCCAGCACCGGGAAGGGGATGCCGTACTTCGGTCCGGCGTGCCCGGTGAGGAGCATCGGCAGCAGCACGATCACATTGGCCAGGGCGATCGTGAAGACGGCCTGCTTCCAGTCCATGCCGAGGGCGACGAGTCCCGAAGCGAGCATCCAGGAGGGGATGTTGTGCGCCATGCCGACCCACAGGGCCGCGAAGTTGTACGTCGTCCACCGGCGCCGTTCCACCGGGACGGGCAGCAGGTCGTCGTTGACGAAGCGGCTGTCGGAGCCGGCCCCGCCGGGCGCGAGCCCGACGCGGCCCCGCGGGTCGGATATGGGAGGCGGAGGCGGCGGGTCGCTGGGGACGGTTGCGGTCATGGCGGCGGGCCCTTCGCTCGGGACATCGCTGGTGACTTCGCTGGTGACATCGCCGGTGGATCCGCCGGTGGATTCGGCCGTGACGTCGCAGGTGAGGTGTAGCGGTGACGTGTCGCGGTGACGCGTGCGGGACTCAGGAGGTGAGCGCGGGGATGACCTCGGCGCCGTACGCGTCGATCGTCTCCTCGCGGGCGTCGTGCATGTCGTAGACGGCGAACTGGTCGACGCCGAGCGCGCGCAGCGCCTTGAGCTTCTCGATGTGCGCCTCGGGCGGTCCCAGCAGGCAGAAGCGGTCGACGATCTCGTCGGGCACGAAGGCGGTGTCCGGGTTCCCGGCCCGCCCGTGATGGCTGTAGTCGTACCCATGACGCTGTTTGATGTACTCCGTCAGGGCCTCCGGCACCAGGCCGGAGTGCTCGCCGTACCGGGCGACCAGGTCCGCGACGTGGTTGCCGACCATGCCGCCGAACCAGCGGCACTGGTCCCGCGCGTGCGTGAGGTTGTCGCCGATGTACGCCGGGGCCGCGACGCAGATCGTGATGGACGCCGGGTCCCGTCCCGCGTCCGACGCGGCGGTACGTACCGCCTTGACCATCCACTCCGTCAGGAACGGGTCCGCGAGCTGGAGGATGAACCCGTCGGCCTTCTGCCCCGCCAGCTCCAGTGCCTTCGGCCCGTACGCCGCCATCCAGACCGGCAGCCGGCCGTCGCGCACCCACGGCAGGCGCAGCCGCTGCCCCTCGACGTCCGCCTCCCGCCCCTCGGCCAGGTCACGGATGACACCGATCGCCTCGCCGACCCGGGCCAGGGTGTTGGGTTTGCGGCCCGCGACGCGCATCGCGGAGTCGCCGCGGCCGATGCCGCACACGGTTCTGTTGCCGTACATCTCGTTGAGGGTGGCGAACGTGGAAGCGGTGACTTCCCAGGTGCGGGTGCCGGGGTTGGTCACCATCGGGCCGACGATGAGGTGTTCGGTGTGTTCGAGGATGCGGCTGTAGATGACGAAGGGTTCCTGCCACAGCACGGCGGAGTCGAAGGTCCAGCCGTAGCGGAAGCCGTTGCGTTCCGCGCGCCGCATCAGCCCGACGACCGCCGATGCGGGCGGGTCGGTCTGCAGGACGAGTCCGAAGTCCATGTCGTGGACCTCCCGGTTGGTTCAGGGTCAGTTCAGGTTCTGACACGTGGATCGGGGCGTGTAGATGCCGTGTCCTGCCCGGCCGGTGAACTTCCGTTCGTCGATGACGAGTTCGCCGCGCGAGAGCACCGTCTCCACCTGACCGGTGATCCGCTTTCCCTCGTAGGCCGAGTAGTCGACGTTCATGTGGTGGGTCTCCGCCGAAATGGTCTGCTCGGCGTGCGGGTCGTAGATGACGACGTCGGCGTCGGCGCCCGGCGCGATCGTCCCCTTCTTCGGGTAGAGGCCGAACATGCGGGCCGGGGACGCGCAGGCGATCTCGATCCAGCGGCGCCGTGAGATGTGCCCGTCGACGACGGCCTGGTGCAGGAGGTCCATGCGGTTCTCCACGCCCGGCAGCCCGTTGGGGATCTTCGAGAAGTCTCCCCGGCCCAGCTCCTTCTGCCCCGAGAAGCAGAAGGGACAGTGGTCGGTCGAGACGACCTGGAGGTCATTGGTCCGCAGACCCCGCCAGAGCGCCGCCTGGTGCTCGCGCGGGCGCAGCGGCGTACTGCACACGTACTTGGCGCCCCCGAAGTCCGGCTCCGCGAGGTTGTCCGTGGACAGGAAGAGGTACTGGGGGCAGGTCTCGCCGAAGACGTTCAGTCCCTTGTCGCGGGCCGCCGCGATCTCGGCGACGGCCTCCTCCGCCGATACGTGCACGACGTACAGCGGGGCGTCCGCGACGCGCGCGAGCTGGATCGCGCGGTGGGTCGCCTCGGCTTCGAGGAGGACCTTGCGGACCTCTCCGTGGTAGCGGGGGTCGGTGCGGCCCTCGGCCAGCGCCTGCTCGACGAGGACATCGATCGCGATGCCGTTCTCGGCGTGCATCATGATCAGCCCGCCGTTGGAGGCGGAGCGCTGCATGGCGCGCAGGATCTGCCCGTCGTCACTGTAGAAGACACCGGGGTACGCCATGAAGAGCTTGAAGGAGGTGATCCCCTCCCCCACCAGCAGGTCCATCTCCTTGAGCGAGTGCTCGTCGACGTCGGAGAGGATCATGTGGAAGCCGTAGTCGACGGCGCACTTGCCGTCGGCCTTGGCGTACCAGGCGTCGAGACCTTCGCGCACCGCCTTCCCGACGCTCTGCACGGCGAAGTCGATGATGGTGGTGGTGCCGCCCCAGGCGGCCGCCCGCGTCCCCGTCTCGAAGGTGTCGGAGGCGAACGTGCCGCCGAAGGGCAGCTCCATATGGGTGTGCGCGTCGACGCCGCCCGGGATGACGTACTTCCCGGTGGCGTCGATCGTGCGTTCGGCGGTCCAGGCGCCGGCCGCGCTACTGCCGTGCGAGGCGAGGGCGGCGATGCGCCCGTCCTCGATCAGGACGTCGGCGTGCGTTTCGTCGGAGGCCGTGATGACGAGCCCTCCGCGGACAACAGTACGGTTCACGATTCCTGCCCCTTCCCGAGCAGCAGGACCGGACGCCCGCGCAGCCGGGGGACCCGCCGCCTGTCGAACTTGCACCGTTCTCGGTCTACACCCGTAGAACCGCGTGTGCAGGAGACCGTAGAAGCATGTCACCCACTGTGGCAATACCGTGGCTGTTAATCACGTGTGACGAGTGTGTCGCCCGTCGTCCGGGGTCCGTCCGGCCCAGTGGCCGGACGGACCACGGACGCGCGGCGCGCCCCCGCCCCACCGTTCAGCGCGACGGAACCGCCTCCGCCTTGCTCGGGGTCGGAGCCGGCGTACGCAGCGACAGCGGCTGCGGCGCGGGCGTCATCTCCTCGCCCAGGAAGACGCGGCGCACCACCCGCTCGGCCGCGTTGCCGTCGTCGTACTGGACGAAGCGCTCACGGAAGGCGGCGCGCAGGGCCGCCGCCCGCTCACTGTCCCAGTCACCGCTGCGGAACGCCTCGATCAGCTCGTCCTCGGTGGTGGCCAGCACACCCGGGGTCTCGCCCGGCTCGCCCGAGAAGAGGTCGAAGGTGACGCCGCGGGACTTGACGTACACCTCCCAGTCGTCGGCGTAGGTGAGGATCGGCCGGTCCAGGCAGGCGTAGTCGAACATGATGGACGAGTAGTCCGTGATGAGCGCGTCGGCCGCCAGGCAGAGCTCCTCGACGACGGGGTACTTCGACACGTCGAGCAGCAGACCCTGCTCGTGCAACCGCTGGAGCGCGGGGTCCTGCCCGTAGAAGTAATGCGTACGGACCATCAGGACGGTGTCGGGACCGAGGCCGCGGGTGACCTTCTCCAGGTCCATCCGCGGGACGAAGCCGGCCTGGTAGTCGCGGACCGTCGGGGCGTACAGCACAGCCGTCCTTCCCCGTGCGATGCCCAGCTTCTCGCGGGCCGCGACGACGTCCTCGGCGGTGGCGGTGAAGTACACGTCGTTGCGCGGGTACCCGGCGTCGATCGACTCGAAGGTGCAGGGGTAGACGCGCTCCCAGTTCTCCGAGGAGTGCTGGTTGGAGGAGACGCTGTAGTCCCAGCGGTCGGCGCGCTGGAGCAGCTTGCGGAAGCTCATGCCCTTGGCGGCGGCCGGGTAGCGCTGCTGCTCGATGCCCATGCGCTTGAGCGGCGTGCCGTGGTGGGTCTGGATGTGGATCTGGCCGGGGCGCTTGATGATGTCGTCGGGGAAGTTGACGTTGTTGACGAAGTACGTCGCGCGGGCCATGACCTCCCAGTAGCGGGGCGAGCCCGGCACCACGTAGTCCACGCCCTCCGGGACGGTGTCCTCGAGGCCCCGGCGGACGACCCACACCCCGTGGATGTCCGGGGCGAGTTCCTGGGCCTTGCGGAAGATGGCACCCGGGTTGCACGCCACGCCCCGGTTCCAGTAGGCGGCGTAGACGGCCAGCTGGGGATCCAGGGGCCGCTTGGAGTGCATCTGGTACAGGCTGGTGAGGGCGCGCTTGCCGACGGTGGACCTGGCGCTCTTCAGCCTGCGCCGCACGGTGACCCGGGTCTTGTTGACCAGCTTGAGCGCCTGGAAGGAGGAGTACGAACCGCGGCCGAGCGCCTGGAACTTGGCGCCCGTCACCCCGGCGGGAGGCTCGTAGCCGGCCGGCAGGTGCGCGCGGTACATCGCGGAGGCGGCGCGGAAGTACTCCGCCCGGTCCGCCGGGACCACACGGCTGGCGCGGGCGAAGGTGAAGAGGAAATGGCTCACCATGCGCTCGAAGAGGAAGGGGCGCAGCGGGTCGAGGTGGGGCCTGGTGGCCACGAAATCGAAAAGCCGCTGGTACTGCTCGAAGATGGTGAAGTGCTTGCGGCCCGGCGTCACCATGGAGCTGCCCTGGCGGCGCTGGCGGTACTCGACGCAGACGTGGTTCAGGCAGGCGACGCGCTCGGCGCTGAGCATGGTCGTGTAGACCATGAGCGCGTCCTCGTACAGCCCGTCGGTGTAGCTGAAGCCGCCGGCGACGTAGAAATCGCGGCGGAAGGCCCGGTTCCAGACGACGGCGAACATCTTGAGGAACTCGGTGCGGTCGGCGGGACTGAACACCTCGTCGCCCGTCTCGGCGAGCAGTTCGGTACTCGCGCTGGGCTGCCGCTTGTCCCACCAGTACGTACGCACATGGTCGAAGAGCAGGATCTCCGGGTCGTCCGCCTCCTCCAGACGGCGCGCCATCTGCTCCAGGGCGTCCGGGGTGAAGGTGTCGTCGCTGTCGAGGAACAGCAGGTAGGTGCCGGTGGCCCGCTCCACGCCGGTGTTGCGGGCCTGGCCTATGCCGCCGTTATCCTCCCGGTGTATCGCGATGATCCGGTGGTCGCGGGCCGCGTACTCGTCGAGGATCGCCCCGCATTCGTCCGGAGAGCGGTCGTCGACGGCGAGCACCTCGAAGTCCCCGAAGGTCTGGGCCAGGACCGAGTCCAGGCATTCCCGCAGGTATCCGCGGACCTTGTACACGGGTATGACAATGCTGAACCGGGGAGCGCCGGAGCCATCGGTGGCCGACATAGAGTGCTACTCCTTGTGCTGATCTCACGATTGAGAGAAAACGAGCTGCTCAAAAATGTTGCAGCCTCGGGACGAAGACTGCCGAGATGGCTCATAGGTTGCACTCAGGTGGACACAAAGAGTCGTACGCCACAGCGGACACGGATGCTCGGCGGAGCCGCCTCCAGGAGGCGGCTCCGCGCTCACTGAGCGTTCGTCAGGGCCTTCTCGAGGATGCGCGCACCCTCCTCCGCCTCCGTGACGCTCAGCGTCAGCGGCGGGGCGATCCGCAGCACGGCGGTGTTGTGGCCGCCGCCCTTGCCGATCAGCAGGCCCCCCTCGCGGGCGGCTTCCAGTACGGCCGTCGCCGTCTCCGGCGCCGCCTCGTCGGTGCCCGGCTTGACCAGCTCGATGGCCGCCATGAGCCCCCGGCCGCGTACCTCACGTACGGACGGCACGCCGGCGGTGACGGCGCGCAGCCTTTCCAGGAGCAGGCCGCCGACGCGGCGGGCGTTGTCCTGGAGGTGGTGTTCCAGGAGGTAGTTGAGGTTGGCGAGGCCTGCCGCCATCGTGATGGGGCTGCCGCCGAACGTCGAGATCGAGTTGGCGTCGAGGCAGTTCATGACCTCGGCGCGGGCGACGACGCCGCCGATCGACATGCCGTTGCCGATCCCCTTGGCGAAGGTGAGGATGTCCGGCGGGCCGTTCTGGGCGTGCGCCTGCCACCCCCAGAAGTGCTCGCCCGTACGACCCCAGCCGGTCTGCACCTCATCGGTGATCCACAGGATGCCGTGCCGGTCGAGGACTTCGCGGAACGCGGCGTACAGCCCGTCGGGTGGGGAGGTGAACCCGCCGACGCCCTGCACGGGTTCCGCGATGAGGGCGGCCACCTGACCACGCGTCTGCCCGAGGAGGTCTTCGAGGTCGGCGACGCACGCCTCGATGAACTGGGCGTCGGACAGGTGCGCGTACGGGCCTCGGGAGCGGACGCCCCCGTGGACGTACAGGGTCTGGAGCGGTGACAGGCTGGTCGGGGACCAGCCGCGGTTGCCCGTGACGGACACGGCGGAGAACGAGCGGCCGTGGTAGCTGTTGCGCATCGCCAGGATCTGGTTCGAGCTGCGGTACGTCGTGGCGAGGAGCAGGGCCGTGTCGTTGGCCTCGGTGCCGGACGTCGTGAAGAAGACCCGCGCCTCCGGGATGCCGGAGAGGGTGGCGATGCGCTCGGCGAGCTCGACCATGGGGCGGTTGAGGTAGAGCGTCGAGGAGTGGATCAGGCGGCCGGCCTGCTCGCTGACGGCCTTGGCGACCTCGGGAAGGGCGTGGGCGGTCATGGTGGTGAGGATGCCGCCGAAGAAGTCGAGGTACCGGTTGCCGTCCGCGTCGTAGACGTACCGGCCCTCACCGTGGGTGAGCTCGATCGGCTGTCGGTAGTAGAGAGACAGCCAGTCGGGCATGACGGCCCGGTGGCGGCCGAGGAGGGGATTCACGTGGTGGGTCACGGGTTCACCAGTCCTTCGTACGCGTCGGGGCGGCGGTCCCGGTAGAACGCCCACGTCTGGCGCACTTCCTCGATGAGGTCGAAGTCGAGGTCCCGCACCAGGAGTTCCTCCTCCTTGTCACTGGCCGTCCCGCCGACGAACTTGCCGCGCGGATCGACGAAGTAGCTGGTGCCGTAGAAGTCGTTGTCGCCGTACTCCTCCTGGCCGACCCGGTTGATGGCGGCGACGTAGTACTCGTTGGCGACGGCGGCCGCGGGCTGTTCCAGCTGCCAGAGGTGGGCGGACAGGCCGCGGTGGGTGGCGGAGGGGTTGAAAACGATCTGGGCGCCGTTCAGGCCGAGTTGGCGCCAGCCCTCCGGGAAGTGGCGGTCGTAGCAGATGTAGACACCGACCTTGCCCACAGCCGTGTCGAAGACGGGCCAGCCCAGGTTGCCCGGCTTGAAGTAGAACTTCTCCCAGAAGCCCTTGACCTGGGGGATGTGGTGCTTGCGGTACTTGCCGAGGTAGCTGCCGTCGGCGTCGATCACGGCGGCGGTGTTGAAGTAGAACCCGGACTGCTCGCGCTCGAAGACCGGGACGACGACGACCATGCCGGTCTCGCGGGCGAGGTCCTGCATTCGGCGGACGGTGGGGCCGTCCGGGACGGATTCGGCCCACCGGTAGTGCTCGGCGTCCTGCACCTGACAGAAGTACGGGGCGTTGAAGACCTCCTGGAACCCTATGATCTTCGCGCCCTGCCGAGCCGCCTCGCGGGCGTGCTCCTCATGCTTGGCGATCATGGATTCGGTGTCGCCCGTCCAGGTCGCCTGGACGAGTGCGGCACGTACGACGTTGGCCATGACTTGTCTCCTTCAACGGGACGTCAGAGACCTTCTACGCCCGTAGATTCGGGACGTAGAGGGATGAACGTAAGCCCCGGCGGGGAGTGGGGCAAGACCATCGTCGTCAACCCGCAGAGTCGATCACGTTTCACACCCGAGGGGGTGACACGCGGGAGTCGTGATGTTCACGCGCCCTGCGGTGCGCGTGCGGTGCTCACGGCGCGGCGCCCGCCACGCGCAGGGCGTGGACCACGTCCCGATACCGGCTCTGCGACACCTTGCGTGCGGCGTCGAGCAGCAGCGGGGAGAGGCGGCGCGGGTCGGTCCGCGCGACCTGGGCGGCGTCCTCGGGCGTACGGACGCGTACGAACGCGTCGACCAGGGAACGCACTTCGCGCGCGTGGCCCGAGCCGTCCAGGGCGAGCAGCGCTGACGCGATCTCGGGGGCGGGGCGCGCGACGCCCTGCCGCAGGAGCTGCCGGCCGTCCTCGGCGAGTCCCGCTCCGTCGAGCGCCGCGGCGACGGCCACGACCCGGTCGGTCGGCAGCGACGCCGCCTCCCACAGGAAGGTGGCCCAGTCGGCGCCGAGCCCGGCCTGGTGCAGGGCACCGGCGAGCACGGGCAGCCGCGCGGCGGGCCACCCGGCGGCCTCGCAGAGCAGTACGTGCGCCTCGCCGGTACGCCCCTGGGCGCGCAGCTGGACGAGCAGGGCGACGGTGTCGGTGACGGCGCGCCTTTCCCGGGCGAGTACGGCGGGATCCTGGGTGCTCACGGGCTCCGCCTCTTCGACCCCCGCGAACCGGGCGCCTCGGGGAGTGGCGGCCCGCACGGGAGGCTCGGGCCTGGCGGCGGGCGCGCCGAACACCCCGCCGTCGGGCGCCCCGCTGCCGGACACACCGGCGCCGAACACACCGCTGTCGGACATCCCGCTGCCGAACACACCGCTGCTGTCGTCATCGTCCAGCCCCGCGTAACGGGCCCCGCGGGGGCGCCGCTTGGGCGCGGCGGCGCGGTCGGCGGGTGTCCGGTGGGGCTCCTTCCGGCCCCGCCCCCTCCCGGCCCGCCCCCTCCCGGCCCGCCCCTTCCCGGGCGGGACATCTGCGGCTCCGCCGCGCGAGGGACTCTGTGCCTGCCCCAGGTCCGCGGTCGCCGGCCGGCCCGAGCTTGGCCGCACCGGGATGTCCGTCGTCACGGCCGTATCCCCTTCCGTTTCCGACGCCCCGGTACCCGCCCCAAAGGCGTCCTGGGGTCCGGGAGCCCGTGCTCCGGCGGCCTCGGGTGCCTGCGTGCGGAACCAGGACTCCGGGGCCGGGGGGCGGGCCCGGGGCGGCGGGGGCAGCGCGTCCAGGTCCGCGAGGCGCGTACTCAGCTCCGCACATCGGGCCGTCGCGCGCTCGTGGTCGTCGCGCGCCCAGGCCAGCTCCACGTCGAGCCCCTGCCACTCCGAGCCGCTGACCGCGTCCCGCAGGCGTCGCGTCAGCTCCCGCTCGCGCTCGGCGGCGTACGCCTGCTCGCGCCGCATCGCCCCGAGCCGCTCCGTCAGCGTCTCGCGCCCGCCGGGCCGCCGGTCGCGCGCGGCGGCCGCCGCCCCGTGCAGGGTCCGCGCGCGTTCGCTCTCGCGCTCGGCGGCGGCCGTTCCGCGCCCGGCGACGAGGTCCTGGAGCAAGGCCTCGAGTACGTCCCACGGCGGGAGCTCGGCGCCCTCGAGACAGGCCCGCATGCCGTCGGGATCGCGCTGCCAGAAGACGCCGCACCAGCCGGCGCCGGTGTCGACGAGCGCCGTGAGCTCGCGCAGGTAGCGCGCGAACACTTCGGCCTCCACCGGAAGTTGACTCATCGTCATACCAGCCCCGCCCCTGCCACGCTGTCACCGACGCCTGGAACCATCCGGTCCGCAGGCATTCGACCGCAGTTGTGTTACGGCACGGCTACAGGCAGTTTTCATCGACGGCGCGGACTCCTCAACAAACCGCGCGCCGGAAGCGCGGCCGGAGTCAGAGTCTGATGGCGATACCGACGTGCGGACGCTTGCCGAGCCGGACGATCGTGGCGGGCACGTCGGTGAACCAGAACTGCCAGGTGTACTTGCGCGCGAGCAGCTTGCGCGCCTTGCGCAGGCCGTCCGCGTCGAGTACCCGCGCGGTGCCCCCGGCGGACGGCGCGCCGTCCTTGACCCGCCCACGCGCGTCGCACGCCGTCACGACGACCCGCTGGTCGTTGCGGATGCGCTTGACCTTCCAGGAGTCGGCCTTGGTCCAGACGTAGAGTTCGGCGCCGTCGGAGGCGGCCCACACCGGTGTGGCGACCCCGGTGCCGTTCCTGCGGAAGGTGGTCAGGCTGACGTACGGGCTGTCGCCAAGCACGGCGAGCGGGTCCTGGCCGGAAGCCGGTTCCTGGTCGGAAGTCATGCCCGCGAGACTACGTCGTACGCGTCTCGCGCCTCGACGAGCTCCGGCAGGTGCTCCCTGGCCCACGCACAGGTCGCGTCCAGCGGCCCGAGGAGGGAGCGGCCGAGGCCGGTGAGTTCGTACTCGACGCGGGGCGGGTTCTCGTCGTACGCGGTGCGGGTGAGGAAGCCGTCGCGCTCCATCGCCCGCAGCGTCTGAGTGAGCACCTTCGGGGTGACCCAGTGCAGTGGCACCCGCAGCTCGGAGAAGCGGCGCGGCCCGCCGTCCAGGCAGCGCAGCACCATGCCCGACCACTTGTCTCCGACGCGGAACGGCTGGAGCCGCCGCGAGCAGTCGGGGTCGGTGAACATGTCGGCAGGCAAGGGCATCCGCTCGGTCATACGCCCGAAGCTAGCCCAGTACCTTTGCGGGTACCAGGGGTCCCCGTTCTACGGTCCGTGCATCACCACACGGACAAGGTCGATGTCGCCGGCATTGACACCGAGCAGGGGGTTCCCATGAGCAGAGTCATCATCTTCGGAGCGGGCGGACGGGTCGGCCGGGCGGCCGTCGCGGAGGCGGTCCGCCGCGGGCACGCGGTGACGGCGGCCGTCCGCGACCCCGACAAGTACCTGGACCTCGCGGGTCCCGGCATCACGGTGGCACGGGCGGATGCCACCGACGCCTCGTCGGTGGCATCCGCCGCGGCCGGCCACGACGCGGCCGTCAACGCGTCGGCGCGGCTGGACATCCCGTCCGAGGAGTACTTCACGGCGACGGCGAAGGCACTGCTCGCGGGCCTGGAGAAGGCGGGCGTAGGGCGGCTGCTCGTGCTGGGCATCGCCACCACCCTGGAGACGGCTCCCGGCGTGCGGATCATGGACGACCCCGACTTCCCCGAGGCGCACCGCGCCTTTTCCCAGGGCCACGTGGCGGAGTTCGAGACGCTGACGGCGGCGCCGCCCTCCGGCCCCGACTGGCTGATGGTGGTTCCCCCACTGAACCTCGGCCCCGAAGGCCCCCGCACGGGCCGCTACCGCACCGCGGAGGGGACGGTCCTGGACGGCCCCGGCCACATCTCCCACGCGGACCTGGCCACAGCGCTGCTGG
Organism: Streptomyces sp. NPDC055287; assembly: GCF_053646035.1. Classification (NCBI taxonomy): domain Bacteria; kingdom Bacillati; phylum Actinomycetota; class Actinomycetes; order Kitasatosporales; family Streptomycetaceae; genus Streptomyces; species Streptomyces sp. NPDC055287. The sequence continues at coordinate 461,023 of NZ_JBSHNE010000001.1, read as the reverse complement.
ACGAGATCGAGGAGCCCCGCCACCACCGCATTCAGCTGGCGGTCGCGGACTGACCGTCGCGCCGCCGCGGGCGCCTCACGCGGGGACCAGCGCGCAGCGGGCCGCGACCTCGTCCATGGACAGCCCCAGTACGGCCGCCAGTGCCGCCACGGTGAAGAAGGCGGGGGTCGGGGCGCGGCCCGTCTCGATCTTGCGGAGGGTTTCGGCGGAAAGGCCGGCGTGGGCCGCGACATCCACCATGGTGCGGTCGCCGCGCGCCTGGCGGAGCAACTGGCCGAGTCGCTCGCCGCGTTCGCGCTCTTCGGGGGTGAGGGGGGTACGTACCATGCCGTCATTCTAATACCGCCGCGACCGGTATAGTAATTGGCATGGTTGAGATCAAGACGGACGCGTCGGTGGACGCGATGCGAGAAGCGGGCCGGGTGGTCGCCCAGGCGCTCACCGCAGTGCGGGAGGCGGCGGGCGTCGGCGTCAGTCTGCTGGAGCTGGACGAGGCGGCCCGGGCAGTACTGCGGGAGGCCGGGGCGTCGTCGCCCTTTCTGGGCTACCACCCCTACTGGGCGCCCGTCCCCTTCCCCGCCGTCATCTGCGCCTCCGTCAACGACGCGATCGTGCACGGCATCCCGGACGGCTACCGGCTGCGCGACGGCGACCTCGTCAGCATCGACTGCGGGGCGACGCTCGACGGCTGGTGCGGCGACTCCGCCGTCACCTTCGGCGTCGGCACGGCCCGCCCCGACGACGTACGCCTGGCCGACACGGCCCGCGCGGCGCTGGACGCGGGCATCGCGGCCGCCGTCCCCGGCAACCGGATCGGTGACATAGCCCATGCGATCGGCCGGGTCTGCCGGTCCGCGGGCTACGGCATCCCGGAGGGCTTCGGCGGACACGGCGTGGGCCGGACGATGCACGAGGGACCGGAAGTGCCGAACGAGGGGCGGGCCGGGCGGGGCCTCGTCCTGCGGCACGGCATGGTGCTGGCCATCGAGCCGATGGTGATCGGGGGCGGCAAGGACGCGTTCTACGCCGCCCCGGACGGATGGACCCTGCGCACGTCCGACAGCAGCCGCGCCGCGCACGCGGAGCACACGGTGGCGATCACGGACGCGGGCCCGCGCGTGCTGACGCTGCTGTGAGGTGCGGTGGGGTGGGTGACGTGCGGTGCGGCGCCGACGCGTTCGCCGCCCCCCACCCCGCCCCCGTGACCGCCGGCCCGGCCGCCGCGCGGGGCTTTCCCTGTGCGGCGGCCTTCGCCCCGGCCGGCGTCCGACGACGACGCAGGGGTTACGGCGTACTGCCGCTCGGGGTCACCACCATCGCCGAGCCGCCGCCCCGGCGTTCACGCTCCGCCGCCGCGACCCACCGCCCGTCCGGCAGCCGCTGCACACCCGTCGCCGCGCCGATCTCCGGGTTCTGCTTGAACACATGGCCGACGGCCTCGAGCTCCTCGCGCAACGGGCTGTTCCACAGACCCGGTTCGAGCTCCGTGGTCGCCGCGTTGCGCTGACTCGCACGCGGCGCCGCGATCGCGTCGACCAGCGGAAGCCCGCGGTCAAGGTGTCCGGTCAGCGTCTGGAGCACCGTCGTGATGATGGTCGCGCCGCCCGGCGAACCGAGCGCCAGCAACGGCCGCCCGTCCTCCAGCACGATCGTCGGGGACATCGACGAGCGCGGCCGCTTGCCCGGCCCCGGCAGGTTGGGGTCGTGCACCGCGGGGTTGGCCGGGGCGAAGGAGAAGTCCGTCAATTCGTTGTTGAGGAGGAAGCCCCGGCCCGGCACCGTGATGCCGCTGCCGCCCGTCGACTCGATGGTGAGGGTGTAGGCGACGACGTTGCCCCACCTGTCGGCGGCCGTCAGGTGCGTGGTGTTCTCGCCCTCGTACGTCGTCGGAGCGGCCGTCCCCCCGGCACCGCACCCGCCACCGCCCGGCTTGCGCGGGTCACCCGGCGCGACGGGGCTCGTCAGCACCGCGTCGTCCTGGATGAGGCACTCCCGCGAGTCCGCGAACCGCTGCGACAGCAGGCCCTTCACCGGTACGTCCTCGAAGGCCGGGTCACCGACCCACCGCCCCCGGTCGGCGAACGCGATACGGCTCGCCTCGATGAAGCGGTGCAGGTACTGGGCCTGCGAGGCGGCTTCGGGTGAAAGGTCGGTGCGCTCGAGAATGTTGAGCGCCTCCCCCACGGTCGTACCGCCCGAGGACGACGGCGCCATGCCGTACACGTCGAGCCCCTGGTACGAGACCTTGGTCGGCGCCTGGTCCAGCGTGCCGTACTTCCCGAGGTCCTTCGCCGTCAGATCACCGGCCCGCACCACCCGCGTCGCTCCGGGGCCGACCGGAGGCTTGCGGACCGTACGGACGATGTCGCGGGCGATGTCGCCCCGGTACAGCTCACCGACACCCCGGCGGCCCAGCTTCTCGTACGTACGGGCCAGATCGGGGTTCTTGAACCGCGACCCCACCACCGGCAGCTTCCCGCCCGGCAGGAACAGCTCCGCCGTGTCCGGGAAGTCCCGGAACCGCGCCTCGTTCGCCGCCGTCTGCGAGCGGAACGTCGGGTCGACGGTGAAGCCGTCGCGTGCGAGCCTCTCCGCCGGGCCGAGCAGCGTACGCAGTGGCTTGGTGCCCCACTTTCCGAGCACCGTGTCCCAGGTGGCGGGGGTCCCGGGCGTGCCGACGCTCAGCCCGCTCGTCATCGCCTGGTCGAACGCGAGGGGTTTGCCGTCCTCCAGGAAGAGGGACGCGTCGGCGCTGAGCGGCGCGGTCTCGCGGCCGTCCACCGTGCGTACCGTGCGGGACTTGGCGTCGTAGTAGACGAAGTAGCCGCCACCGCCGATGCCCGCCGAGTACGGCTCGGTGACACCGAGCGCCGCCGCCGTCGCGACAGCGGCGTCCACCGCGTTGCCGCCCCGCTTCAGGACCTCGATACCGGCGGCGGAGGCGTCGGCGTCGACGCTCGCGACCGCTCCCCCGTACCCGGTGGCTACCGGTGTCTTCACGGGTGGCGGCGGTGACATCGCGGGTGCGGCGGCGGGAGCGGCCGACGGGGCGGTGGACCCGACCGACGCCATCACCGCCGCGACGGCCCAGAACGACAGCACTCGTACCGTGGAGCGGCGCATGCGTACCTCCAGTCAACACGTGTCCGCGCAGCGTAACTTCACCGCGGCGCCCCCGTCAGGACCCCCTCGAACACCGGTGCGCCGTGCCGCTAGCATGCCGCCCCATGACGGACGACGTACGCAACATCGTGCTGGGCGTGATCGCGGCCGGACTCAGCGCCTCCCTCGGCTGGCTCACCCGTACGTACCTGTGGCGGCGCAAGCTGCGCCGCAAGCAGGCGTTCCTCGGGCTGCCCGCCAATTCCGAGTCGCTGCTCGTGGTGAACCGCGACGTGGGCGGCGACGGCGTACACCGGCACGACGTCTTCGCGCTCCTCGAACTCGCCGCCGTCATCAAGGGCTGCGGGGCGCACGCGCAGATCCTCTCCCACGACGTCGCACAGCAGGGCTTCGGCGAGCGTACGGAATTCTGCCTCGGCGGCCCGACCTCGAACCGGCGGATGGCAGCCCACCTGCGCAGCCTCCTCCCCGGCGTCCGGGTCAACACCGACGCCGCGCCGGGCCCGGACCGGGCCGCCTTCGAGATCGGCGGCGAGCGCTACCGCATGGAGCCCACCGTGGCCGAGTACGTCCTGCTGGCGCGCCTGACAGCCGGTCAGGACGCGAGACCCGTGTTCCTCTTCTGCGGTCAGCGCGCCATCACCAACCAGGCCGCGACCCGCTACCTCGCCCGCAACCACGAGAAGCTGGCCCGCAAGCACGGCAACGGCTCCTTCTGTCTGCTGCTGAAGGTGGTCAACTCCGAGGCGTACGGCCCGGACGTGGTCGAACTGGTCGCCGACGTGACGCGCGCCGCCCAGGCCCCGGCGCCCGCCACCCCGCGGACGTCCCCCCGCGCGGCCGGGTAGCCGGTCCGTTCAGGGAGCGAAGCGCAACGGCAGAGCCTTGATGCCGTTGATGAAGTTGGACACGAGACGGCGCGGCGGGCCCGCCGGCTCCAGGGCCGGCAGGCGCAGCGCTTCCTCGTGGAGGAGGCGCAGTTGCAGCCGGGCGAAGTGCGCGCCGAGGCAGACGTGCGGGCCGTCGCCGAAGGAGACGTGCGGGTTCGGCGAGCGGGACAGGTCGAGGCGGTGCGGGGCGTCGAAAACCCGCTCGTCGTAGTTGGCCGAGGCGTGGAACACGACGACCTTGTCGCCCGTACGCACCGGCTGGCCGGCGAGTTCCGTGTCCCTGGCCGCCGTGCGGCGGAAGGTGAGGACGGGCGGGTGCCAGCGCAGCAGCTCCTCGACGGCCGTGGCCGGCGACACCTCGCCGGCGCGCAGTGCGCGCTGCTGGTCCGGGTGCCCGGCCAGAGCCAGGAAGCCGCCGGGGGCGGCGCCACGCACCGTGTCGTTGCCCGCCACCGTCAGCAGGAAGAAGAACATCTCGAGTTCGGCGTCCAGGAGTTCCGAGTGCGCGAGCGACGTGATGATGTCGTCGCCGGGGCTGCCTCGCTTGTACGCCGCGAGTTCCCGCGCGTACGCGAACATCTCCCCGAGCACGGCGGGCGAGCGCGGGTTGACCGGTCTCCCGTCGGGCCCGAGGACCGGCGGCTCGTCGGGGTCCTGGTAGGCGATGATCCGCTCCGTCCACTTCAGGAGCAGGCCGCGGTCGCTCGCCGGTACGCCCAGCAGGTCGGCGAGGTTGAGCAGGGCGTAGTCGTCGGTGACGGCCGCCACCAGGTCGAAGACCGGTCCGGCCTCCCTGGCCGCGGCGAGCAGCGCCCGGGCGCGGGCCCGGGCGGACGCCTCGAAGCGGTCGGTGCGGCCCGGTGTGAAGGCCCTGCTCACGAGCCGCCGAAGCCGGCCGTGGTCCGGTGGGTCCTGGTTGAGCATCATGCGGCGGATGAAGGGCAGATCCGCCGGGTCCGGGTCGCGGATCTGGGTGGCACCCAGCGCGGAGGAGTACGTCCGGGAGTCCTTGAGTACGCCGACGACATCGCGGTGGCGCGTCACCGCCCAGAACCCGGGTCCCGCGGGCCAGCCCAGCACCTCGTACTCCTCCTGCCGGGCCACCGGATGCCGGTCGCGCAGTACCCGGAAGGACTCCTGCGGCAGCCCGGCCGCGTAGAGCCGGGGGTCGAAGACATCGGGTACGTCTGCGGGTACGGGGCCGGTCATGCGCGCAGGAAGTCCTCGACGGTACGGATCAGCTGGAGCGGCGTCTCGTCCATCGCGTAGTGACCGGCGCCCGGCAGTTCGGCGAGTGCGCCGCGCGGGAACCAGCTCAGCCAGGTCCGGCGCATCAGCTCGGCGCTCAGCGCGGGGTCCAGGGCGCCGGTGACCGCGAGCGCGGGCACGTCGGCGCCCTTGACCTCGGTGTGGAAGTCCTCACCGGCCCAGGAGTCGAACCAGGCGCGGAAGGCCCCGGGGTCGCTCTGCTCGACCGACTGGCGCACCATGCGGTCGAGCCACGCGGCCGGCCAGCACGCGCTGGACGACCGAGCCGCCCATGGAGTGGCCGACGAGCGAGAAGGAGTCCCAGCCGAGCCGGTCGGCGAGCGCGAGCACGTCCGCCGCGCCCTCGGCCGTCGTATACCGTCCCTGGGCCTGCCGGGCCTCGCCATAGCCGCGCAGGTCGACGACGGCGTAGCTGAAGGACCGTGTGTCGAGATCCGGCAGTACGGCGGCGTAGGCGCTGCGGTCGGCGAGCCAGCCGTGCACGGCGACGACCCGGTGGGGTCCGTCGCCGAGCAGCGCGTGCGGGAGTACGAAGGGAGCCATGGCTTCTCCGATCGGGAGACAGGGCGGTGCGGGACCTCGGACACGGTTGTGCCGGTCCTCACGTTGGCCCAGCCGGGAGGCCCCGACAAGACCGCGTACCCGGCCGCCATGGGCCATGGGGCCTTTCCTTCTGCGGCATTTGTCACAGCTGATTTGGGTGAATTTCTCGTCATTCGCGCAACCGATCCCTGTTCAATCGGATCTTCGGGACGACAGACATCGAACCGGAGGTTTTCCCGTTGAGCCGCTCGAGCCCCACGCCCCACCGCAACCGCAACCGCACCCTGCTGGCCGGCACCGCGACGCTTGCCGTCGCGCTCACCGCCTGCTCCGCCGGAGGGGCCGAGAAGGCGGACGCGGCCGGGCTGTCCGGAAAGAACCCCACGATCTCGGTGAATCTCCGTGGGAAGCACGCCGAGGCCGGCGAACCGGTGCGCGTGAAGATCGCCGACGGCAGGCTGAACGACGTCACGGTGAGCGACTCCGAAGGCCACAGGCTCGACGGGAAGGTGTCCGGGGACGGAACGTCCTGGACCTCCGGCCGCGAGACGGCCCCCGGCACCACCTACTCCGTGCGGGCCGAGGACGAGAACGGCGGCAGCGCGAAGGCCGCCTTCACGACGGCCGCCCCCGACAAGGTCAACAAGCTCAGCCTGGCCCCCGGCAACAAGAGCACGGTCGGTGTCGCCCAGCCCCTGTCCGTCGTCTTCGACCATCCGGTCAAGAACAAGGCCGCTGTCGAGAAGCGCCTCAAGGTCAGGACCTCGAACGCCACCGAGGGTTCCTGGGGCTGGATGCGGGACTACTCCGGCAAGGACCGCGTCGACTGGCGCCCCGCGGAGTACTGGAAGCCGGGCACGAAGGTCTCCCTCGAGGCGGATCTGAACGGCGTCGATTCGGGCAGGGCGGGCGGCTGGTTCGTACGCGACTACGCCACACACTTCACCATCGGCGAGCAGCAGACCGTCAAGGTCGACCTCGACCACCATCGCCTCAAGCTGATGCGCGACGGGCAGCTGGTCAAGGACGTGCCGATGTCGGCCGGCACCCCCGGCGGCGACAAGGCGTCGTGGCGCGGGACGGCCGTTCTGATGGCGAAGGAGGGCACGATCAACATGCGCTCCGAGACCGTGGGCCTCGGGGACGCGTACGACAAGATGGTCGACTCGTCGATGCGGCTCACCTGGTCCGGGATGTACGCCCACGCCGCGCCCTGGAACAAGGCGCACTTCGGCCAGGCCAACAAGAGCTCGGGCTGCATCGGCATGAGCGACGAGAACGCCGCCTGGATCTACCGGCACGTCCACGTCGGCGACCCGTTCGAGGTGGCCGGCGACGACGCCAAGGGCACGGTCGCGGCCAACAACGGGTACGGCGAGTGGAACCTCTCCTGGGCGGACTGGCAGACGAAGAGCGCCCTGGACTGACTCATCGTCCAACGATTGTTACCCCGACGTAACTTACCGAGGAGTTACCAACGGTAAGTGACGCAGGTTACCGTCGGGTCACTTTGCACTGACACGAGTGAGGAGTGACCCGTGAGACACCCCCACATGTCCCTGCGCGGCACTACGGCCGGCGCCGCCACCGCCGCCGTACTGCTCGCCGGGACCGCCACAGGCGTGGCTCCCACAGCCCAGGCCGCAGCCCCCGCGCAGCCGTCCACGACCGCGACCGACGCTCTCCCCGGCGTGCGGTTCGTGGACATCGCCGGCGACGGCGGAACCGTACTCAAAGCCAACGTCTTCACCCCCGCCGGAGCGGACGGCAGCCGCACGTACCCGGTGATCGTGCTGCCGACCAGCTGGGCCATGCCACAGATCGAGTACGCCGCCCAGGCCAGGAAGCTCGCCGACTCCGGCTACGTCGTGGTCAGTTACAACTCCCGCGGCTTCTGGCAGTCCGGTGGCAACATCGAGGTCGCCGGCCCGCCGGACATCGCCGACGCCTCCAAGGTCATCGACTGGGCGCTCGCCAACACCCCGGCCGACCCGCAGAAGGTCGGCATGGCGGGCGTCTCGTACGGCGCCGGGATCAGTCTCCTCGCCGCCGGACACGACAAGCGCATCAAGGCAGTTGTCGCCCTGAGCGGCTGGGCCGACCTCATCGAATCGATCTACAGCGGCCGTACGCAGCACCAGCAGGCCGCCGGGCTGCTCAGCGGCGCCGGGTACCTCACCGGCCGCCCGAGCCCCGAACTCCAGCAGACGATGAAGGACTTCCTCGGCTCCAACCTGGACAAGGAGCAGGACATGATCGAGTGGGGGCGGAAGCGCTCCCCCGCCACCTACCTCGACCAGATCAACAAGAACGGCTCGGCGATCATGCTGGGCAACGCGTGGGGCGACACCATCTTCCCGCCCAACCAGTACGCGGACTTCTACGAGAGGCTCACCGGCCCCAAGCGCCTGGAGCTGCGCCCCGGCGACCACGCCACCTCCGAAGCCACCGGTCTGCTCGGGCTCCCCAACGACGTGTGGACGAACGCCCAGCGCTGGTTCGACCATCACCTGAAAGGCGCGGCGAACGGCATCGACAGCGAGCAGCCGGTCCGGCTCAAGTCCCGCTCCACCGGCGCGTACGAGGGCTATCCGGACTGGAAGTCGGTCGGCGCGAACCAGCGGAAGATCGCCCTGGGCGGTACGAAGACCATTCGTACGAACGTCGATTCCGGGGCCAACGGCGGGGTCGTCCTGCTGTCCAGCGCCCTCGACCAGTTCCTGAAGCTGCCCCCCATGGCATCCATACCGCTGCTGCCGCGCAGCTACGCCTCGGTCTGGCAGTCGGAGCGATACGCCGAGACGCAGCGCGTCCGAGGCACCGCCAGGCTCCACACGACGCTCTCCAGCACCAAGGAGAGCGGCACCCTCGTCGCATACCTCTACGACGTGGGCCCGCTCGGCCTCGGCAAGCTGGTCAGCAACGCGCCGTACAGCTTTCACGGCCGGACACCCGGCAAGCCGTTCCCCGTCGACCTGGAGCTGTTCTCCACCGCCTACGACGTCCCGGCCGGCCACCGGCTGGCCCTGGTGGTCGACACCGTCGACCCGCTCTACATCGAACACAACCCGTCCGGCGCGCAGCTGACCTTCTCGTCGCCCGAGTCCGACCCGTCCTACGTGTCGGTCCCACTGCGCGACAAGTGATCTCCGGCTGCTGCCGGGCAGGCACGTGCCCTTTGAACTACCGCACGCCCGGCAGCAGTGTGCCCGTGTCGGCCGGACTCACCTCCACGGGGATGAACGGCAAATCGTAGTCGAGATTCGACGCGGTCGGTCTGCCGGCGTGGAGGAACCCCTCACAGGTGATCCCCGACCCGCTCCCGTAGTCCTTGTTGACGTCACGCAGCTCGATCAACAGATCGACGGCCATTCGCAGCCCTACCCACTCTCAGCTGTGTCGAGGTCAGCGCAAACTATCCATCCCACCAAGGGACTTCGCACACGACACGCCAAAATGGGGCATAAGGCGCACTAAAGAGTTCAGACGGCCGGAACCGGTCAGAGCTCCGAGACCTCGGCGTACACCTGGGACAGCTCGGGCGCGCCGTTGACCGCCCAGTCCAGACCGAACTCGACCACGTTGATCTCGCGTCCCGAGGCCAGCCGGACCACCGGCTGACCGCTGGGCCACAGGTACCAGGCCGCCCCCGCGACCGTACGCACGATCACGGAGCCGAGGTAGAGACCCGCGTCGTTGCCCAGCCAGGGCAGCTCCTCGGGATCGTCGCGCCAGAGCGGGGTCAGCTGGTCGAGCGCCTCCAACGAGGCCGGAGAGTCGTCGAGTTCCAGGCCGGCATCCCCTGCCCGGACACGCAACAGCTCGCACTCCGCGAGCAGTTCCGCCAGACCTTCCGTGTCGCTGTCTCCGACGGCGCCGGGTCCGAAAAGCGCCGTACCGCGCGCCGTGTCACGGCGCTTGAGCCAGTTGTCCAGGAAAGGGATGTTCTTCATATCGCTCAGCCTCGCATTCGTCCCGCCATGTTCACCACAGGCGCGCGGAGACCCGTTTCCCGCCGCGACCGTCAGACATCGAGGTCGACGACGACCGGTGCGTGGTCGGACGCGCCCTTGCCCTTGCGCTCCTCCCGGTCCACATAGCTGTCCTTGACCGCAGCGGCGAAGGGGGCGTTGCCGTAGGCCAGGTCGATGCGCATGCCCTTGTTCTTCGGGAAGCCCAGCAGCCGGTAGTCCCAGTAGGTATAAGGACGGTCGTACTTGAGCGGGCGCGGCACCACGTCGGAGAGCCCCGCGTCGCGCAGCGCGGCGAGCGCCGCCCGCTCGGCCGGGGTGACATGGGTGGCGCCCACGAAGAGCGACGGGTCCCAGACGTCCTCGTCGGTGGGGGCGATGTTGAAGTCGCCGAGGACGGCGAAGGGCCGCTCCCCCGCGGCGTCCTCGGCCACGGCCTTCTGGAGCGCCTCCAGCCAGCGCAGCTTGTATCCGTAGTGGTCGTGGGCGACCTCGCGGCCGTTCGGTACGTACACCGACCAGACGCGGACCGGGCCGCAGGTCGCGGAGATCGCCCGCGGCTCCTGCACGCCCTCGTAGTCGGGCCCGCCGGGCAGCCCCACGACGACGTCCTCCAGGCCGGCCTTGGAGATCACGGCCACGCCGTTCCACCGGCCCGTGGCGTTGACGGCGCACTCGTAGCCGAGCTCGCGCAGTTCCGCGGCCGGGAAGGCCTCGGAGGTGGTCTTGGCCTCCTGGAGGCACAGCACGTCGGTGCCGGTGCTCTCCAGCCAGGCCAGCAGCCGGGGAAGCCGCGCGGTGATCGAGTTGACATTCCAGGTGGCGATACGCATGTGTCCCAGCCTATCGGCGGGGTCCGACACTCACAGGTCTGCCGAGTCCCCGGGCGCGAGCCGACTGTGGTCAGCGCCGCCGAGGGCGCCGATCTGGCGGTCGTAGATCGGCCGGGCGAGGTCGGTCAGCAGCGCGTCGTGGATGTCGATGGCGCGCCGTGGCTTCACCTCGCGCACGTAGTCGATCACCTCGGAGATCTTCGACCACGGGGCCATCACCGGGAGCATCAGCGTCTCGACGGGGTGCTCGGGGACGGTGAGCGCGTCGCCGGGGTGGAACACTGAACCGTCCACCAGGTAGCCGACGTTGGTGATCCGCGGAATGTCCGGGTGGATGACGGCGTGCAGTTCGCCGTGGACCTGTACGTCGAAGCCGGCGGCGGAGAAGGTGTCGCCGTGGCCGACGGTGTGCACGCGGCCGGGGAAGGCCGCCGAGAGCTGGTCGGCGACACTGCGCAGGGTCCAGACCTCGGCGCCCGGGTTCGCCTCCATTCCGGCCCGCAGCCGGTCCCCGTCGAAGTGGTCGGGGTGCTCGTGCGTCACCAGGATCACGTCGGCGCCGACCGCCGCGTCCTGTTCGCTGAAGGCGCCGGGATCGATGACGAGCGTCCGCCCGTCCTTCTCCAGCCGGACACAGGCATGGGACTTCTTGGTCAGCTTCACTGGAATCCACCTCGCGAAGGCGCCTCGGTCGGGTCGGCCGGCCTGCTTGCCGGCCGGGTGCCCGGGGGGTGCCCCCCGGGCAGACACAGCATGCGGCACATCCCCCTCGCCGTCCCGCTACACCTGCGGTGTCGTCTCCTCCTGGATGACCGCCTGGGCCACCTTGAAGGCCGCGTTCGCCGCGGGGACGCCGCAGTAGACGGCTGTCTGGATCAGCACTTCCTTGATCTCGGCGGGCGTCAGCCCGTTGCGCAGGGCGGCCCGGGTGTGGAACGCCAGCTCGTCGAGGTGACCGCCCGCGACCAGCGCGGTCAGCGTGACACAGCTGCGCGTACGCCGGTCGAGCCCTTCCCGGGTCCACACCTCGCCCCACGCGTAGCGGGTGATCAGCTCCTGGAAGTCGCCGGTGAAGCCGTCGGCCTCGCCGAGAGCGCGGTCGACGTGGGCGTCGCCCAGCACCTCGCGGCGGACCTTGAGCCCGGCCTCGTAAGGGTCGGGCCGGCCGCCCGCCTCCGGTACGGCGACCGGCTGCGCGGCCGTGCCGATCTCGCCCACGGGGCTGATGGGGGCGGAGATCGCCGGCATCACGGGCGGGGCCTGGATCGCCTGCATGCCCGTGGTCGAGCTGGGCGTGGCCTGCCAGGCGGTGGAGAAGTGGCGTACGAGCAGATCCGTGACGGCGGCGGGCTGCTCGACGGGGGCCAGGTGGGACGCGCCGGGGACCAGTGCCAGGCGGGCGTCGGGGATGCCCGCGACCAGGGTGCGGGCCTCGGCGGGCCCGGTGACCTGGTCCTCGGAGCCGACCAGGACGAGGGTCGGGACGCCGATCCGGCGCAGGTCGACCCGGATGTCGAAGGCGGCCAGCGCCTCGCAGGCGGCGATGTAGCAGCCGGGGTCGGTGGTGCGGACCATCTGGACGGCCCACTCCACGATCGCGGGCTGCGCGGCGGCGAAACCGTGCGTGAACCAGCGGGCGGGCGCGGAGGCCGCCATGGGCTCCAGACCGTTCGTCCGTACGATCACACCGCGCTGGCGGAACTCGTCGGCGGTGCCGAACCGGGGCGACGCGGCGACCAGAGCCAGCGAGGCGATCCGCTCGGGGTGGCGCAGCGCCAGTTCCGCGCCGACCGCGCCACCGATGGAGCAGCCTGCGTAACCGAAGCGCTGGACGCCGAGACTGTCGAGGGTCGCGAGCAGCCGCTCGGCGAGATCGTTGACGGAGCTGGCGGGGTGCGCGGGAGCGCCGCCGTGACCCGGCAGGTCGAAGCGGAAGACGCGCCACTGGCGGGTCAGGTCCGGTATCTGCCGGTCCCACATGTGCCAGGTCGTGCCCAGCGAGGGGCCGAGAATGAGGACCGGGGCGTCCTCGGGGCCGTCGAACCGGTACTGCAGGGGCTGCAAGGTCTGCGGGGGCTTCTGTTCGGTCTCGTCGCTCACTCGCTCCAGATTAGCGATCCGGTCGGTGTGCTCGCCCCAGGGGGTCAGGGGGTGGCGGTGGAGACGACGTAGACGAAGGGATGCGCCGGGTCGGTGTCGTCGACGGTGATGTCGACGGTCGGCTGCGGGTTCTTCTGGTTGACCGTGGTGCCGTACCAGGTACGGGCGGGGTCGAGGGTCCAGCCGGCGATCTTGGCGTCTCGCTCGCTGATCGTGATCCGGCCCTTCCTGAGGGCGGACCGGTCGATGCCGAGGTCGTTGAGGAACCACTCGAGGTCCGGCGGGACGGTGCGGAACTGGACGTACAGCCTGCTGGTCTTCCAGTTGTTCGTCTCGTAGTACGCGACGTCCTTACCCGCGTTGGGTACGGGCACGTCGTAGATACGGCGCGTCATGCGGGACGGGAAGCCCTCGGTGAGGCCGGTGGCGGAGGCCACCTTCGCCTTGTCGCGGCCGCTGTCGCGGCTCTGCTCGGCGGAGATCAGCAGATAGCCCGCCGGAATGCCGATGAGCAGCACGATGATGATCGCCGTCAGCCATCGGCGGCGGATCATGTGGCGGCGGTCCTCGAGGGGCTTGCCCGCATCGTCCGGTGACGGCGACGGGTGAGGCACGGACGGGGTCATTACTGGGGTCCCTGGGTGGTGGAGCGGATGGCCTGGGCGTAACGCTCGTAGCGTTCGTAGCGCTCCAGGCGGCGGCGGTTGGCGCGGCGGAAGCGGCGCGCGACGAGGCGGGCCAGGTCGGCGGCGCCGACCATGCCGGCCTCCGGGCCGAGCTGGGCCTTGGCGATACGGGCCTCGGGGCGGTAGCCCCGGCCGGTCAGGTGGCGCTTGAAGGCGTCCCGGGCCGGGCCGATGAGCAGGTCGTCGGCGGCGCTGACACCGCCGCCGATGACGAAGCAGGAGGGGTCGAGCGCGGCGGCGAGGTTGGCGATGCCGACGCCGAGCCACTGGCCGATGTCCTGGAGCAGCTCGACGCACATCGCGTCGCCCTCGCGGGCGAGCTCGGTGATGAGCGGTCCGGTGATCTCGGGGATGTTGCCGCCGACGCGCTCGATGAGCCCGTACGCGACGGGGGAGTCGGCGGCGGCGAGCTCACGGGCCTCGCGCACCAGGGCGTTTCCGGAGCTGTACTGCTCCCAGCAGCCGCGGTTACCGCACGGGCAGCGGTGGCCGCCGGGCACGACCTGCATGTGGCCGAACTCGCCCGCGACGCCGTACTTGCCGCGCTTGACCTGGCCGTCCTCGAGGATCGCGCCGCCGATGCCGGTGCCGAGCGTGATCATGACGAGGTGGTCCTCGCCGCGTCCCGCGCCGAAGCGCCATTCCGCCCAGGCGGCGGTGTTGGCGTCGTTGTCGACCAGGACGGGGACGGCGAGACGCGCGGAGACCGCGTCGCGCAGGGGCTCGTTACGCCAGGCCAGGTGCGGGGCGAAGAGCACCGTCGAGCGGTCGGCGTCGACCCAGCCGGCCGCGCCGATGCCCACCGCGTGGACGTCGTGGCGGTCGGACAGGTCGAGGACCAGCTCGACGATGGTGTCCTCGACGACCTTGGGGCTCTTGGACTTGTCCGGCGTCTCGGTGCGGACCTTCTCCAGGATGACGCCGTCGGCGTCGACGACACCGGCCATCACTTTCGTACCGCCGATGTCGATCCCGACGGTGGGCACCCGGGGCGCGCTGAGGTGCGAGCGCCGCTCCCGGGTGCCGACGGTCCGCAGGACGGTGGCGCGGGCGGAGCCGCGGTGCGCGAAGTCTCGGTACGTGCTCATGTCCCCTGCGGGGTCGTGGGGGCGGTGGCGGTCATTGGGCCGATTCTGCCATCCGCCGGGGCGCGGTGCGGTGCGGCGGTGCGGGCGGGCCGCCGCACCGGTCGCACCGGGGCGCTGCCCCGGCCCTCGCTCCTCGGACGCCGGACGGGCTGGACGGGCCCGCCGCGCGGGGGCTTCCCGGCGCGGCGGCTAGCGCTCCAGTTCGTGGCTGAGCTGGTCGAGCTCGCTGCCGCCCGCCATCTCGCGTGTCAGCTCGTCGAGGGTGATCTCGTCCCGGATGTGGCTGCCGGACATCGCGCCGCGCTTGAGGAGCACGAAGCGGTCGCCGACGAGGTACGCGTGGTGCGGGTTGTGCGTGATGAGAACAACACCGAGCCCCGCGTCCCGCGCCGCCGCGACGTACTTCAGTACGACGCCGGACTGCTTGACGCCGAGTGCGGCGGTCGGCTCGTCGAGGACGAGGACCTTCGCCCCGAAGTAGACCGCTCGCGCGATCGCCACGCACTGGCGCTCGCCGCCCGAGAGCGTACCGATGGGCTGGTCGACGTCGCGCAGGTCGATGCCCATGCGCAACAGCTCGGAGCGGGTGGTGCGGCGCATGAGGCCGACGTCGAGGCGCTTGAAGGGGCCCGCGCCCTTCGTCGGCTCGGAGCCGAGGAAGAAGTTCCGCCAGACCGGCATCAGCGGTACGACGGCGAGGTCCTGGTAGACGGTGGCGATTCCCCGGTCCAGGGCGTCGCGCGGGTTCGCCAGCCGGGTCTCCTCGCCCTCGATCGCGAAGGTGCCCGCGTCGTGCTGGTGCAGACCCGCGATGATCTTGATGAGGGTGGACTTGCCGGCACCGTTGTCGCCCAGTACGCAGCTGATCTCGCCCACGTGGACTTCGAGGGAGACGCCCTCCAGCGCCTTGATGTTGCCGTAGAACTTGCTGACGTCGCGCAGCTCGACCAGCGGGGTCGTGGACTGATCGGTCACCGGGTCGCCTCCGCGCGCTTGCGTACCCATGCGTTGAGCAGGGTGGCCAGAAGGAGCATCGCTCCGAGGAAGAACTTGAACCAGTCGGGGTCCCACTCCGCGTACACGATGCCCTTGCTGGTCATGCCGAAGATGAAGGCACCGACCGCGGAGCCGATCGCCGAGCCGTAGCCGCCGGTGATCAGGCAGCCGCCGATGACGGCCGCGATGATGTAGATCAGCTCGTTGCCGACACCTTCGCCGGACTGTACGACGTCGAAGGAGAAGAGCAGGTGCTGGCCGGAGATCCAGGCGCCGAGGGACACGCCCATGTAGAGGCCGATCCGGGTCTTGTTCACCGGGACACCGACCGCGCGGGCCGCCTCGGTCTCGCCTCCGACAGCGAAGATCCAGTTGCCCGCGCGGGTGCGCAGCAGGATCCAGGTCGCGAGGGCGACCAGGGCCAGCCACCACAGGACGGTGACCTTGAGGTTCACGCCGCCGAGGGTGACCTGGGAGGCGAAGACCGCCTTGGCGGAGCTGAAGCCCTCCATGTCGGCGATGCTCTTCGTCGACACCGTGCCGCTGATCATCTTGGTGAGGCCCAGGTTCAGGCCGGTCAGCATCAGGAACGTACCGAGCGTGATGATGAAGCTCGGCAGCTTCGTGCGGGTCAGCATGACGCCGTTGAACACGCCGACGGCCAATGTCACCAGGAGCGAGACGAGGACGCCGACCCAGATGTTGGCCGTCATCTGGTAGCTGAACATCGAGGAGACCAGCGCGGAGCTGGTCACCAGGACACCGGCGGACAGGTCGAACTCGCCGCCGATCATCAGCAGCGCGACCGGGACGGCCATGATGCCGATCACGGACGCGGCGTACAGGACCGTGCCGAAGCTCGACGCGCGCAGGAAGCTGTCCGCGACGATCGCGAAGAAGAGGAAGACGGCGACGGCGCCGACGACCGAGCCGAGTTCGGGGCGGCCGAGCAGCTTGCGCAGCAGTGATGTCTTGAGCAGCCGTTCGTCGGAGGGGGCCTTCTGGCCGGGAGCCGGCGCCTGTGCCGGTGCGGTCGCGGTCATCGGGTCCCCCGCTTCGTGTAGGCCTCCAGCTCGGCGGCGTCCTTCTTGGTGATGATCTGAGGTCCGGTGAGGACGGGCTTTCCGCCGCCGAGCACGTCGGCGTTGTACTTGTGGAGCCACAGCAGGTCCACGGCCTCGTAGCCCTGGAGGTAGGGCTGCTGGTCGACGGCGAAGCCGAGCGTGTCCGCCTGGAGCGCGGTGGCGACCTGGGCGTTCAGATCGAAGGTGTCGATCTCGGCCTCGCTGCCCGCCTGCTCCTTGGCCTTGACGGCGGCGTCCGCGAAGGGCGCTCCGAGGGTCACGACGGCGTCGATGTCCTTGTCGGACTGGAGCTTCGCCTCGATGGACGCCTGTACGTCGGGCATGTTCGTGCCGTCGACGTAGAGGTTCTGCATCTCGCCGTCGAAGGAGCCCCTGGCACCGTCGCAGCGCTGTTCGTGACCGACGTTGCCCTGCTCGTGCAGGACGCACAGGGCCTTCTTCCGGCCCCGCTTGCCGAGCTCCTCGCCCACGGCCTCACCGGCGATCGTCTCGTCCTGTCCGATGTGGGCGAGCGCGCCGAAGTCCTTGGACTCGGCCGAGCCGGAGTTGACGGTGATCACCGGGATGCCGGCCTTGGTGGCCTTGGCGACGGCGGCCTTCATGGCGTCGGGCTTGGCGAGTGTGACGATCAGCCCGTCGACCTTCTTGTCGATGTACGAGTCGACCAGCTGGGCCTGCTGCTGGCCCTCGTCGCTGTGTGCGTACAGGAACTTGATGTTGTCCTTGACTGCGGCCTGCTTCGCGCCGTTCTGCACGATGTCCCAGAAGGTGTCGCCGTCGCCGGAGTGGGTGACCATGCCGACGGTCCAGCGGGGTGTGTCCACCGCGGCCCTGCCTTGCGCGGCGGCCTGCTCGGCCCGTTCCTCGGCGCGCTTGCCGCCCGTACTGCTGCAGCCCGCGAGGGACGCCCCGAGCACCGCCGCCAGCACCGCGCCCAGCGCGCGTACCCCTGTCCGAACCCTTGCCACGACGCCGTGCCCTTCTCGTACTCCTCGGTGCGGCCGGGGATCATTCAGACCGTCCCCGGCCGACCAAGTATCGGTTACGGGTGTTCGCACCGTATTCACCGGGTTCCGCGGGCCGTGTACTTCTCCAGCGCCGGCACGTCCTTGCCGGTGACGAGTGCCGGGCCGGTCAGGACGGGCTTTCCGCCGCCCAGGACGTTGCCGTTCGTCCTGTAGAGCCACAGTTCGTCGACGGCGAGGTAGCCCTGGAGGTAGGGCTGCTGGTCGACGGCGAAGCCGATCTCCTTGGCCTTGAGCTGCCTGACCACCTCGGCGTTGAGGTCGAACGTGTTGACCTCGGCCTTGCTGCCCGCGCCGGCCTTGGCCTTGACGGTGGCGGCCGCGAAGGGGGCACCGAGGGTGACGACGGCGTCGATGTCCTTGCCGGTCTGGAGCTTCGCCTCGATGGAGGACGTCGACGCGGGCATGTTGGTGCCCTCTATGTTGAGGTTCTCGACCGTTCCCTCGAACGTCTTCTTCACGCCCGCGCAGCGCGCTTCGAGCGAGACGTTGCCCTGTTCGTGGATGACGCAGAGCGCCTTCTTCCTGCCGCGCTTGTTCAGTTCCTCGCCGACGGCCTCACCGGCGACGGACTCCTCCTGGCCGATGTGGCTGAGCGCGCCCGTCGCCTCGGAGTGTTCGCCGCCCGAGTTGATGGTGACGACGGGGATGCCGGCGGCGACGGCCTTCTCGACGGCGGCCTTGACCGCTTCGGGCTTGGCGAGGGTCACCACGATGCCGTCGACCTTCTTGGCGACGTACGAATCGATGAGCTGCGCCTGTTCCTTGCCCTCCTTGTCGGCGGCGTACAGGAACTCGACGTTGTCCTTCGCCGCGGCCTGTTCGGCGCCGCTCTGGACGATGTCCCAGAAGGTGTCGCCCTCGCCCGAGTGCGTCACCATGGCGATCTTCAGGCGCTCGGTGGCGACGGCCTTCGCGCCGCCGCTCGCGTCGCCGTTCTTCTCCTCGGATTCCTTGCCGCCCTCGGAACTGCACCCGGCCGCGAGTGCGAGCGCGCATGCGGCGAGGAGGGCTGCTGCCTTGCGGTGGGTACGCATCGTGGGTTCCGCCTTGTCTCCCGGCCGCCCCGTTGCGGCTGGGGGAGTTCTAGCGGCGTACGCGATGCCCCGTCAAGACTTTGTCCGAACATTCTTACGCGGGGGTCCTACGGCCTGACGAGCAGTTGGAACTCGAACGCGTACCGGGAGGCCCGGTATATGTGCGAACCGAACTCGACCGCCCGCCCGGTGTCGTCGAACGTCGTCCGCTGCATCGTCAGCAGCGGCGCCCCCTCCGCCTCCGCCAGCTGCCGCGCCTCGTCGGCCCCGGCCGCGCGCGCCCCGACCGACTGGCGCGCGCTGTGCAGCGTTATGCCGGCGCCGCGCATCATCCGGTAGAGGCCGGTGGCTTCGAGGTGCTCGGTGTCCAGGGACAGCAGGCCGGTGGGCAGGTGGTTGCGCAGGATGGCCATGGGCTCGTTGTGCGCGAGGCGCAGCCGCTCCACCAGGTGTACGTCGCTGCCCTCCGCCACGCCGAGCGCCGCCGCGACCTCGGCGGTCGCCGGTTCCAGGGTGTTGCGCAGGACGGTGGTGGCGGGCAGCTGGCCGGCGGCTTCGAGGTCGTCGTACAGGCTGCTCAGTTCGAGCGGGCGCTTGACCTGGCTGTGCACGACCTGGGTGCCGACGCCCCTGCGGCGGACCAGCAGACCCTTGTCGACGAGCGACTGGATGGCCTGGCGGACCGTGGGACGGGACAGGCCGAGGCGGCCGGCCAGTTCGATCTCGTTGCCGAGGAGGCTTCCCGGGGAGAGCCGGCCCTTCTCGATCGCCGCCTCCAGCTGCTGGGACAGCTGGAAGTACAGCGGGACCGGGCTGTTGCGGTCCACGCCGAGCTGCAGGGCGATGGTGGGGTCAGCGGCGGGTTTCGACACGCTCCTGAGCGTAACCGCAGGTAATGACTACTGGAAGTCCTGTAGTCAGGTTGTCAGGACATACCCTTGACAGGGCGACGTTCATGGCGACACTTTGGGGCCATGCGCATCGGACTCATCGGCACGGGACGTATCGGTTCTTTCCACGCTGGCGTGCTCAGCCGCCATCGCGAAGTGGGTGCCCTGCTCGTCGCGGACACCGATGCCGCGCGGGCCGTCGCGGTGGCCGACCGGCTCGGCGCCACCGCCGCGCCCTCGGTCGACGAGATCTTCGCGTGGGGTGTTGACGCCGTCGTCATCGCCTCCGCCACCTCGGCGCACGCCGAGCTGATCGGCCGGGCGGCGCGGGCGGGACTGCCCACCTTCTGCGAGAAGCCGATCGCGCTGGACCTGCCGGGCACGCTCGGGGCGCTGCGGGAGGTCGACGCGGCGGGGACCGTGCTCCAGCTCGGCTTCATGCGCCGCTTCGACGCCGGCTACACCACGGCGCGCGAGCTCGTACGGTCCGGGAGCCTCGGCCGGCTGCACACCGTACGGGCGATGACATCCGACCCGGCGCCGCCGCCCGCCGCGTATCTTCCGCTGTCCGGCGGGCTCTTCCGGGACTGCCTGGTCCACGACTTCGACATCCTGCGCTGGGTCACGGGGCGCGAGGTCGTCGAGGTGTACGCCGCCGGGTCCGACGCCGGGCCGGTGATGTTCCGCGAGGCGGGCGACGTCGACACCGCCGCCGCGGTGCTGACCCTCGACGACGGCACGCTCGCCACGGCCACCGCCACGCGCTGCAACGGCGCCGGTTACGACGTACGGATGGAGCTGGCCGGCGAGCTCGACCAGGTCTCCGTCGGCCTCGACGACCGTACGCCGATCACCTCGACCGAACCGAAGGGACCGCCGGCCTGCGACCGGCCGTGGCCCGGCTTCCTGGAACGGTTCGCCCCGGCCTACGAGGCCGAGCTGGACGCGTTCGTGCGGGTCGCCCTGGGAGAGCGGGACAACCCCTGCGACGGCAGGGAGGCACTGCACGCGCTGCGGATCGCGGAGGCCTGCGAGCTGTCGCGCCGGGAGCGGCGGCCGGTGCGGCTGGGAGAGATCCCCGCGTCATGACGACGGCCGCGGACGACGGGGCGAAGCTCTGGGCGGAGAGATCCGGTGAGGGGGAGCCGGTGATGCTGTGCCACGGCGGCCCCGGACTGTGGGACACGTTCGAGGACGTGGCGCGGCTGCTGGCGGACCGGGGGGCCGCCGTCTACCGCTGGGACCAGCGCGGCTGCGGGCGCTCCGAGCGGCGCGGGCCCTACTCGGTGGCCCGGTCGGTGGCCGATCTGGACGCCGTACGCAGGTACTTCGGGCTGGAGACGGTGACGCTGCTCGGCCATTCCTGGGGCGCGCGGCTCGCCCTGCACTACACGCTCGCGCATCCGGAGCGGGTGACACGGCTGGTGTACGTGTCGGGCACCGGCATCGGGCCCGACTCAGGGTGGCATCCGGAGTTCGTGGGGAATCTGCGCGCCGCGATCGGTGAACGGCTGGCCCGGTGGGAGGAACTCAGGTCCCGGGAGCGGCGCACGGAGGCGCAGGAGCGCGAGATGTGCGTACTCCAGTGGTCGGCGGACTTCGCGGGCCCCGACCGGGAGCGGGCGCTGCGGCTGGCGGAGCGGATGGCGACGCCCTGGTTCGGCGTCAATTTCGAGTGCACCGCGGAGATCGACGCCGAGACCCGGACGATGAGCGAGCATCAGCTCCACGCGGCCTGCGGCGGGCTGCGGATGCCTGTCGTGATCGTGGACGGCGCCGAGGACATCCGGCCGCGCGACGCCGTGGACTCACTGGAGCAGGCCCTGCCGCA
The DNA here is from genome assembly GCF_053646035.1 of Streptomyces sp. NPDC055287. NCBI lineage: Bacteria > Bacillati > Actinomycetota > Actinomycetes > Kitasatosporales > Streptomycetaceae > Streptomyces > Streptomyces sp. NPDC055287. The sequence continues at coordinate 439,656 of NZ_JBSHNE010000001.1, read as the reverse complement.
CGTGTCGCGGGTGACGCTCGCGGGGGCGGGCCACATGCCGTGGGCGGAGTCACCGGTCGAATTCGCGGCCGCGGTGCTGCCCGGCTGACCGCCGCCACAGCGGCGAAGTACAAAAAACTTGACTTCATGTCGGGGCTGCTTGACACTCCAGAGTGTCAGGTTTTCTTTACTTGGGGAGCGAGTGAGCCGAGTGGCATTCGAAGAGAAACGCGCCTGGAGCATGCTCCTGGTCGCTGTCGCGGCGTACGTCGCGTACCTGTCCGTCGTCCTCGTGCGGCCCGGAGACGCGCCCCTCGCCCAGACGCCCTATGTGGCGGCACTGCTGTGGACGGTCGGCGCGGCGATCGCCGCGAACATCGTGCTGCACGTCGCGCTGGCGGCGTTCTCGCCGGAGGACGCGAACACCAAGGACCAGCGCGACCGGGAGATCCACCGCTTCGGCGAGCACATCGGACAGTCGTTCGTCGTGGTCGGCGGCGTGGCGGGGCTCGTCCTTGCCATGGCCGGCCAGGACCAGTTCTGGATCGCCAACGCGATCTACCTGGCGTTCGTCCTGTCGGCGGTCCTCGGCTCCACCGCGAAGATCGTCTCCTACCGGCTGGGCTTCCACCCGTGGTGAAGCCGACCAGGGTCACCAACGCGATCCGAGCCCTGCGCTTCACCCACGGCGAGATGACGCAGGCCGAGCTCGCCGGCCGAATCGGCGTCTCCCGCCAGACCGTCATCGCCATCGAGCAGGGCCGCTACTCACCCTCGCTGGAGATGGCCTTCCAGATCGCCCGGGTATTCGGTGTGCCGCTCGACGAAGTGTTCCAGTACCCCCAGACCAACGCGGGAGAGACCCAATGAAGGCCATCACCCATGCCACCTACGGACCGTCGTCGGTACTGCGCCTGGAAGAGATCGACCAGCCGGTTCCCGGCAGCGGCGAGGTGCTCATACGGGTCCACGCTGCCGCCGTCGACCCCGGTGTCTGGCACCTCATGACGGGGATGCCGTACCTGATCCGCGCCATGGGCTTCGGCCTCCGGTCGCCCAAGGACCACGTCCGGGGCCAGGACCTCGCGGGGCGCGTGGAGGCCGTCGGCCCGGACGTCACCCGCTTCGCGCCGGGCGACGAGGTGTACGGCACCTGCGACGGGTCGTTCGCCGAGTACGCGTGCGCCAAGGAGGAGAACATCGCGCGCAAGCCCTCGAACCTCACCTTCGAACAGGCGGCCGCCGTTCCGGTCTCGGCCGTCACCGCTCTTCAGGCGGTACGCGACGCCGGACGGCTGCGGGCCGGGCAGAGCGTCCTCGTCATCGGAGCGGGGGGCGGGATCGGCCACTACGCCGTACAGCTCGCCAAGGCCCTAGGGGCCCACGTCACCGGCGTCTGCAGCACCGCCAAGGAGGATCTGGTCCGCTCCGTGGGCGCCGACGAGGTCATCGACTACACGAGCGAGGACCCGACGGACGGCACCCGCCGCTACGACCTCGTCCTCGACACGGCCGGCAACCGCCCCCTCTCCGCCCTCCGCCGCGCACTCAACCACCGCGGCACTCTCGTCATCATCGGCGGCGAGGGCGGCGGCGACTGGATCGGCGGCAACGGCCGGCAGCTGCGAGCCCTCGCGGTGTCACCGTTCACCGGCCAACGGCTGCGCGGGCTCGCCGTCATGAAACTGCACCACAGCGACCTCGACGTGCTCACGGAATACATCGAGGCCGGTTCGATGACCCCGGTCATCGACCGGACCTACCCGCTGGCCGACGTCCCCGAGGCCGTCGACTACCTGATGGCGGGTCACGTGCGGGGCAAGGTCGTCGTGCAGGTGTAGGGGGCGGCGTCGCTCACCACCGCACCTCCAGACGGCGCACCCCCCGCATGAGCAGCCCCGGCAGCCATTCCAGCGGTCCGCCGTCCGGGTCGAGCGTGAGGTCCGGGCAGCGTTCGAGCAGCGAACGGACGGCGATGCGGCCCTCCAGGCGGGCCAGTGGCGCGCCGAGGCAGAAGTGCAGGCCGTGGCCGAAGGCGAGATGCCCCGGGCCCTTGCCCGTCACCGCTGTCCGCGTGATGTCGAACCGGTCCGGATCGGGGAAACGAGCGGCATCACGGTCTCCGGCCGCGAGCGATACCAGGACCGGCTCACCGGCGGGAATGACCAGGTCGCCGACCTCGTAGGGCTCGCGGGTGAAGCGGAAAGTGGCGTTCTCCACCGGACCGTCGTAGCGCAGCATCTCCTCGACGGCGCTGTCGATGAGCCCGAAGTCGCCTCGCAGGGCCGCCATTTGATCCGGATGCGCGAGGAGGGCCCGTATCCCGTTGGAGATCAGGTTGACGGTGGTCTCGTGGCCCGCGATGAGCAGCAGGAAGGCCATGCCGATGAGTTCGTCGGCGGCGAGCCGGTCGCCGTCCTCCGCCTGTGTCCTGATGAGCGCGCTCAGCAGGTCGTCGCCGGGCACGGACGAACGCTTGTCCTCGACGAGTTCGGCGAGATAGGCCCCCATGGCCTGTACGGCCGCACCCTCCGCCTCCGCGCCGGTCGGCGCGACGATCTCGTTCGACCAGCCGCGGAAGGAGGCCCGGTCCAGGTCGGGTACGCCGAGGAGTTCGCAGATGACCGTCATGGGCAGCGGGAAGGCGAGCGCCTCGACGAGGTCGGCCGTACGGCCCGAGCCGGAGGTCATCACCTCCAGCAGTTCGTCCGTGACGCGCTGGACCTGCGGCCGCAGCGCCTCTATCCGGCGGGTCGTGAACTCCCTGGCGACGAGCTTGCGCAGCCTCGTGTGATGGGGCGGGTCGGTCTCCAGCATGTTGGTGTTGATCGGGTTGGCGGACGCCTCGTACAGGCCGGAGGTCCGCCAGTCCTTGCTGAGGCGCGGATCGGCGAGCGCACGCCGTGCCTCGTCGTGGCCGACGATCAGCCACATCCGTTCCACGTCGTCCGTCCGGACGAGGTGGGCGGGACCGGCCGCGCGCAGTTTCGCGTAGTACGGATAGGGGTCCGCCGCGAACTCCTCCGCGTGCCCCCTGAGATCGACGACTGTCATACTCCCCCGTCCCTCCGCCGCCCTGCCGGCTGCCTGCTGATCCGATCGTCGGATGCCCGCTGCTCGTTCAGCCTACGTCGCCGCCACGTCGCCACCCTCGTCGAGGAGGCCCGCGTCGTGCACCAACAGGGCGATCTGGACACGGTTGTTGAGGCCGAGCCTGGCCAGGACGCGTGACACGTGGGTCTTCACCGTCGGCACGCTCATGTAGAGCGCCGCGGCGATCTCCGCGTTCGACTGTCCACGGCCGACGGCGACGGCGACCTCCCGCTCGCGTTCGGCGAGTTGGCCGATCCGGTGGGTCGCCGTGTGCCTGCGGGGGGTGGCGGACGCCCCGGCGACATGGGTCATCAACTGCCGCGTGACCGCCGGGGAGAGCACCGGGTCGCCCGCGGCCACCCGTCGTACCGAGTCCACGATCTGCGCGGGCGGGGTGTCCTTCAGCACGAACCCGGCGGCCCCCACGCGCAGTGCCCGCAGCACCTGTTCGTCGGCGTGGAAGGTGGTGAGGACGACGATTTCGGGGGCGTCCGGGCGGCGGCGCAGTACCTCGGTCGCCGCGAGGCCGTCCATGACGGGCATCCGGATGTCCATGAGGACCACGTCGGGGTGGTGCAGATCGGTCATCGCGGTGGCCTCGGAACCGTCCGCCGCCTCCCCCACGATCTCGATGTCGTCGGCCCCGCCGAGCATGAAGGTGAGCCCGGCCCGTACGAGCGGGTCGTCGTCGACGATGAGCAGCCTGATGGTCATGCGGCCCACGGTAGCCAGGCGCCGACCCGGAACCCGCCGTCCGGGGTGGATCCGTGGTCGAGACGGCCGCCGGCGAGCGTGGCCCGTTCGGTCAGGCCGATCAGGCCCTGACCGGATCCGGGTACGGGCGGGGTGTGACCGTCGGGGGCCGGGTTGCGCACCTCGACGGTGAGGCCCTCGCCCGGTGCGCCGGTCAGCGTCACGGTGACCTCGGTGCCGGGTGCGTGTTTGCGGGCGTTGGTGAGGCCCTCCTGGGCGATGCGGTAGACGTTGCGGCCGGCGGCGGCAGGCACGTCCTGGGACCGGTCGATGCGGTTGTCGAGCGTGACCTTCATGCCGGCCTCGCGGGACTCGGCGACGAGAGCGTCGAGGGTCGCGAGCGTGGGCTGCGGCCGGTGCTCCTCGCCGGCCGCCGGTCCGCGCAGTACGCCGATGACGTCCCGCAGGTCGTTCAGTGCCTCGTGCGCGCTGTCGCGGATCACCCCGGCGGCGCGGGCGACCTCGGCGGGCGGGGCGCCGGGGCGGAACTCGAGGGCGCCGGCGTGGACGCTGAGCAGGGTGAGCCGGTGGGCGAGTACGTCGTGCATCTCGCGCGCGATGGCGTCGCGGGCCAGGCGCTGGGCCTGCTCGGCCCGGAGCGCGGCCTCGGCCTCGGCGCGGCGGGCGCGGTCGCGCAGCGATACGACGAGCTGCCGACGGGAGCGTGCGAACATGCCCCACCCGATGACCAGCAGCACGATCACGACGGTCGCGACCATCGAGACCAGGAAGGGCGTGGTGGGGTCGGGACGCAGGACTGTCTGGAGCAGCCCGCCCACGATGGCCGCGGAACCGACGGCGGCGACCGTCCTGAACGGCCGGTGCACGGTGAGGCTGAACAGCGCGACGACCGTGGCGCCGGAGGCGACGGGCGCCACGGTGGAGACGACGACCAGGGCGACCGCGAGGCCCACCGGCCAGCGGCGCCGCAGCCAGAGCGCGCAGCAGGCGGCCGCGCCGACCAACTGGTCCAGCAGGACGATGTACTCCGGGTTCCCGACGCTGTCGGCGACATCGGCCGCGCCCAGCCCGACGAGCGCCGCGAAGAGGAACATGACGAGGTCGACGAACCAGTCGCGCGGAGTACGGCGCGGCCGCTTGCCCCGGTCACCCGGCAGATCGGGGTCGGCCATCGCCGAGGGCTGGAGCCAGCGGTACTCCTGATCGGTCATGTCGACAAAGCTACGGTCGCGGGCGCGCGCCCGGAGCCCCGCGACCGTGTTCGGCGACCAAAGTCGCGAAGACTCAGACTTTCGGCGCACCGCCCGAGCCCGACGGCCGACGCGGGGGTCCGGCCGGCGACGCGAGGATCGGCGCATGAAGAGACTTCTTGAGGTGGCCGGGTTCGTGCTGTTCGTGTCGGGTGCGTCCGGTCTGGTGCACGAGGTGACCGGGTGGATGCCCAGGCTCTTCGGGTTCGTGCGGCTGCTGCCGTTCCTGGAGGGCCACGAGGTGTACACGAACATCGTGCTGGCGGTCGCGGGCGTCGCGCTGATGGCCGCCTCCGATCGCTTCCGGCGGGCGTAAAGAGGCCTGCGGGCGACGCACGGGTGCCGCTGCGGGGTGGGTACGCCATCCCGCGGACCGCCGCGCCGGAAGGTCGCCGGTCCTACGTCCGCGTCCCCGCCCGCCGGCCCCATGTCGTGCCCGCCAGCACCAGTACGCCGCCGACGAGGCCCAGCGCGCCCAGCCGTTCGCCGCCGATCGCGATGCCGGCTGCCGCCGCCCACAGCGGTTCCGTGCCGAGGAGGAGGCTGACGCGGGACGGGGAGCTCCGGCGTACCGCCCACATCTGCGCGAAGAAGGCGTAGAGCGTGCAGAAGACGGAGAGGAACACCAGTCCCGCCCATTCGCGCGGCCCGAAGCCCGCCGCGACCGTCCAGGGCGCGGGCCCGGTGCCGGGGACCGCTGCCAGGACCGCGAACACCGCTACCGCGCCGCCCAGTTGGACCGTCGTGAGCGACAGCGCGTCCGCGCCCCGGACAGACTTGATCCGGGCCATCGCGAGCACGTGGACGGTACGGGCGAGCGCCGCCAGGAGCATCAGCAGGTCGCCGAGCGAGGGCGCCGTGAAGCCGCCGCCCTGGGTCAGCAGCACCACTCCGGCCACCGAGAGGCCTGCCGCGCCGAGGAACGCGCGGGGCGGCCTGGTCCGCGTCACCACGGCCTCGGCGAGCGGCGTGAAGATCATGGTCAGGCTGATGATGAGCCCGGCATTGGTCGCCGAGGTGTGCACGACGCCGTACGTCTCCAGCAGGAAGATCACGCTCAGTGCGAGCCCGAGCGCTCCCGCGCCGCGCCACTGGGCGGACGTCAGCGCGCGCAGCTTCCGCCATCCGACGGCGGCCAGGACGGGCAGCACGACGGCGAAGCGCAGGACCAGGACCGCGACCACGGTCCGGGCGGTCGTGATGTCCTTGGCCGCGAGATAGCTCGCGCCCCAGACGACGGCGACGAGCAGCACCGGCAGGTCGGTGAGCCACACCGCCCGGTCCGGCGGCGACGCGGGGCCGGGAGCGGAAGCGCGTGCCGGTACGGGTGCGGGTAGGGCGGTCGGTGATGGTGCGGCGGCCACTGGCGCGGTCTCCCCCGGAGAGGGTGGTGTGGAGACTTCGGCGGCTCGCACGCGGAACGATCACCGTACCCGCGCGTCCCTCACTGGTCGAGCTCGAATGTGCCGTACGACGGCCTGCCCGCGGGCCGGTAGGTGTGGATGGCGGTGCCCGCCTCGGTGGTGGTGCTGGCGGTCAGTTCGAACGAGGTCGGCAGCCCGCCGTCCGCGAACAGCCGCTGTCCCGCGCCGAGGACCACGGGGTAGGTCAGCAGGTTGTACTCGTCGATGAGGTCGTGCCGCATCAGGGACCGCGCGAGCTCGCCGCTGCCGTGGATCTGGAGTTCACGGCCGGGCTGCGCCTTCAGGCGTCCGACCTCTTCCACGAGGTCACCGGTGACGACGCTGGAGTTGTTCCAGTCGGCCGTGTCCAGGGTCCTGGACACGACGTACTTCGGCAGATTGTTGAGACGGCTCGCGACCGGGTCGTTCTCGTCGGTCACCTTCGGCCAGTAGTCGGCGAAGATCTCGTACGTACGCCGGCCGAGCAGGAAGGCGTCGACGCGGTCGAACACCCCGGTGACGAACCGGCCCATGCCTTCGTCGGCGAAGGGGACCAGCCAGCCGCCGTGCTCGAATCCTCCGCTGGTGTCCTCCTCGCGGCCGCCCGGCGCCTGCATGACGCCGTCGAGCGTGAGGAACGTGGTGAGCGTGATCTTCATGGTCCCAAGCCCTTCTTCGGTACGTGTCACCAGCTCTGACTCCACGCTCGCACGGAACTCATCGGCCGACCCGGACACGGCGTCCGTTTGCCGCCAGCGCGCGCCGCCTGCCGCCGGTTTCATTGAACCCGCAACCATTACTGCGCACCTCACCCCTGCGCAGCTCACTACTGCGGACACACGGAAGAGGCAGCCGACATGGCTTCACTGAACGGCAGGACGGCCCTGGTCACCGGCGGCAGCCGCGGCATCGGCGCGGCGATCGCGCTGCGGCTCGCACAGGACGGCGCGGACGTGGCCCTCACCTACGTACAGGACGAGCAAGCCGCCCGGGAGGTCGTCCAGAAGATCGAGTCGACGGGCAGGCGCGGCATCGCGCTGCGGGCCGACGCGGCGGACCCGGCGGCGGTCACCGCCGTCGTGGGCCTTGCCGCCGACGAGTTCGGCCGGCTGGACATCCTGGTCAACAACGCGGGGATCGGCGTACTGGGCCCGATCGGGACTCTGACGCTCGCGGACGTCGACCGGGTGCTGGCCGTGAACGTACGGGCGATGTTCCTGGCCGCGCAGGCCGCTGCCTCCAGGATGGAGCGCGGCGGCCGGATCATCTCGACCGGCAGCTGCATGGTCCAGCGCGTGCCGGGACCCGGTGGGACGCTGTACGCCATGAGCAAGGCGGCTCTGACCGGCCTGAACAAGGCCCTGGCCCGGGAGCTGGGCGATCGGGGCATCACGGCCAACCTCGTCCACCCGGGACCGGTCGACACGGACCTCAACCCGGCGGACGGCCCGTACGCCGCGCAGCAGAGCGGGTTGACGGCCCTCGGCCGCTTCGGCGCCGCGGACGAGGTGGCGTCGGTGGTCGCGTTCCTGTCGAGCGACGAGGCCGCGTACATGACCGGCTCGGAGGTGGCGGTGGACGGCGGCCACGCGGCGTAGAGCCCCGGGGGCAAGGGGAACGGAGTGCACCGGGGCCGTCGCGACCCGGTGCACTCCGCGTTCGGGGAACCCGCGGGGGTGTCAGCCGGCCAGCTCCTGGTGGCGGGCGGCCAGGCGCGTCGCGCCCGTCCCGGTCAGGGAGCCGAAGAGACGCAGGCGGGAGATGCCGCCGTCCGGGAAGATGTCCATCCGGATCTCGGTCGCCGCCGGGACCGTGTCCAGCACGAATCGGTGGTTCGTGTCGGGCTGGAGCCGGGTCCGGGGCAGGATCTCGGTCCAGTCGCCCTCGGCTCCGTCGCGGACCGAAAGCGCGGCCCAGCCCGCCGAGTTGCCCTTCAGGTACGCCGTGTCGATCTCGACCGCGCGGATCTCGGCCTGCTCCACCAGGTGGTAGTGGATCCAGTCGTTGCCCTTGTCGCGGCGGCGGCGGGTCTCCCAGCCGTCGTCCATCTTGTGCGAACGGCCCGGCTGGATGGTGTTGGTGGCCGGGGAGTAGAAGCGGTCGGAGGCGTCCTCGACGCGGCCGCCGTTCTCGAGGGCGACGAGGTCGAACGTACCGAGAGTGGCCAGCCAGGCCGGGTCGGGTGCGACCTCGCCGTAGACGCGCAGACGGGCGATGCCGCCGTCGGGGTGCTGGTTGACGCGCAGGTGGGTGAAGCGCTGCTCGACGTCGACGGCGAAGCCGTTGGCCGCGTGGCCGCCGACTGCCGTACGGGGTACGAGAGTCACCCACTTCACCTCGCCGGAGAGGAGGTCCTCGGGGGACGGCGAGCCGGGCACCGAGGTGGCCTCGACGGAGACCGCCTGCGGGTAGTTGCCGCGGAAGTGGGCGGTGTCGATGACGACTCCGCGTACGACACCGGGCGCGCCGAGCCGTACGAGGGCCCAGTCGTGGTCCTCGTCGGTCGGGTGGGGCTGCTGGGCGCCGGCACCACGGCGGCGGCGGGTCTCCCAGCCGTCCATGATCTTGCCCTTGTGGCCGAAGTGCTCCGGGTCGAACTCCGCCGCTCCGGGCCGCAGCATGTTCTCGCGCTCGGCGAAGAACTCGTCGTTGGCGGCGATCACGCCCGCGCCGAGCCGCCGGTCGGCGAGGTCCGCGAGGTGCGTGAAGGGGAAGTCCGCGGTGCGGTAGTCGGCGTACGGGTCGCCGCCGCCGTACGGGTTCGCGTCACCGGTGAAGGAGGGGGTCACCACGATCAGTTGTTCCTTTCGAGCAGCCGGCCGGTCGGCTCGGCCAGGGTCCCGTTGTCGGCGATGCGGACGCCGCGCAGCCAGGCCGACTTGACGACGCCGTACAGGGTCTTGCCCGCGTACGCCGTGACCTGGTTGCGGTGCTGCAGCTCCGCCGGGTCGACGGTGAAGGTCTCGTCGGGCGCGAGGACCGCGAAGTCGGCGTCGCGGCCGGCCTCGATGGCGCCCTTCTGCGCCAGGCCCGCGAGCTCGGCGGGCGCGGCGGACATCCAGCGGACGACGTCCTCCAGCGAGCGGCCGCGGCGCCGGGCCTCGGTCCAGATCGCCGGGAGGCCCAGCTGGAGCGAGGAGATACCGCCCCAGGCGGAGGCGAAGTCGGGGGTCTTGAGGTCCGTGGTGCACGGGGAGTGGTCGGAGACGATGCAGTCGATCGTCCCGTCGGCGAGCCCCTCCCACAGCGCGTCCTGGTTCTCGGCCTCGCGGATCGGCGGGCAGCACTTGAACTCGGTCGCGCCGTCCGGGACCTCCTCGGCCGTGAGGGTGAGGAAGTGCGGGCAGGACTCGACAGTGATCCGTACGCCGTCGCGCTTGGCGGCGGCGATCAGCGGCAGCGCGTCCGAGGACGACAGGTGCAGTACGTGGACCCGGGCGCCGAGGCGCTTGGCGTGCGCGATCAGGCCCTCGATCGCGGTGTTCTCGGCGTCGCGCGGCCGGGAGGCGAGGAAGTCGGCGTACGCCGGTCCGCTCTTCTGCGGGGCCGCCTCCAGGTGGTGGGGGTCTTCGGCGTGCACGATCAGCTGGCCGCCGAAGCCGGAGATCTCCGCCATGGACCGGGCGAGCTGCTCCTGGTCGAGCTCCGGGAACTCCTCCACGCCCGAGGGCGAGAGGAAGCACTTGAAGCCGAAGACGCCGGCGTCGTACAGCGGGCGCAGGTCCTTGACGTTGGACGGGATCGCGCCGCCCCAGAAGCCGACGTCGATGTGCGCCTTGCTGCGGGCGACGTCCTGCTTGGTGCGCAGGTTGTCGACCGTGGTGGTCGGCGGCAGCGAGTTCAGCGGCATGTCGAGCAGCGTGGTGATGCCGCCGGCGGCGGCCGCGCGGGTGGCCGTCCAGAAGCCCTCCCACGCGGTGCGGCCGGGGTCGTTCACGTGGACATGGGTGTCGACGAGGCCGGGGAGCAGGACGTCGTCCGCGAAGTCCTCCAGCCGGGCCCCGGCCGGCACCTCGGCGTCGTACGGCAGCACAGCCGTGATCTTCCCGTCGGCGACGGTCACCGATGCGGCGCGCGTCCCGTCGGGGGTGACGACGCGCGTCGAGCGCAGTACCAGGTCAACGTCGGGCACCTTGTCCCTCACTTCCGTACCAAAAACAAGGCTGAGAAATTCAACGAACTGTTGAAGGAGTCTTCACTCCGACACCTCCTCCGTCAAGACTCCCCCCGGCCGGCCCTCTGGCGCCGCCGCGATTTAGAGGTTTCCATGAAGTGGAACAACAATTTCGACCAGCAGAAGGTAGCTACCCACAGGACTGCCGCCCGAGGATCTTCGGAAGTGACGGCCGACACAGGGACAAACACCCTCTGACCGGCGGGGACGTCTTGACGCAGACCGTGTGCTCCGCGCAGGCGGCGGGTAGGCTGCTGCCTTGCCCATCCGCCTCGAAAGGACCGTTGACGTGCCGTCGTCCAACGCCACCACCGACGCTTCAAAATCTGCTGCGCCCAGCGGTGGTGTCCAGTCCCTTGAGCGCGCTTTCGATCTGCTGGAGCGGATGGCCGACGCGGGCGGCGAGGTCGGTCTCAGCGAGCTCTCGGCCAGCAGCGGTCTGCCGCTGCCGACGATCCACCGCCTGATGCGCACGCTCGTCGCCTGCGGTTACGTACGCCAGCAGACGAACCGCCGCTACTCGCTAGGCCCGCGCCTCATCCGCCTCGGCGAGAGCGCGTCCCGGCTGCTCGGCACCTGGGCCCGCCCGTACCTGGCGCGGCTGGTGGAGGAGACCGGCGAGACCGCGAACATGGCGCTGCTCGACGGCGACGAGATCGTGTACGTCGCCCAGGTGCCCTCGAAGCACTCGATGCGGATGTTCACCGAGGTCGGCCGCCGCGTCCTCCCGCACTCCACGGGCGTCGGCAAGGCGCTCCTCGCGCACACCCCGCCGGAGGAGGTGCGCGCCCTGCTCGCCCGCACGGGCATGCCGACCGCCACCGAGAAGACGATCACCACCCCCGAGGGCTTCCTGGACGCCCTGGAGCAGGTCCGCAGGGCCGGTTACGCCGTGGACGACGGCGAGCAGGAAATCGGCGTCCGCTGCCTCGCCGTGCCGGTGCCCAACTCCCCCACCGCCGCGGCCATCTCCATCTCCGGTCCGGCGGGCCGGGTGACGGAGGCCGCGACCGAAAAGATCGTTCCCATACTCCAGGAAGTCGCCCAGGACCTGTCCGTCGTGCTGACCAACAACGGCACACCGGGCTGACCCAGGACGTACGCGCAGGTCAGAGCGATGGGCCGACGGCCGAAACACGGCCGTCCGCTCGTCCCGAGAGGTGGGCCATCACCTGGAGCTGCTCGGCCGAGGTGAGGGAAGGCAGCAGGTTCGGCTGCTGGAAGGCCTGGCCGAGCGCGTCGCGCAGCAGGTCCGCCCCTGCGCGCCTGCACCTCGTCAGCCGCGGCTCCCGAAGAGCTCGACCGCGTTGCGCACCTGCGACATCGCTTCCGCCAGCGCGCTGACCGAGCCGATCGACCCGGCGACCAGCAGCAGCGAACGCCGCAGCCGCATGATCTCGGGCACGCCGCTGAGGGCCATGGCGTGCAGCGACGCCAGTTCGTCCTCAGCGACCCCGCGGTCCGGCAATTCGGCGGGGTGTCCGGCCAGTTCACGGCGCAGCCGCGAGACGGCGGCACGCAGCTCCGTCACGCGCGGGTCCTCACCGTTTCCGGTCACGCACCTCTGTTCCACACTTCTCAACAAGGTCTCTCCCCCTCGCACAGCCACGTGCAGGTCCTGCCAGTGGTTCAGCCCCGTACGCCGCTGGTCGGACGGCGTACACGGGGGCCGGGGGTCAGTTAACGCCAATCGGCGGGCGCTACGCCACTTGGCCCTGCTCAGCTGCCCGAGCCGGTGGCGGCGGCGTTGCGCCAGACGGTCAGGTCCAGCGTCATGTACGTACTGGGCGAATCCTCGGCGGAGAAGCCCTGAACCGTCACGACGCCCATGTGTCCCGTGCCCGTGGTGACGCAGACCTGGCGCCCCTTCGAGAGTTTGTTCACATAGACCGTTTCGGTGAAGCGGGTGTCTGCGCGGCAGGCGGCGAGCGATCCCTGCTGCCCCGGATCGAGCAGCACCAGGGTTCCGCCCTCGCTCTCGGCGTCGAGGTATCCACCGGTGTCGTAGGAGAGGTCGTACGAACCGTCCTCGCCGCTCTGGGGCCGGACGTCGTCGTCGGCGAGGGACAGGTGGTATCCGGCGGTGAGGTTGATGCCCTTGAAGTCGGCGGGCTTCGGGTCCGGCTTGGCCTCGGGCTCGGGCTCGGTCTCCTGAACGGAGCCGGCATCCGCACCCGAGGGAGACCCGGCGGGATCGGCCGCGCCGCCGGCCCCGTCGCTCTGCCGCTCGTCCTGCGACGAGCCCCCGCCCTGCGTCTGCTTCCCGTCGTCCGTGAGCAGGGCGTACGTCAGGCCGCCACCCGCGACGGCGAAGACGAGCACGGCGGCCAGGGCCACGAGCAGGCTCTTGCCCGCGCTCTTCGGCGGCTGGGCCGCCGGCGGCGCGGGGTGTCCGGGGTACGGGTGGGCGTGCGTCGGCAGCTGGGTGGGGGCGTAGGCGTGGGCGTGGGCGTGCACCGGAGGCGGCGTGCTGTGCGGCTGAGCGGCCTGGGGCGCCTGGTGCGGCGCGAGCGGGCCGAAGCCCGGGGGCGGGGTCGCCGGGGCGACCGGTGCGGTGGGTGAGTACGCCGGGGCCACGGGCGCGGTGGGCGAGTAGGCCGCGGGCGCGGCGGCCGGGGGCGGCGGCGTCTGGAGCGGGGCGGGAGCGGCCGCGCGCACCGTGATGTCGGCGGCGACGGCGCCCGGCAGCCAGTCCTCGGGGCGGCGCAGGACGGTCTCGGCGTTGGCGGACTGGCAGAGCCCGATGACCTCGGTGACCGAGGGCCGGTCCGCCGGATCCTTGGCGAGGCAGCGGCTGACCAGCTCCATCAGCCGCTCCGGGACCCCGGTGAGGTCGGGCTCCTCGTGGACGATCCGGTAGAGCACCCCGTGCGAGGTGCCTTCGCCGAAGGCCGGGGATCCGGTCGCCGCGTACGCCGCGACCTGGCCGAGGGCGAAGATGTCGGTTGCGGCCGTCACCTTCTTCCCGGCGGCCTGTTCCGGGGCCATGAACGACGGGGTGCCGATGGTGACGCCGGATCCGGTGAGCGAGGTCGCGTCGGCGGCGTACGCGATGCCGAAGTCGATGACGCGGGGGCCGTCGGCGGCGAGCAGCACGTTGGACGGCTTGAGGTCGCGGTGCACGATGCCCGCGCCGTGGATGACGTGCAGGGCCTCTGCCATGCCGGCGATCAGCAGCAGTACCGCCTCGACGGGCAGCGCCCCGTGCGCGACGACCGCGTCGGCGAGCGAGGGGCCCGGCACGTAGGCGGTGGCGAGCCACGGCTGCGCGCCGTCGGTGTCCGCGTCGATGACGGGCGCGGTGAACAGACCCTGCACACGCTGCGCGGACTGCACCTCCTGCGCGAACCGCCGGCGGAATTCGGGGTCCTCACCGAACTCGGGCCGGATCACCTTGATGGCGACGGGCCGGCCGCCCGGCGTGTACGAGAGATACACCTTGCCCATGCCGCCCGCGCCGAGCTTGGCGGCCAGCCGGTATCCGGCGATGGTGGTCGGGTCGTCACCCGCGAGAGGCTGGAAGACCTGGGAAGCACTGTCCCGGCCCGGCTGCTGACCACTCATCAAACTCATGTCTCCCACGCAGAACGCCGATATCGAACGGCACCCTATCCAAGGAGGGACCGTCCGCGCCTGTTCCGATGAGGTAAGCAGAACCCATGGCACATACAAGAGATGACGGAGCCTCGGGCGTCGCGGGGCTCCTGCTCGCGGCGGGCGGCGGGCGGCGGCTCGGTGGCCGGCCGAAGGCGCTGCTGGAGTACCGGGGGCGGCCCCTGGTCGAACACGCGGTACGGGTCCTGCGCGAGGGCGGTTGCGGCCCGGTGCACGTGGTGCTGGGCGCGGCGTCGGCGCGGGTGCGGGAGCGCGCCGACCTGAGCGGGTGCGTGCTGGTCGACAACCCGGTATGGGACGAGGGAATGGGCTCGTCGCTGCGGGCCGGGCTGGCGTCCCTGGCCGGCACGGGAGCTCCGGCCGCCCTCGTCTCGCTGGTGGACCAGCCGGGGATCGGGGCGGCGGCGGTGGCCCGGGTGGTGGCCGCGTACCGCTCGCCCGCGAGCCTCGTGGCGGCGGCGTACGACGGGAAGCGCGGGCATCCGGTGCTCTTCGGCGCCGAGCGGTGGGAGGACATCGTGACGACTGCGACGGGCGACCGGGGGGCACGCGCCTACCTGAAGGAGCACGAGAGCGCGGTCACGCTCGTCGAGTGCGGGGACGTGGCCGCGGCGTACGACATCGACACGCCGGAGGACCTGTTCCACTTGGAGTGACCGGGGTGGCACTGAGCGACAGTTTCTGTCGACTCGGAGAATCTCGACATCAACAGACCGTTGAACTTCCACCATGAGGAAACTACTATCCACACGTCAGAAGCGCCCTGCACCACCCGGCGGCGCCCGCGACCGTACCTCGGAGCCATGGCACTCTGTGCCGTTCTCAGGCGACCCGGCGGCCGGCAGGCCTCGCCCGCGTAAGGAGTGACAGCTCATGTCCGCACCAGCGCCGTCCCCGCTGGCCATCGTCGATGCCGAGCCCCTGCCGAGGCAGGATGAGGTCCTGACCGACGCGGCTCTCGCCTTCGTGGCCGAGCTGCACCGGCTGTTCACGCCCCGCCGTGACGAGCTGCTCGCCCGCCGCGCCGAGCGCCGCGCCGAGATCGCCCGCACGTCCACGCTCGACTTCCTCCCGGATACCGCACAGATCCGTGAGGGCGACTGGAAGGTCGCGCCGGCCCCGGCCGCGCTCAACGACCGCCGCGTGGAGATCACCGGTCCGACCGACCGCAAGATGACCATCAACGCCCTGAACTCGGGCGCGAGGGTCTGGCTCGCCGACTTCGAGGACGCGTCCGCTCCCACCTGGGAGAACGTCGTCCTCGGCCAGCGCAATCTGATCGACGCGTACGCGCGCCGCATCGACTTCACCGACCCGAAGTCCGGCAAGACGTACGCCCTGAAGCCGGCCGAGGAGCTGGCGACCGTGGTCATGCGGCCGCGCGGGTGGCACCTCGACGAGCGCCACCTCCGGTTCGACGGCCGCCCGGTGCCCGGCGCCCTCGTCGACTTCGGCCTGTACTTCTTCCACAACGCCAAGCGGCTCATCGAGCTCGGCAAGGGCCCGTACTTCTACCTGCCGAAGACCGAGTCGCACCTCGAGGCGCGGCTGTGGAACGAGATCTTCGTCTTCGCGCAGGACTACGTCGGCATCCCGCAGGGCACCGTCCGCGCGACCGTCCTGATCGAGACGATCACGGCGGCGTACGAGATGGAGGAGATCCTCTACGAGCTGCGCGACCACGCGGCGGGCCTCAACGCGGGCCGCTGGGACTACCTCTTCTCCATCGTCAAGAACTTCCGTGACGGCGGAGCCAAGTTCGTCCTCCCGGACCGCAACGCGGTCACGATGACGGCCCCGTTCATGCGGGCGTACACCGAGCTGCTCGTCCGCACGTGCCACAAGCGCGGCGCGCACGCGATCGGCGGCATGGCGGCCTTCATCCCGTCCCGCCGCGACGCCGAGGTCAACAAGGTCGCCTTCGAGAAGGTCAAGGCCGACAAGGACCGCGAGGCCGCCGACGGCTTCGACGGCTCCTGGGTCGCGCACCCGGACCTCGTCCCGATCGCGATGGCGTCGTTCGACGCGGTCCTGGGCGAGAGGCCGAACCAGAAGGAGCGCCTGCGCGAGGACGTGTCGGTGGCGCCGGGTGACCTGATCGCCATCGACTCTCTGGACGCGGTCCCGACGTACGAGGGTCTGGTCTCGGCCGTCCAGGTCGGCACCCGCTACATCGAGGCGTGGCTGCGCGGTCTGGGCGCCGTCGCGATCTTCAACCTGATGGAGGACGCCGCCACGGCGGAGATCTCCCGCTCCCAGATCTGGCAGTGGATCAACGCGGGCGTCGTCTTCGAGAACGGCCAGAAGGCCACCCCGGAACTGGCTCGCAAGATCGCCGCCGAGGAACTGGCCGCGATCCGCGCGGAGATCGGTGACGCGGCCTTCACCGCCGGAAAGTGGCAGCAGGCGCACGACCTGCTGCTCACCGTCTCGCTCGACGAGGACTACGCGGACTTCCTCACGCTGCCGGCGTACGAGCAGCTGCGCGGCTGATCACCGCCGCCCAGCCGTTCTCCGCCCCCGGGACCGCACAGCACCGGGGGCGGAGCCGTGTCCGCCCCCTCACCGGATCGGCTCGCTCAGCTCGCCCCGTAACCGCTGCGCCCGCAGCACCAGTTCGAGTTCGAAGCGGCGGTCCGGGTCGTCGACCTCGTCGCCCCACAGTTCCCGTATCTGCCGCATCCGGTAGCGCACGGTCTGCGGATGCACGCCGAGCCTGGCCGCCACCTCCGGCGCCCCGCCCCGCGTCTCCAGCCACGCCAGCAGGGTCTCCGCGAGCCGTCGCCCCTGTGTGGGTCCGCAGTCGGCGAGCGGCGCGAGGCAGCGGCGGGTGAGGTCGCCGATGAGTTCCTCCGGCGGCAGCAGCACCAGCGCCTCGGTGTACTCGGTGCAGTGCAGCAACCGCCCGGAAGGCAGCAGCCCCCGCTCCATCAGGCGCACGGCGGCCGTCGCCCAGCGCAGCGACTTCGCTGCCTCCGTCAGTGCCACCGCCGGCCCGAGCGCCCCCGACCAGCCCTTCATCGACCGGCGCAGCAGCTCGGGCCGCCCCGCCAGTCCGGGGTCGGGCACGATCATCAACGGCTGCTCGCTCTCCATGTCGAGGAGTACGCCCTGTCCCACGGCCGGTGCGACGCTTTCCCGGGCCGGGCGCAGCAGCACGCCCACGGCGACACGCTCGGGCAGCGCCCAGCCGATCCGGGCGGCGTGCTCGGCGAGCGAGCGGCTGCGCGCGGGGCCGGCGGGCCCGCCGTACTCCGCGATCAGCGCCTGGGTCAGCTTCCGCTGCAGCCGCAGGCGTTCGCCGGCCTGCCGCGCGGCGGCCTCGGCGTACCCGCGCACGGTCTGGTCCACCAGCCCGTCCAGGAAGGCGAATCCGGACTCGGCCAGTTCGTACATCGCGGGTGGCGGGATGCGTACCTGCTGCCCGATCTCGGCGAACCGCCGCCAGGCGAGGCGGACGCCGAGCCGGTACATCGCCTGGAGCGAGTCGAGGGACCGGCCGTGCAGCCCTTCGCCTCGCCCGAACTCCTGGAAGACCTCGAGATGAACGTGCGGGCGCCCTTTTTCCAGCACCAGATGCTGCACGAAGTCCTCGAGAGCGCGCCGGATGCCGACGAGGGCGATCAGCTCGCCCGATTCGTCGACGAGCAGGGGCAGCTTGGGGTGTTCGCGGCAGATGCAGTCGAGGATCTCCTGGGCGAGCGACGGCACTTCGCGCATGGCCCGGTCGGTGAACTGCCGTAACTGGAGGCGGGGTACGTCCGCCCATGCCGAGTCGTCGCCCATCTGTCGCTCCCCGTCCACTGCGGTCGCTTCCACCGCGGTCGCCTCCCCCGGCGGCAGTCCCACCGGGGTCACTTCCGGGGAGTCGCCGACTCGTAGCTGATCAGCGGCACATTGGGCTGGTCCGGGGTGGCGTTGAGCAGTGCCACGACGGCGAGGGCGGCCCCCACGGCGAGGGCGGCGGCAGCAACGATGGTCAGCGCTGCTGCAAGGAGTCTGGACATGGTCGGGTCAGCCTCTCTGACGCTGTGACCCCACCGGTGTCCCGCCGGCCCCGTCCGGCAATGGACCAGTGTTGGCATTGCATTGACAGCCCGTCAAGAGGACGCCTACGGTTCCCGGCCCATACGCATGTGCACGTATCCGCCGAGCCACCCGCCGCCGGCCCCCTCTGGAGTCGCCCGTATGCGTCGCACCGCTTCACCCCTGTCGCTGGCCCTGCTGGGCGCCGGCGTTTTCCTGCTCGTTCTCGCTCCGCTGCTGGCCTGGTACGTCGAGCCACGCGCGAAGCGCACACCGGTCGACGTGGACGTCACCACGGTCTTCACCGGGACCGGCAGCTACTTCGACACCACCGAGATCAAGACCGTCACGGGCGAGAAGCTCACGATCACCCGCCAGGTGCGGGGCGATGTGGCCGACAGCGAGAAGAGCGGCCGGGCCGTCTGGGACGTCTCGACCTCCGTCGACACCGGCACCACCCTCCCCGCCGCCGACACCCACGACTCGCTCCAGTGGACGCTGGAGCGCTGGGTGACCGACCGCCGCACGAACGAGCCCGTGCACTGCTGCGGCGAGAAACCGGCCTTCGACGGGGAGGCGTACCTCAAGTTCCCCTTCGACGTGCAGAAGCGCTCGTACCGCTGGTGGGACAACACGCTCGGCTCGACCGTCCGCCTCCGCTTCGCCGGTACGCGGACGATCCAGGGGTACGAGGGCTACCGCTTCACCGGCGCCGTCGAACCCAGCCGGACCGGCACCCGGATGGTGCCGGGGCGGCTCGTCGGGCTGCCGAAGCGCAGCCAGGTGCTGGCCGAGGAGTGGTACGCCAACCACGGCATCGAGCTGGTCGTCGACCGGCGCACGGGCCGCATCGTGAACGCCGCGATCGGCCCGCGCAAGACGCTGCGCGCACCCGGCGGGAAGCGCGACAAGGTGGTCCTGCTGGACAGCCGCCGGCTGGAGTTCACGCGCTCGACGCAGCGCGCCCAGATCGACCTGGCGTCGTCCGACAGCGACCGGCTGAAACTGGTGGGGGAGACACTGCCGATGGGCGGCGGCGGGGCGGGAGCGCTGCTGGCGGCGGCAGGGGCGGTGTTCGTCGTCCGCGGGCGGGAACCGCGAAGGAGCACGCCCGTCATCACGATGTGATGACACATCAGCTCACACTGGGCCGGAAATTGTCACCAAGGTGAGTAGCCGCATCGAACAGCGTGCCGAAAACTGTCCTCCCCACCCCGAGCACGGCCCCACCGGTTCCGCACCCCTGAAACGAGTTGGAGCTCGCATGCCCCAGCACGTGCCCCCCACCCTGCACGATGCGAAACCCCAAGAGACCCGCACCGCGCTTCCCCACCCCACTTCCCCCCACCCCCGCCGGATCGTGTTCCTCTCCCGCCGGGATCTCGGCAACCCCGCCGCCGGCGGTTCCGAACTCCTGGTCGACCGCCTCGCGGACGGCCTGACGGCCCTCGGCCACCAGGTGACCCTGCTGTGCGGCGGCCCGGCGGCGTACCGCGACTACCGGGTCGTCTCCGCGGGCGGCGACCTCGGCCACTTCATCAAGGCCCGCCATGCCTTCGCCCGGCAGGTCGGCGACTGCGACCTGCTGGTCGAGGTCTGCAACGGCCTGCCGTACCTCACCCCCCTCTGGCACCGCGGCCCCACCCTGTGCCTGGTCAACCACGTGCACACCGAGCTGTGGGGGATGCGCTACCCGGGTCCGGCCGCCGGTCTCGGACGCCGCCTGGAGCACTGGGCGCTGTCGGCGGCGCAGCGCGAGAACCTGCTGGTCGCCGTATCGACATCCACCGCGGCCGCGCTGGGCGCGCTGGGTGTGGACCCCGCCCGCATCCGGGTCGTGCACAACGGGGTCGAGCAGCCGGTGGAACGCGCCCCGCGTTCCACGGAGCCCCTCTTCCTGGCGATGGGCCGCCTGGTCGAGTACAAGCGCATCGATCTCCTCCTGCGCCTCTGGGAACGGGTGAGACCGGTCACCGGCGGCAGGCTGCTGATCATCGGCGAGGGCCCCGAACGCCACCGTCTGGAGGCGCTCGCCGGACCGGATGTAATCTTCAAGGGCCACGTCTCCGAAGCCGAGAAGCACCAACTCCTCTGCGCGGCACACCTCTTGCTCCACCCGTCCGCGGTAGAAGGATGGGGCCTGGTGGTCACCGAGGCGGCGACCCGGGGCACCCCCGCGATCGGCTTCGACGTACCCGGCCTGCGGGACTCCATAGCCGACGGCGTGACCGGCGTACTAACCCAAGGCGAGAGTTCGTTCGCCGCCGCCTGGTGCACGCTCGCCCTGAGCACCGAACGCCGCGAGGCGATGGGCCGCGCGGCCGCAGCGCGGGCCGCGCACTACCGGTGGAGCAGTACGGTGCGCCAGTTCCGGGCGGTGGCGGCGGAGGCGGCCCTCTCCCACCGGCGGCGGTGAGCCACGGTGAAGGACCCTTCCCTGCACAGGTCCGTCACCCTCTTCCGGGCCTTCATGCACGAGCAGTCGGACCCCGACCGGTGCTACGCACTGCTGGCCCGTGACGCCGCCGACCAGCTGGAG
The DNA here is from genome assembly GCF_053646035.1 of Streptomyces sp. NPDC055287. Classification (NCBI taxonomy): domain Bacteria; kingdom Bacillati; phylum Actinomycetota; class Actinomycetes; order Kitasatosporales; family Streptomycetaceae; genus Streptomyces; species Streptomyces sp. NPDC055287. The sequence continues at coordinate 418,863 of NZ_JBSHNE010000001.1, read as the reverse complement.
CGGTACGAGCCGCTGGCGGGCAGGGTCGTCGTCGACGTCGGCGGCGGAAGCGGCCACTTCACCGAGGAGTTCCGCAAGCGCGGGGCGCACAGCTTCCTCTTCGAACCGGACGTACGGGAACTGAAGGGCCGCAGCCCCGAGGGTGCCGTCGTAGCCGACGGCTATCTGCTCCCCCTCGCGGACGGCGCGGCGGACATCTGCTTCTCGTCCAATGTCCTGGAGCACGTCGAGGACCCGCGCACCTTCCTCAGCGAACTGGTACGCGTCACAGCGCCCGGCGGCCTGATCTACGTGTCGTTCACCAACTGGTACTCCCCGTGGGGCGGCCACGAGTGGGCGCCCTGGCACTACCTGGGCGCCGAACGGGCCCGCCGCCGCTACGAACGCCGCACCGGGCGCGGCGCCAAGCACACCCTCGGCGAGAACCTCTTCGCCATCCACATCGGCACCACCCTGCGACAGGTGCGGGCGCGCACCGACGTGCAGCTCGTCACGGCACGCGCCCGCTACTGGCCGTTCCTCCCCGGCGTCGTACCGAAAATCCCCTTGCTGCGCGAGTTCGCCACCTGGAATCTCCTCCTCATCCTCCGGCGGTGTCCATGACGACCACCCTCCAGGCACCTCCCAGGACGCCACCGCCCCCACCCGCCGCCGGCCCACCCCAGCCCCGCTCACGCCGCTGGCTGCTGGGCTTCTGGGCGGCGACGTTCATGGCGTTCCTGGCAGCGGCACCGGGCAGGATGACGTTCGAGACCAAACTCGGCGTGGCGCTCGACCCGTTCAGGTTCCTGTCCGACCTGGGCGAGCTGTGGCACAGCAGGGCCGGCTTCGGCGGCATCTTCGACCAGTACGTCGGCTACGCCTTCCCGATGCTGCCGTTCTACGCCCTGGCCGATCTGCTGCACGTGCCGGTGTGGCTGGCGGAACGCCTGTGGCTCTCCATCGTCGTGACCACCGCGTTCTGGGGCGCGCTGCGCCTGGCCGAGCGCCTGCGCGTCGGCTCGCCCGCGACCCGCCTCCTGGGCGCGGCGGCGTACGCCCTGTGGCCGACGTACACGATCGTCATCGGCTCGACGTCGGCGGCCGCACTGCCGGGAGCGCTCCTCCCCTGGGTCCTGCTGCCCCTCACGAACCCCCGCACCACACCCCGAGTCGCAGCGCTCCGCTCGGCGCTCGTGATCCCCTGCATGGGCGGAGTGAACGCGGCGTCGACCCTGGCCGCTCTCCTGCCGGTGGCGCTCTACCTCCTCTCCCGTCCGCCGACACCCCGCCGCCGCGCGCTGATCGCGTGGTGGGTGCCGGGAGTGCTGCTCGCCACAGCCTGGTGGGTCGTCCCACTCCTCCTGCTCGGCGTACACGGCGAGAACTTCCTGCCGTACGTCGAACAGGCGGAGACCACCACGGCGACCATGTCCGCCACGGAGCTGCTGCGCGGCGCGGGCAACTGGACCGCCTATCTGCACTTCGGCGAGGCGTGGCTGCCCGCGGGCTGGACGGTCGCCACGGCAGCCGTGACCGTCCTGGGCTCGGCCCTCGCCGCCGCGCTGGGCCTCGCGGGCCTGGCCCGCCGGGACATGCCGGAGCGGCGCTGGCTGCTCCTGATCACCCTCTGCGTGGCAGCCGTCACCCTGGCGGGATACGGCGGTTCCCTGGGCGGGCCGTTCCACTCCACGGTCCAGGACTGGCTGAACGGGCCGCTGGTCCCCTTCCGCAACATCTACAAGTTCCAGTCGGGCCTGGCCCTGGCCCTGTTCCTGGGCCTGGCGCACATGACGGCGACGGCCACCGCCCCGAAGCGGGTCCGCCGTCTGGCACCACCCCTCACCGCGCTGCTCGTCCTCCCCGCCCTGGCCCTCCCGTACCTCAACGGCAACATCCTCCAGCCCGGTTCCTTCACCGGGCTCCCCGCGCACTGGAAGGCGACGGCCGGCTGGCTGGAGGAGTACTCGCCGGACAGCCGCGCCCTGGTGGTCCCGGCCACGGCGCACGGCCTCTACACCTGGGGCTCCCCCATCGACCAGCCGCTCGACGTGCTCGCCGAATCCCGCTGGGCGCAGCGCGACTATGTGCCGTTCGGTACACCCGGCAACCGCCGCGCCATGGACGCGGTCGAGCAGGCACTCACCACCGGTGCCGAAGTGCCGGGTCTGAGCGACTACCTGAGCCGTGCGGGCCTGCATTACGTAGTCGTACGCAACGACCTGGACCCGGACCAGATGGGCTACGTACCCCCGCAGACGGTGAAGCGCACGCTGGAGGAGTCCGGCTACCGCCGCACCACGGGCTTCGGCCCCGTGCTCACCGGCGGCCGCATCCCGGACGACACCCCTGTCCAGGTGGAGGGCCTCTACCCACGGCAGCAGGCGGTGGAGATCTACGAGCCGCCCGCGTCCACCAAGCGCCCCGGCCGGGCGGACATCACCCCGGTGGCCGACACCACGATCGTCAGTGGCGGCCCCGAGGCACTCCTGCGCCTGTCGGGCGACCCGGCCATGCGCAGGCGTCCGGCCGTACTCACCGGCGACAGCCACCCCGGCCTGGGTGATCCGGCGGTCCAGGCGGCGGCCGACGGTCTGCGCCGCGCCGACACCCGCTTCGGCCTGGTCAATTCGAACACGTCCTACACCTACACCGCCACCGAGAAGAACCACCCGCAAAGCCTCCAGGACCCGGGCCGCGCCCCCCGTCAGATCCTTCCGACCCGAGGCATCGAGCACCAGACCACGGCGGTACTGCGCGGTGCCAAATCGGTGCAGGCGTCGAGCAGCGGCAACTGGCTGTTCCATCTGCCGCAGTACGACCCGGTGAACGCCTTCGACGGAAACCCCGACACGGCGTGGGCGGAGGGCAGCGCGGCAGAACCCACCGACGAATGGCTGCGCATAGCCTTCACGTCCCCCACGTCACTCCCCTCACAGATCCGCGTGACGCCCCTGCCGTCCGACGGAGTGAGGGCCGCACCCACAGCCGTACGCGTGGAGACGGACAACGGCAGCAGGACGAGCCCCCTGCACCCCAACGGCACCACCCAGCAGATCAACGTCCCACCGGGCACCGCCACTTACCTTAAACTGACCATCACGAGCGCCCAGCAGGGCCGTCCAGGCCTCATGGGCGCGGGCTTCACCGGCATCGACATCCCGGGTGTGCAGGTGACCCGGCTCCTCGCCCTCCCGCAGGACGGGGACCCGGACCTGATCTCCCTGCACCGGGGCAGCGACCCGGGCGGCCTCTCGCCCGTATCGGCGGAAGTGGGCCTGCACCGCCAGTTCTCGACCACCACGAAGGGCACGTACGCCCTCCGCGCGACGGCGCTGCCCGTGCCGGGCGACGAGCTGGACGAACTCCTCTACAGCCTCGCCCCCGAACAGCGCCGGCGGCTGACGGCCACGGCGGACTCGACGTCCCGCCTGGGCGCCTCCCTCAGCCCGCGCAACCTGGTCGACGGTGACCTCACCACGGCGTGGACGGCCGGCAACAATCCGACCCTGCACCTGCGCTGGCCGGGCAAGCGGTCCATCGGCGAAATCGTCTTCGCCGCGGCCGGCGGCCTGTCCACCCGCCCGGAACAGGTGGAGATCAGTTCCCCCGACGGAGCCGCGACGGCCTCGGTGGACGAGAACGGCCTGGCCCGTTTCGAACCGATCAGGACCGACCGCCTGGACATCAAGATCACCCGCTCGGCGCCCCTCACGGTCCACAACCCGGTCGCGGACGGCGAGATGCAGCTCCCGGTGGGCCTGAGCGAGGTGTACGTACCGGCACTGGACGAGTTCCGGGTCCCGCAGCCGGAGCCCACGGAAACCTTCCGGCTCCCCTGCGGCCAGGGTCCGGTCCTCGCCATCGACGGCACCCTCCACGCCACAACGGCGGAGGGAAAACTGAGCGACCTCACGGAACGCCGCCCCATCCAGGTCTCCCTCTGCGCGGGCCCCCAGCGCAACGGCAAGGCAAGCCTGTCCGCCGGCACACACCGCGTGGAGGCCGGCGACAAGGGCCCGCTGGCCCTGACCGACATCACACTCACCAGGAACAAGGCCACGCCACCCGCGAAGCAGTCCCGCGCTCTGAAGGTCCAGGACGCCGCGGGCGACCGCCGGTCCCTGACGGTGGGCGCGGGAGAAGCGTCGTACCTCCAGACGTACGAGAACGCGAACGCGGGCTGGGAGGCCACCCTCAACGGCCGGAAACTGCCCTCGGTCCGGCTGGACGGCTGGCAGCAGGGATGGCTGGTCCCGGACGGCGCGGGCGGCGAGGTGCGCATGGAGTACAAGCCGGCGCGGGTGTACGAAGCGGGCCTGATAGGCGGCGCGGTGGCCCTGGCGGCCCTGGTGGCCCTGACGCTGTACCGCCGCAGGACCCCCGCCCCACCCACGGACCCCACTCCCGTGCCACCCCCACCGGGTCCCGTCCTCGGCCTGGCGGCGTTGACCCTCGTCCTGGCCATAACGGCGGGCCCGCTGGCCCTGCTGGTCCCGCTGCTGGCAGTAGTGGCCCACTTCCGCCACACCCTCCTTCCCCCCACAGCCCTGCTGGCGATGACGGCGGCGGGCATCGCAGCGGCCCTGCAGGCGGGCGCTCCCGCCTCGGCCTCGGAGGGCGCGTTCGGCCCCGCGGCCCAACTCCTGGCCCTGACGGCGCTGACAGCGGCCCTGGTGACAACGGCCAGGGCCCCGAGCACCGCCACCGGCATCCCGGGGGTGCCGGGTGAGGACGTGCCGGGGCGCTCCCCGCAGGGCGTCGAACCCAACGAGCCCGAACCCTCAGGCACCGCAGCCCCCGGGGCCCCGGGCACAGGCACCCCGCACACGGACACCGGGACCCCGGACCAAGGGGCCGGCCCCGGCGAGGAGAAAACCAAGTGACCGCGCTAGAGCACCCCGCCCGCCCCGGCAGCCACCCCCGCCGCGTCCCGTTCACCGTCGTGGACGAAGTCACCCGCCACTGCCTGCACCCCCGTGTGCCCGAGACCGTGCACATCGAGGTGCACCTGCCCGCCCGCCCCGACCCCGCCCGCCTGCGGGCCGCCTTCCACGAGGCCCTGCGGCGCCACCCCCGCATCCTGATGCGGGAGGCCCCCGGCCCCTGGTACCGACGCCGGTACGAATGGGAACTCACCCCCGGCCCCGACACCACGGTCGTGACGTTCCCCCCGCCCACCCCTGACGCCCTCACCGAGGCCCGGGCCCGAGCCCTCTCCTTCGCACCCCCGCTCACCCTCTCCCCACCCGTACGCCTGGAGGTCGTGGACCGCGTACTCCTTCTCACCATCAACCACACCGCCCTCGACGGCCCCGCCTGCCTCCGCATCCTGGCCACCGCCGCCGAGATCTACGGCGGCCGGGACAACTCCCCCGCCACCGCGCCCCCCACGCGTGCCCCCGCCCCCCACGCCACCCGGAACCAGCCCGCGCCCACCCCCCGCACCGGCTTCGCCCCGGTCGCGCGGGTAGCCCGCGGCACACCCGCCTCAACCGCCCCCAACGGCATGCTGACCGCCGACCTTCCCCTGCCGACCCGCCCGCGCGACGCGCCGTACACGGTCAACGACCAGCTCATGGTGGCTACCGCCCGCATGATCGCCGCGTGGAACCGTGAGCACGGCACCCGGCCGCGCCCGATGCGGATCACGATGCCGGTGGACGACCGCTCGCGGGGCCTGGACATGCCCATCGGCAACGGCACCCGCCTGGTGGAGGTCCCGTACGCCCCCGAGGAGCTGCCCCACTCCCCCGACATCCCGGAGCTGCTGCGCCGCACAGCGCTGCGCACCCGCACCCTGAAGGCAGTCCCGCGCCCCCAACTGGGCCACGGCGCCGCCCTGCTCACCGCCCCCGTACTGCCCGTCGCACTGCGGGCGGCGTTCACCCGCACGCTGCGCCGGACAGCCGCGCCGTGGACGTCGACCACCCTCCTCAGCAACATCGGCCGGGTCCCTTACCCGCTGGACTTCGGCGAGGGCACGGGCCGGGCGACGGCCGTCTGGTTCTCGGCGCCCGCCCGCATGCCGCGCGGCCTCACGGTCACCACGGCAAGCACGGCGGGCCGCCTGCACCTGGCCCTGCGCTGGTCGTGCGCCCTGCTCGGCACGGCGGACGGCGAACGGCTGCGCGACCTTTTCGCCGAGTACCTGGACGCCACGTCCGGAGGAGCCACATGACAGCAGCGACAAGGGCCACCCCACCCACCCTCCAGGACTTCTACGAGAACCCGGCCGTCCCGGTGGCCTCCGGCACCCCCCGCACCCTGCGCCAGGCCCGCATCCTCGCCGCCGCCCTCCCCGCCCCGGGGGCGACCGTCCTGGACATCGGCTGCGGCGACGGCACAGCGGCCGCCACCGCCGCGCCACTCCTCCGCGGCCACCGCCTCATCGGCGTCGACTGGTCCCAGGACGCGCTGCGCCGGGCATCCGCCCACCTCACCCATGTAGTACGAGGAGAACTGACCAACGACGGCCTGCCGTTCGCCTCGGGAACAGCGGACGCGATCCTCTTCAGCGAGGTGATCGAGCACTTGGTGGACCCCGACAGCGCACTGGACGAACTGCGCCGAGTCCTGGCCCCCGGCGGCCACCTCATGCTCTCCACGCCCAACCTCGCCGCCTGGTACAACCGGGCCCTGCTGCTCACCGGAACCCAGCCCGTCTTCTCGGAGGTGAGCCTGCGCGCCGTCCACGGCCGGCCCGGCAGCGAGGTGGTGGGTCACCTCCGCCTCTACACGGCCCGGGCCTTGCGCCAATTCCTCACCAGCTCGGGCTTCGAGGTCGTCCGCATCACCGGCGCCCCCTTCCACGGCGTCCCCCGGCCCCTGCGCCCGTTCGACCGGCTTATCTGCTCCGCCGCCCCCTCCGCCGCGTCGATCCTCCTGGCGCACGCCCGCCGCCGCCCCGGGGGCTGAGCGCGATGTGGTGGGGCGTGGCAGCCGCGCTGCTGGCGAACGTCCTGTACAGCACCGGCTTCGTACTGGAGAAGCGCGCCCTGGCCAAGCTCCCCGCGCTGAACGTACGCCGCCCCGCCCACCTGCTCCGCCACCTCCTGCGCAGCCCGCTGTGGATCGCCGGCTCACTGGCCCTGGCGGGCGGTTTCGCGGCGCAGCTCATCGTCTACCGAACCCTGCCCATGGCCGCGTCACAGGCCCTGTTCGTCTCGGGCCTGGTCCTGCTGCTCCTCCTCTCCCACCGCTTCCTCGGCGAACGCACATCGCGCCGAGAGCGCTGTGCGCTGGCCGCGGTCCTCCTGGCCCTGCTCATGGTGGTCGGCTCCCTGCGCCAGGACGCGGACAGCGTCGGCCGCAGCTCCCCCTACGCCCTGATCCTGCTGATCAGCGCCATGTCCCTCGGCGCAGCCTTCGCTCTGTACGCCACCACAGAGCGCCGCAGCTCCCGCAGACACCGCGCACCCACCACGAACGGCGTCGAGTACGCGGTGGCCGTCGGGTTCGTCTACGGCGTGAGTTCCCTGGCCATCAAGGGAGTCTCGGCCCACCTCACCCCCGCCGCCCTGGACGACCCGGCCGCAGCCGCGCAGGCCCTCCTCACGAGCCCGTACCCGTACCTGCTCCTGATCACGGGTGCGACCGGCCTGCTCCTCTCCCAGACAGCGCTCCAGCGCTGCCGGGCATCCCTGGTCGTCCCCGTCTGCACGACAACGTCCTGTCTGTACACCGCGGTTGTCGGCACCTTCGCCTTCGGTGAGTCCCTCCCCGACGACCCCCTCCTCCTGGCCCTGCGCCTGACCGGAGCCACGCTCGCGGTGGCGGTCCTCCTGACCCTCACGGCGAACCAAGAAACACCCCAGCCACGCCAGGCACCGCCAACACCCCACACACCCGAGATGCCCGACACCCAGGAGCTGAGCCGTGACCCCCGATGACCCGCTGCTGAAGATCCTCGCCTGTCCGCTGGACAAGGGCCCGCTCACCCTCCTCGCACCGGAGAACGCCCTCTACAACCCGCGCCTGCGCCGCCGCTACCCGATCGTCGACGGCATCCCCCAGCTGCTTCCCTCCTCGGGCGAGCAGGTCCCGGAAGCCGAGCACAACCGCCTCCTGGCCCTGACACCCACCGACTGAGCGGGCCGCACCGGAACCCGCTCACCCCCTCGGCGGGAACGGAATCCCGGCCAGCACGGGGATGAGCGACGCCTCCTCGTAGTCGAGGTGGGCGGTGAGTTCCTCGGTCATACGGGCCAGTTCCGCGCGGAACCGCTCCGGTTCCGCGCGCCCGATGTCATTGAGCAGGGCCAGCAGCTCGCCCTGGAGCCGGGCGACCGTCACGTGCTCCTCCCGGAGCCGCTCGAACGCCTCGCTCAGGTGGGGATACTGCCGGGCGAGCCCGGGAAACACATGCGCGTCCTCGCTCCGGTGGTGGAATTCCAGGGACTGGCAGAACGCCAGGCAGTGCTGCCGGATCTGAAACCCGAGGGCGGGCGCCGGCGGCGGTTCGCCGGGCCCCCGGCGGGCGGCGGCACGCGCGGCGAAGTGGGCATCGGTCTCGTCACTGACGTGCTTCAGCTGCGCGCGCAGCCACGCGTGGACCTCCATGAGCTTGTCGGCGAGACTGGCCACCTCCCGGGGCCCGTCCTCCTCCTCGTACGCGACACGCTCCAGCACCACGACCGGCAGCACCCGGCTGATCCCGGCCTGATATTCCCCGTATCCGGGCTCCGCGCCCACCACCTGGGCGAAGAGCTCGTCGCGCCGGGCACCTTCGGCGGGAACGGCGACGGCTTCGTATTCCTCGGCGCCGATTTCCACCCGGACCAGAGGGTGCGCGAGCAGGTTGTGGTACCAGGCGGGATGCCGGGGCGCGCCGGCGGCGGAGGCGACGACGAGCAGCAGCCCGCCGTGGCGGACGTAGCCGAGAGGCGTGGTGTGCGGCTTCCCGGACTTGGCGCCGGTGGTGGTCAGCAGCAGAAGATCGCCGCCCTCGAAGGGACCGCCGACCTTCCCTCCTCGGGCACGGAACTCGTCGATGACGGACTGGTTGAACGAAGTGGGCATGCGGAGCGGGTCTCCAGGCAGAAGGGGTTCCGCGCAGCGGTGACCGTGCGCGGAGAACGTCAGGAAGGGTGTCGGAAGGGCACGACGCCCAGCGGCCGACGGCGAATGCGCCCGGACCGGACGGCGTGCGAATGCGCCGAGACGTCAGGCGCGGGGAGCGGAGTGTGAACTCATGGCACGGTCCCTCGGTGATGGTGTTCGCCCGACCGCCGGCCTGCCCACTTCTTTTTGGCCGGCGTCACGCGACACGCGGCCCATTACAACCACCCGCCGACCGGCTGTCAACACCGGCCGGGGGCAAGCGGCGCCGCTCAGCACCGGCCGGCGCCTGTCAGGTCCGCTCAGCGCGTCACCACGGTCCGCTGCGCCGAGAAGTCCCCCCACTTCCCGTCGGGCAGCTTCGCGCGCAGCTTGATGCTGTATCGCGTACCGGGCGGCTCGGCGACCGTGAAGTGGTACGCCGCGGTACCCTCCGGCGGGGCCGCACCCCACACGATCGTCGTGGCCAACTCGCCGTTGAGGAAGAGCTGGTGCTCCCGTATCCCGCCCTCACTCCCCACCCGCGGCGGCGTCCACTCGAGCTCGATCTCCCGCACGCCGCCCGTGGTACGAGCTGTCGCCTTCATGTCCCGGGGCGCGGTGGACGGCCCCTCACCCCGCCCCGGAGCGGTGGTCAGGTCCAGGGCGTTGCTGTCCCCGGAGGAGTTCTCGGCGGCGTCCCGCGCCCGCACGGTGAAGGTGTAGACGGTCCCGGGCCGAAGCCCGGTGACCCGGGCCGTGGTGGTGGCGCCGCGCACGCTGTGGATGCGGGAGTCCTCCTGGTAGATGTCGTACGACGTGACGGCCGTGTCGTCGGCGGCCCGCTCCCAGGACAGACTCACCGCGCCGGTCCCCTCGACGCGCCCGCGCAGTTTCGCGGGCGCGGAAGGCACCTTCCGGTCGTCCGGCGTGGCGGCCGGGGTCGTGACGGGGACGGCGCCGCCGGGAGCGGAGAGGTTTCCGGCGGCGTCGCGGGCGCGGACGGTGAACGCGTAGGCGGTCGAGGGAGTGAGCCGGTCGATGTCGACCATGTGGCGCGAGCCCGTCACGGCCTTGACCTTGGTCCCGTTCTCGTAGACCTCGTAACCGGTGACCGCCTTGTCGTCCCTCGACCGGTCCCACATCACATGAACCGACGTGGCACTGCCCGCCTGGGCCGTCACCCCGCCCGGTCTGGAGGGTCTCTCGGTGTCGCGGTCCGGTCCGGTCACGGCGCAGCCGACCGCCGCGATCGTGAACAGAGCGGCGGAGCAGGCCAACACGGCGCAGACGGTGGGGCGTTGCACGGCCGGACCCCTCATTCGAAGGCAATGGTCCAGACCTGTATCCCACGGGTGGCGACGCCCGGCAAGAGCCCGCGCCAACCCCGCTATTAGGCTGACGCCCCAGAACGGACCGGATCACGAAATAGGGGGGCCGCCTTCATGGCGATCACGTACAGAATGCTCGACCCCCGCAGCCACACCTCCCGCGGCCGCGACACATCCATCGGCCTCAAGCCCGGCGCGCCGGTCGTGGTCGTGGCCGACGACGGTACGTCGCAGGGCCCGCGACCGGTGGCGTACCTGCTGCGCAACACCGCCGCCGACGGCCCGAACGCGTACCTCCCGGGTGCCCGGGAGATCCTTCTGTACGGCGACGAGCGGTGCCGCGAGGTCCTCGCGTCGGTGACGACGGAACACGGCACGGGCTTCGGGTTCGGCGGCCCCCGCTTCGCCTACCGGGTGCTCGGCCCGGACGGCACGCCGATCGGCCGCATCTCCCTGCGGCGCGGGCGGATCTTCCGGATTGGCCGTTCGCACTGGACCATGGAGCAGGCCGGCACGCCCCCGGTGCGCGGCTCGGCGGGCCGCCTGATGTGGTGGGCGCTGTGGTGGACGGTGCTGCTGCCGCTCAACGTCGCCCTGCTCTTCGCCGCTTTCACGGGCATCGCGCAGGACCCGGTCACGACCCCGCGCCGCATCGTCTGGCGGGACGGCGCGGGCCGGGCCGTGATGTCCTTCCGCGGCCTGGCGGGCGACTACCGCGTACTGGGGGACCACTGGGACCCCCGGATGGTGGCGTCATTGGTGGCGATCCATCAGACGTACGTCTCGATCGCCATCAGCGACAGCACGGACTGGTACCACCGCTGACAGCCGCCGGACGCGGGCAGAACCGTCAGGCGTTGCGGTACACCAGCAGGTACCTCCAGAAAAGCAGCCTGCGCACCGCGCACCCCGGGAGCAGTTCCGCCGCAGCCCGCCTCACCTCGGCCAGCGGCGTGACGGGCCGGCGCACCGGAGCCATGACTCGCTCCTCGCTCCTCCCCGACACCCGCTCCCGTGCGGCCACCGCGAGCCGGGCGGCCGCGTTCACCGGCACGGCGGCGAGGCTCCAGGCCCAGTCGGTCCTGGAGGCCTCGGGGGCGACGCCGAGGACGACGAGGACCCCGCCCGGGGCGAGAGCTTCGCGCAGTGCGGTGAGCGCGGTGAACGGTATGTGGTGCAGGCTCGCCAGACAGGAGATGAAGTCGTAGTGCTGCCGGGGCAGGGCGACTTCGGTGATGTCGGCCTGCCGGTAGCGCACGGGACCGCCCGCCGCGCGGGCCGCTTCGAGAGCCTCCGCGGCCGGGTCGACGGCGTCGACCTCGATGCCGAGGGCCGCGAGCCGGCGGGCGAACCGGCCGGTTCCACAGCCGACGTCCAGAGCGGTGAGCGCGGAGCGCGGCACGTACCTGAGCAGCAGCCGGTGGTAATGGTCGTTGTGATCGAACGGCATGTCACCGACCCTGGCACGAACCGGGCGGCCCGCGCGGGCGTCTTGAAGATCAGCCGGTACGAGGTGACCTCGGCCGGTGTCAGCTGGTCATGAACTCGGTGACCTCATGCGCGAACGGGCGGGGGCGCTCCTCATGTACGTAATGACCGGCCGGGATGGTGATCAGCCGGCAGTCGGGAATGAGCGCGGCCATGTCCGGCAACCGGTCCTGGGGCATGGAGCTGTCGGGACCGCCGGTAATGATCATGGTCGGTGCGACGATCTCGCCGAGGCTCTCGGCCCAGTCCGGGTCGGGCTCGGCGAGCTGGCGCGAAATGGCCGGCACGACGGGCCAGTCGTAGTCGAGCGGCTCGTCGGGGCGCTCGACCGGCACCTCCATGCCGCTCGGGAACGGCGGCGGGGTCTCCTCGAGGACGAGCCGCTCCACGCGGTCCGAGTTGTCCTGCGCCAGCAGGTGGGCGACGACGCCGCCCATGCCGTGGCCGACCACGCCGACCCGGTCCAGTTCCAGCTCGTCGAGGAAGCCGATGACGTCGTCCCGCATGAGCTCGACGGAGTACTCGTCGGGCCAGTCGCTCTCGCCGTGCCCGCGCAGGTCGATCGCGTAGACCCGCCATTCCTCGCCGAGCGCCTGCCCGGCCTCTTCCCAGCTCGCCGACGACGAGCCCAGTCCGTGCAGGAGCACGACCGGCGCCCCGTACGAATCGCCCCAGGTCCGGTAGGCCAGACGTACGTCGCCGACATCAACTACAGAGTGCTCACCCATGCCCCCGACGCTACAGGCCGGGGCGGCGCGCTCCGACCGCGCGGGTGCGTGACCTCGTGAAAGGTCCCCGCGACGTGAAGCCGACCGTCACCGTCCGTCTGCTCCTGGTGATGCTCCTGCTGGCGCTGTCCGCCTCCCTTTCCGCCTGTACGACCGGCGGCGGTGAGGGCGACGCGAAGCCGGGGGCGGGGCCCGGGCCCGGGGCCGGGGCCGGGGCCGGCCTCCGCGACCCGGCGAAGAAGGACATCGCCATGCGGCTCGTCTCGAGCGCCGAGAACTCCTCGCTGGACTGGAGGGCGCAGTACAAGTACATCGAGGACATCGACGACGGGCGGGGCTACACCGGCGGCATCATCGGCTTCTGTTCCGGCTGCGGCGACATGCTGAAGGTCGTCGAGGGCTACGCGCGGGCCGAGCCTGGCAATCCGCTGGAGGCGTTCCTTCCGGCGCTGCGCGCGGTCAAGGGCAGCCCGTCGCACAAGGGGCTGGGACGGCCGTTCACCAGGGCGTGGGCGCGGGCGGCGCAAGACCCGGCCTTCCGCAGGGCGCAGGACGCCGAGCGGGACCGGCACTACTTCGACCCCGCCGTCGCCCGCGCGAAGCGCGACGGGCTCGGTGCGCTGGGGCAGTTCATCTACTTCGATGCCTACGTGATGCACGGCGCGGGTGACGCCACGGGCACGGTCGGCTTCCGCACGATGCGCCGCGAGGCCATGGCGGCGGCCCGTCCGCCGTCGCGGGGCGGCGACGAGACGGCGTACCTGAACGCGTTCCTGGACGCCCGCGTGGCGGCGATCCGCCGCGAGCCGTCCCACTCGGACACCAGCCGCATCGACACAGCGCAGCGGGTGTTCCTGCGCGAGGGCAGGCTCGGCCTCGAAACGCCGCTGCGCTGGCAGGTGTACGGCGACAGGTACCGCATCGACGGCTGACCGCAAGGCGGGGCCCGCGTGCATGCGCGCGGCCTACACGCGAGCGGGCCGGGCCACAAGAGCGTGAGCAGCGCACTTTCCACCGGGGGCCGGGCTCCCGCACGCCCAGTGACGGTACGTACAGGTGACGATACTTTTAGTGACGACTCAAGATCGTGGGCGGCCGGACACCGCGCACGGAGAAAGGGGACCACGTGACCACGACGTCACTTGCCGCACGCCTCGCCAGTGACGGCTTGCAGCAGCATCTGTTCACCGCGCCCACGACGGTCGCGGCGGCGTGCGAACCGTTCGCAGACGCGTGCTGGAGCACGTCCGAGTGCTTCGGTGACTGCGGCGGCTGGACGTTCATCCGCGCATAGACAAGGAGGACCGGGCTCGCCGGAGCCCCCGCGTCCGCGGCGCGCCTGCTCCGGCGGGCCGTGTCCCCCGCCCACCGCACTCACCACTTCCTCGCCACTTTCCTCACCCCTTGTTCCACCGCTTGTTCCACCGCTCGTCACTGTGCTCAGGGAGGGCCTTTCTTGTTGCTGGTGAAAGCGGCGCGCGGCGCGCGCCGGTTCGTGGAATCCGTCAAGGGCGAGGACGGTTCGTACCGCCTCGACCACTGGCCGCAGGTACAGCGCATCAGGCGCCCGGGACGCGGTCCCGGGCGCCGGGACACCGGGGCCGTCGTCATGCGGCTGCGGTTCGCTCAGCGTCTGACGATGGGGTTCCTCGACCCGGTGGACGACGCCCTGTTCCTGGTGGCCGGGCTGCGGCGCATGGGCATCCCCGCCACCTTCCACCTGGGCCGCGAGATGGTCCCGGTCACGCCGCCCTCGGGTTTCTACGCGTGGGTGCAGTGCGGGGAAGCGGTGGTGAGCACTTCGCTGCCGGTACGGGAGACCTATGTCGAGGTCCATCGATCGGGGCGGGACTGATGACGGAAACGAAAACCGGAACAAAGTCGGAAACGACGGACCCGAGGGACCCGACCCAATCGCGGACCGGACCGGCCGTCGCGCTCGGAGGCCTGGCCGCGACGCGCGGCGAGGCCCGCCGCACCGGCCCCGGCCCCTGGGCGGAGCCCGACGGCGTACGGATCGAGCGACCGTCGCCGGACGTCTTCCGGCTGAGCCGCGACAGCCCGGGAAGCCGGGCCGTGTACTACAGGGTGCGGTACGGGCATGTCGAGTGGGGCGACGACCTGGGCGCGTTCGCGACCGGCGGGCTCCACCGGCCACCCGGCCCCGGGCAGTTGCTCGCGCTCATCCACGGCACGGTGCCCCCGCCCGACGCCACGCTGATGCCGGGCGTGCGGCGCCTGGCCGTGGGCACGGTCGTACAGGTGGACCCGGCCGGGGTCACCGTCACACGCCGGCGGCCGGAACTGCCCGAGCCGGGCACGGGACCGGCCGAGGCGGTGGCGCGCGCCCTGCGCGGCCTGAACGGTGACTACGCCATCGCGTACAGCGGCGGGCTCGCCTCGGCGTTCCTCGCGGTGTGCGCTCTGGCGGCGGGCCACCGGCCCGTACTGCTGCACGCGGACCTCGGGGGTGCCTGGGGAGAGGGGTCTCCCGCCTGGCCACCGCCGATTCCCGGCCTGGAGATCAGGCATGTCCGTATCGATGCGGCCGAGTTGCTGGCTCACGAGCCGGTCGGCGGAAACGAACCCGTGCCGCCGCTGCCCGACACCCACGCGCCCCAGCGGCTGATGGACCGGCTGAGCGAGAGCTGCGGGCTGCCGGTGGTGAGCGGCGGGCTGCTCAAGGATCTGATGTCGGCCAGGCTGCCGGAGGCGGACACAGGCTGCCGGGGATGGCGGCTGCTGGGCTGCGAGCCCTTCCACATCACCGACACCTTGCGCGGGCTGGCCGAGGCCCGTGAACTGCTCAGCAGGAACGCGGTGTTCTCGCCGGGCCTGGGCGGCCGGAAGGTCCCGGACGGACGGACGGCACGGAAGCCGGCTCCGCCCAGACCGGCCGGCGCCGCGCCGCTGCCCGGACTCACCCAGGAGGGAGAGGAGGCGCTGTCCTCCTCCCGGCACGGGATGCTGGCGGTGTGGAAAGACCATCTCGACTTCCTCGACCCGGTGTCGGGCCGGGTGGTCGCGGGGCTCGAGGAGCGCGGCACGGGCGGGGCTCTGCTGCCCGCGCTGGACCCGGAGGTGATCGCGGCCGTGGCCGCGCTGCGCCCGGCGAAGCTGGGACGCATCCACCGCGGGGCCTTCCACAACCACCTGCCGCTCGAACGCGCCCTCAGCAGGCGGAAGGTGTACGACGTCTGCCGCGCGCCGTCGGGACACTGGCTGCGGCTGGCGGCGGTCGCCCATCTGCACCGTGAACGCGGACGCATCCATGCCTGGCTGGAGCAGGAGAGCGCGCTGGCCGATCTCGGCGTACTCGACGTGGGCCGGGTCCTGGCTGTGCTGCGCGACGGGCGCGAACTGGCGGATCACGCCCTGCCGATGCTGCGTCTGGTGTGGGTGTGCCAGTGGCTGCGAGGGCGCCGATGACGTCTCCCGGCACCGGACTCTGCCCCGCATCCGGACCCGGTCCCGTACCCGTGGCCGTGCCGGCCGTACTGCGGCTGGCACCGGACGTGACCCTCACCCGGCTGCCGTACGGCGGGGCCGTGCTGCTCAACGTGGTGACGCTGACGCTGGCCGAGTGCGGCGAGCCGCAGGCCATGGTCATCGACCGGCTGCTGGCGTCCGGCCTGTCCACGGCGGACCGCGAAGCACCGCCTGCCTACCTGGCCGCCGAACTCGTCGGCAACGGGTGGCTGACCGTGTGCCTCTCGCCCGTCCCCTCCCCGCCCGCGCCGGGAGCGGTGGAGTAGGGACGGGAGCAGGGACGCGGGACGACGTGTGGCGCGTACGGCACCGGGAAGTGCCGTACGCGCCGGACACGGTCGTGTCAGTGGGCGGTCGCCGGGATCTGGTCCGGGATCTCCGGCTGGGTGGCGTTCTCGTCCTGGCTGTCCTTCTTGCCCAGGTGGTTGAAGGCCAGGTTGAGGACGATGGCCACCACGCACCCGGTGCTGATGCCCGAGTCGAGGACCACCAGCAGGTCCTCGGGGAACGCGTGGTAGAAGGTCGGCGCCGCGATCGGGATGAGGCCGATTCCTAGAGCCGCGGCGACGATCAGCGCGTTCTCGCCCTTCTCCAGCGCTGCCGTGGCGAGCGTCTGGATGCCGCTGGCCGCGACCGTACCGAAGAGCACGATCCCGGCGCCGCCGAGCACCGGCAGCGGTACGAGGGCGATCACGGAGGCCAGGACCGGGCACAGGCCGAGCAGGATCAGGATGCCGCCGCCGGTGGCGACGACGAACCGGCTGCGGACCTTCGTCATCGCGACCAGGCCGATGTTCTGCGCGAAGGCGCTGCACATGAAGCCGTTGAACAGGGGGCTGATCGCGCTGCCGAGGGTGTCGGCGCGCAGGCCGCCCTCGATGGTCTTCTCGTCGGCCGGGCGGCCGACGATCTTGCCGAGGGCGAGCATGTCGGCGGTCGACTCGGTCATGCACACCAGCATCACGATGCACATGGAGATGATCGCCGCGACCTCGAACTGCGGGGCGCCGAAGTGGAAGGGGGTCGGGAAGCCCACCAGGTCGGCGTTCTTGATGGCGTCGAAGTGAGTGATGCCCACCGGGATGGCGATGAGCGTTCCCGCGACGAGGCCGAGGAGGATCGCGATCTGCTGGAGGAAGCCGCGCAGCAGCTTGCGCAGCGCGAGGACGATCACGAAGGTGACGGCTGCCATGCCGATGTTGGTCATCGAACCGTAGTCGTCGGCCTGGGAGTTGCCGCCCTGGGACCAGTTGAAGGCGACCGGCAGCAGGGACACACCGATCAGGGTGATGACGGTGCCGGTGACCACGGGCGGGAAGAAGCGGACGAGTTTGCAGAAGTACGGGGCCGCGAAGAAGCCCAGTACACCGGCGACGATGATCGCTCCGAAGATGATCGGTATCGCGTTGTCGCCCTCGCCCTTGCCGATGGCGATCATCGGGGTGACTCCGGCGAACGAGACGCCGTTGACGAAGGGGAGCTTGGCACCGATCTTCCAGAACCCGAGGGTCTGGAGGAGGGTGGCTATGCCGGCGGTGAAGAGGCTGGCCCCCATGAGGAAGGCCGTCTCCTTGGCGTCGAGTCCCACGGCGGGGCCGACGATCATGGGAGGGGCGACCACACCGGCGTACATCGCGGCCACGTGCTGGAGGCCGCTGGTGAACATCTTGCCGGGCGGCAGCTTCTCGTCGACCGGGTGCTTCGGGTCGGGTCCGGGCGGGGGGCCGGACGGGGAGTCGGATTCGGCGGATGCATCTTTGCGAAACCTGGGCTTGGCGGCCACGGCGGTTCCTCCGGTCGGTTACACGCCTGCGGGGACGTGGGTGTCTTGGAGGTGGTGCGGAGTGGTGCGTTGAAGCAGGTGGTGCAGACGTGCATGACGCATGGGGGGTATGCGGGCTGTGGGGTCTCGGGGCCGTGGGGTTTTGGGCCAGTGGGGCCTTGGGGCAGTGGGGCCTTGGGGGCGCGGGGCGGCCGCACCCCTGACGTATCGTCACCGTCCCCGGAGGCGCGAGCACTTGGGCACGCGCCCCCGGGCACAGCTGCCGTGGACCCCGCTCGGGTCCGCGGCCGCCGGCTGAGGGCCGTCCCCCTCAGCCGGACTTCCATGGGGGTGGTCAGCCCTGCGCGACGATCCGCGCGAGGCGCTGCGCCTCGGCCCGCGCGTCGCGGGCGATGGCGTCCTCGTCCACCGTGATCAGGCGGTTGTCCTCGACGACGGGCTTGCCGTTGACGAGCGACAGGGTGACCGGGGCCGCGGCGCCGAAGACGATCGCGGTGACCGGGTCGGCGATGGTGGAGTGGCCGAGGCCGTCGATCTTCCACATCACCAGGTCGGCGAGCTTGCCGGCCTCCAGCGAACCGATCTGGTCCGCGCGGCCGAGCACCTGCGCTCCGCCGTACGTTCCGAGGCGCAGCGCCTGGCGGGCGTTGAGGGCCGCCTCACGGTGCGCGCCGAGGCGGTTGATCAGCAGGGCGTTGCGCAGTTCGGTGTGCAGCTCGCCGGACTCGTTGGACGCCGTACCGTCGACGCCGAGGCCGACCGGGACGCCGGCCTTGAGCATGTCCGGGACGCGGGCGATGCCGGCCGCGAGGCGGGCGTTGGAGGACGGGCAGTGGGCGACGCCCGTGCCCGTACGGGCGAAGGCGGCGATGTCGGAGTCGTTCATGTGGACGCAGTGGGCCATCCACACATCGCTGCCGAGCCAGCCGGTCGACTCGAAGTAGTCGGTCGGCCCCATGCCGAACAGTTCCTTGCAGAACTGCTCCTCCTCGACCGTCTCGCTGCCGTGGGTGTGCAGGCGCACACCCAGGCGGCGGGCCAGTTCGGCGCCCTGCCTCATCAGCTCGGTGGAGACCGAGAACGGCGAGCAGGGGGCGACGGCCACCTGTGTCATGGCGTCGAAGGACG
The DNA here is from genome assembly GCF_053646035.1 of Streptomyces sp. NPDC055287. Lineage (NCBI taxonomy): Bacteria > Bacillati > Actinomycetota > Actinomycetes > Kitasatosporales > Streptomycetaceae > Streptomyces > Streptomyces sp. NPDC055287. The sequence continues at coordinate 399,898 of NZ_JBSHNE010000001.1, read as the reverse complement.
CGTCGTGGTGCTTCTTGACGGTCTCCTCGGTCGCGGCGAGCGCGCCTTCGAGGGTCTCGACGGCGAAGTCCGGCGGCAGGCCGCCGTCCTTCTCACTGCGGTCCATGGAGCCACGGGCGAGGGTGAAGCGTACGCCCATGTCGGAGGCGGCCCCGATGACGGCGCCGGACAGGTCGCCGGAGCCCTTCGGGTAGACGTAGTGGTGGTCCATCGCGGTGGTCACACCGCCGCGGGCCATCATCGCCAGCGAGCCCTGCGCGGCCGCCTTCACCATGGGCTCGTCGATGCGCGCCCAGGTCGGGTACAGCGCGACCAGCCAGTTGAAGAGGTTGTGGTCGGTGGCCAGGCCACGGGTGATCCACTGGTAGAAGTGGTGGTGCGTGTTCACCAGGCCGGGGGTGACCAGGTGGCCCGTGCCGTCGATCCGGCGTACCACGTTCTCCAGGCCCTCGGGGGCCTTGCCCGCGCCGATCGACTCGATGCGGTTGCCGACGACCACGACGTACCCCGAGGCGTACTCGGTGTCGTTGGCGTCGACGGTGGCGATGGCACAGTTCTCGATGATGATGCGCGCGGCTGCCGATGCTGCCATGGTGCGTCCTTCTCTCAGTGATGTGGGCACGGCAGGACCCTAGGAGGATTTGAGTGCCGCAGCCGCGTGGCTCCGGGTGCCGAGATGGTGAAAGAACAGGTTGAGCAGGACCGCGACCAGGGCGCCGGCGCTGATTCCGGAGCCGAGCACGGTCTGGGCCCAGGCGGGGAAGTCCGTGTAGAAGGTGGGCGCGGCGAGCGGGACGATGCCCGCGCCGAGCGCGACCGCCACGAGGATGATGTTGGAGCTGTCGTCCAGTCCGGCCTCGGAGAGCGTACGGATGCCGCTCACCGCGATCGAGCCGAAGAGGACGATCCCCGCACCGCCGAGTACCGGCATCGGGACGGTGGAGACGACCGCGCCGAGCACCGGGAAGGCGCCGAGGACCAGGAGGGCGCCGCCGGCGACGGCGACGACGTACCGGCTGCGTACGCGGGTGAGCGTGACGACGCCGACGTTCTGTGCGAACGCGCTGGTCGGGAAGCCACCGAGGACCGGACCGAACAGGGTCGCGATGCCGTCGGTGCGCAGGCCGCGGGTGATGGTCCGCCCGTCGGTCCTGCGGTCGCAGATCTCGCCGAGCGCCAACATGCCGGCCGACGATTCCGTCATCAGTACGAGCATCACGATGCACAGCGAGAGGATCGCGGCGGGCTGGAACTCGGGGGCGCCGAAAGCGAAGGGGGTGGGCAGCGCCGCGACCGGCGCGGACTTCAGGGCGCCGAAGTCGGCCATGCCGAAGGGGATCGCGGCGAGCGTGCCGATGAGCATGCCGAGCAGCAGGGCGACTTGTTTGACGAAGCCTTTCCCGAAGCGCTGGATCAGCAGGATGACCACCAGGGTGAAGGCGGCCAGGGCCAGGTACTTCATGGCGCCGAAGTCGGCGGCGGTCTTGTCGCCGCCCTGCGCCCACGTGACGGGCACGGGCATCAGGGTGACGCCGATGAGGGTGATGACGACGCCGGTGACCAGGGGCGGGAAGAAGCGGAGCAGCCGGCCGAAGAAGGGCCCGACGGTCAGGCAGAAGACACCGGCGACCATCACAGCTCCGTAGATCGCCGGGAGCTGGTGTCCGGGGGCGCTGGTCTCGGCGATGGCGAGCATCGGGGCGATGCCGGCCGATGAGGCGGCGTTCACGAACGGCAGCCGGTTTCCGGCGAAGCCGCCGATGCCGATGGTCTGCAGGATGGTGGCGAGACCGGCGATGAGCAGACTGGCGGCGATCAGCCGGGTCATGCCAGCGGCGTCCAGGCCGACGGCCTGGCCGATGATGAGCGGAGGGGTGACGACGCCCGCGTACATGGCGGCGATGTGCTGGAGCGCGGCGGGGACGAGCCGCGAGGTGGGGAGCTTCTCGTCCACCGGGTGGACGACCGGACCGGCGACCGCGTCGAAGCCCGGTCCTGCTGGTCCTGCCGGTGGGACGGAACACGGGCCGTCTGCTGCTTCTGCCGGCCCCATTGCAGGCTGTGCCATGGGATGTTCCCTCCGGTCCGGTGCGCCCCCGCCCTACCGCACAGCGGGGCGGGGGACGTACCGTCCCGCGTCAGAGGTTGGTCATGTCGACCGGGATCTTCGGCTCGACGCCGTCCCGCAGGATGGTGGCCTCGATGAGGCCGTACGGGCGGTCGGCGGCGAAGTAGACCTCGTTGTCGTTCTTCAGCCCGAAGGGCTCGAGGTCGACCAGGAAGTGGTGGTTGTTCGGCAGCGAGAAGCGGATCTCGTCGATCTCGCTCCGGCTGTTGATGACGCGCGAACCCATCTGGTAGAGGGTCTGCTGGAGCGAGAGGGAGTACGTCTCGGCGAAGGCCTGCAGGATGTGCTTCTTGGCCTGCGCGTACGACTTCTCCCAGTTGGGCATCCGGTCCGCGTCGCTGGTCCAGTTGTAGCGCCAGGCGGCGGAGACGTCGGTGCACAGGATGCGGTCGTACGCCTCCTTGAGCGTCGTGTACCGGTCCTTGACGTAGCCCCAGAACTCCGAGTTGGTGGAGTTCATGACCGTGAGGTCCTTGAGGCCGGAGATGATCTCCCAGTTCTCACCGTCGAAGGTGATCTGCGTGGTGCGCAGCTCTTGGCCCTTGCGGACGAAGGAGTGGTTGACCTCGTCGGAGCCGATGAACTTGGAGTTGTTGTCCGAGGTCGCGATGCGGTCCCAGGAGTACTCCTCGATCCGGATCCGGGCGCGCTGGATCGGCTCCTGCGACGTCACGAAGTGGCGGGCGAGGTGGATGCCGAACTGCTCGGCGGACTCGATGCCGTACTCCTTGGCGAACGCGTACACCGTGTTCTTGGTGGTGTCCGTCGGCAGGACGTTCGCGTTCGAGCCGGAGTAGTGCACGTCGTCCATGTCGCCGGAGAGGGCGACGGAGACGTTCAGGTCCTTGATGTGGTGGGTGTCGCCGTCCCGCGTGATCTTGACGACGCGGTTCTCTGCTTTGCCGTACTGGTTCTGGCCGAGAATCGTGGGCATGTCGGTGCTAGCTCCCTCGGTATACGGAGTAGCCGAACGGGTTGAGCAGCAGCGGTACGTGGAAGTGTTCGCCCGGCACGACGGCGAACGTGATCGCCACCTCCGGGAAGAACGCGCCGCTGTCCCTTACGCGGGGGGCGTCCTGCTGTGCCTCGGCTTGCTTCTTGGAACTGTGCTTATTACGGAAGTACGCCTCGGTCTCGAAGTCGAGACGTACGTGGGTCGTGCCTTCCGGCAGGGCCGGCAGGTCCTTGCAGCGCCCGTCCGCGTCGGTCGCGGACCCGCCGAGCGCCGCCCACTCGGCCTCACTGCCACTGCGGGCGGTGAGCGAGATGGCGACACCCTCGGCGGGGCGTCCGATGCTGGTGTCCAGGATGTGTGTGGACACCGAAGCGGTGGTCGCGGTGCTCATCAGTCCTCAGTCCTCTTCTGCGAGACGGGTCAGCCGGATTCGGTTGATCTTCCCGAGTTCGGTGCGCACGATCTCGCGCTCCGCCTCGGCCGTGTTGCCGATCCGGTCCCGCATCGCGTCGCGCATCTGCTCACCGGTCGCACCGGTGGCGCAGATCAGAAAGACATGTCCGAACTTCTCCTGGTAGGCCAGGTTCAGTTCGAGCATCTCGGCTTTCAGTTCCTCGGACGCTCCGGCCATCCCCCGCTGTTCGCGGGAGGAGGTCGGGTCACCGGGCTTCGGCCGACCGATCGGCGGGTGGCCCGCCATCGCTTCGGCCAGGTCCTCCGCGGCCAGTTCCGCCATGGCGGCGTCACTGGCGAGGAAGAGGGCTTCCGCGTTGGCGTACGGGCGCTGGGCGAGCATCTTGCTCCCCCACGCCGAGCTGGCGCACACCTCGTGGAGCGCGGCCGAGGCCTCGCTGTCCGCCGAGGTGTTGAACCGGGCGAGGCCCGGCGTCGAACCTGAAGTCACGGGAGCCTCCGTGGCGTGCTGGACGGGCTGCGCATAGCTAACGCCCTCAAGAACAACTCGTCAACACTTTGTTGAAATATCGCGAACGCAAAAGCCGCCGACCCGTTGTCCGGACGGCGGCCTCTGCGAATGATCGATCAAATATGCCCACTTACTGGACAGCCGGGCTAGTCGCTCTTGGCCGCGTTGGCGGCGTTCTCCCTGTTCAGGTAGTTGTAGACGGTGAAGCGGCTGACCCCCAGGGCGCTCGCCACCGTCTCCACCCCGTGCCGCACGGAGAAGGCGCCGCGCGCCTCCAGGATTCGTACGACCGACTGCTTCTCCTTGCGCTCGAGCTCCGCCAGCGGCATCCCGTGCCGGCGCTCCAGCGCCGCCAGGATGTGGTCGAGGGAGTCCGACAGCTGGGGCAGCCGTACGGCGACGACGTCCCGGCCCTCCCAGGCCAGCACCACGTCGTCGCCCCGCGCCTGCTCCGGCACCATCATCTCGCCGCCCATGGCGTCGACCAGAGGCTTGACCGCGGTGACGAGGGGATGGTCCTCAGGCCCGCCGAGATCCGTCACTTCTCGCCCTCCCCGATCACGTTGACCTGCAACGAGACCCGGGTGGCTCCCGCGTCCAGGGACCTGCGCAGCAGCGCGTCGACCGCCGTCAGCACCGCGTCCGCGCCACCCTCGGCGGTGTTCCCGAACGGGCCTACGTCCACAGCGTCCAGCTCGGCCGCCTGGATGACCTCGCGGGCTGCCAGCGCGTGCGCCGGCGCCTCGTCGAGATCGAAGGGCTCCGTCGTGAACTCCACTCTCAATCGCACCATGCCCCCACGGTACTGGCGGCGGGCACGGCCCCGTCAGCCCCCGCCGTCAGCCGGTCGCCAGCGCGGTGGTCGGCGAGACGCGCGCGGCCCGCATCGCCGGGTACAGCCCGGCGACGGCCCCGATGACCAGGGTGCCCGCAGCGCCGGCCAGCACCGCGCTCGCGGGCAGCGCGACGGGCCAGCCGCGATGCTCGGCGTACACCGTGGTGATCAGCAGCCCGAGGGCCGCGCCGCCGCATCCGCCGAGCCCGGAGAGCACCAGGGACTCGGTGAAGAACTGGTTGCGGACCTGGCCGCGGGTGGCGCCGAGAGCGCGGCGCAGGCCGATCTCGCCGCGCCGCTCCAGTACCGCGATGACCATCGTGTTGGCGACCCCGATCCCGCCGACCAGCAGGGCGACCGCCCCGATGCCCAGCAGCAGCCCGGTGAACGCCTCGTCGGCGGCGAGCTTCGCGGCCAGCGCGTCGGAGGGGCGGGCCACCCGTACCGCGTCCGGCTGCTCCGGATTGACCGTACGGGCGAGGACGTCCCGTACGTCGGTCACGGCGTTCTCGTCGGCCCGCACGTACACGGCGGTGGGATGGCCGTCGAAGCCCAGGGTCCGCTCGGCCGCTCCGAAGCCGATCAGGGCCGCGCTGTTCAGCTCGGGCGCGAGGACGACCGGTTCGATGACCCCGATCACCGTGAAGCGATGGCCGCCGATCAGGACCTGGACGTCCGGATGGGCTCGTACGACACCCAGCCTGCGGGCCGCGGCGGAGCCGAGCACGACGGCCGGGTACTCGCCGGTGGCCCGGTTGAGCCAGGTGCCGCTGGAGGTGCGTGCGCCCAGGGGCGCCAGGAGGTCGGGGTGCGCCGCGAAAACCTCCAGGGCGTTGGTCTCCTCGCGGGGGATCAGGTCGGAGCGGTACACCTTGGCGTCGATCTTGCCGACGGCGCTCACCTCGTTGACCGGCGGCACACGCCGCACCATGGCGGTCACCCCGGTCGGCAGTTTCGCCTCCCCGCCGGTCAGGGACTCCCCCGCCTCGGCGTGCAGCAGGTTGGTGCCGAGGGTGTCGAGGGTGGCCTGGAGTTCGGCGCGGCTGGAGGTCGAGATGCCGACCACGGCCACCATCGCGGCGATGCCGATGGAGATGCCGGCCGCGGAGAGGACGGCGCGCAGGGGTTTCGCACGCAGCCCGGACAGGCTCAGCCTCAGGACGTCGAGCGGGCCGAGCCGGGCGGGGCGCAGCGGGGGCCGGGACGGCGAGCGGGTCGCGGAGTCGGGCACGGGCGGGGTCATCGGGCGGCCTCCTGGGTGGTACGGGGGGCGGCGGCGCCGCGGTCCTCGACCAGCCGCCCGTCGCGCATGACCACCCGGCGCGGCAGCCGGGCGGCGAGCTCCGTGTCATGGGTGATGACGACGACGGTGGTGCCGTCGGCGTTGAGCTCCCGCAGCAGTTCGACGACGCGTGCCCCGGACGCGGTGTCGAGGGACCCCGTGGGTTCGTCGGCGAGCAGCAGGGAGGGGCGGCCGGCCACCGCGCGGGCCAGGGCGACGCGCTGGCGCTCGCCGCCGGACAGCTCGTGCGGGCGGTGCCGCAGCCGGTGGCCGAGACCGACCCGGCGCAGGCTCGCGGCGGCGGCGGCTGTTCTGGCCCGCCGCGACAGTCCGGCGTACAACAGCCCTTCCGCCACGTTGTCGACGGCGCTCACGCCCTGGGTGAGGAAGAACTGCTGGAAGACGAAGCCGATGTGCTCCGCCCGCAGCGCCGACAGCTGACGGTCGGAGAGCCGGTCCACGGGGTAGCCCGCGATGCGCACCCGGCCGCCGGTCGGCCGGTCGAGCGTGCCGATCAGGTTGAGCAGGGTGGACTTTCCCGACCCCGAGGGACCGACCACGGCGAGGAGTTCGCCGGGCAGGACCCGCAGGGAGAGGTCGCGTACGGCGTGCACGGGCGGGGTGCCCGGGTAGCTGCGGGTCACGTCGGTGAGTTCGATGACGGGCTCGGGCGGCCGCGGGCCGCCCGGCCCGGCGGCCGGCGCGTTCGTCGCCTCGCTGACGGCGTTCACAGCGCGGGCGTCCCGACCTTGAGGCCCTCGGTGATGCCCTCCCCGGACACCTCGACGCGGCCGCCGCTGAACAGCCCGGTCGTGACCGGGACGATGCGGTCGGGGTCCCCGGGGCCGTCCCCGACGACCTGCACGCCGTAACCGCCTTCGCGCAGCGCGAGGAGCGCGGCGACGGGCACGGACAGGACGTCGCGGTGCCGTTCGTTCTCGGCCTCGACGCGGACCGGCGAGTAGGTCAGGGAGCCGGCGGCCTTCTGGTCGACGAGGGCGATGCGTACGGTGACGGTCTGGTCGCCGCCCTGGGGGTTCTGTCCGCCGCCTTCGCCGTTGTCGCCGCCGCCCTCGTCGTCACCGCCCTTGTCTCCGCCACCGCCGACGACGGTGCCGACCGAGGTGACCTTGCCCGCGACCGGCTTGTCGCGGCCGGGGATCGTGACGGTCACCTTCTTGCCCACGGGCAGCAGGCGCTGCTGGGACATTTTCGCCTTCACCGTCACGGTGCGCTCGGCCCTGGTCGTGTCCAGTACGGGGCTGCCGCCCTGTGCCTCGTCACCGGGTTTGCGGTCGGCCTCGCCCGCCCGTACGGACTGCGGGGCGAACAGGACCCGGCCGAGTTCGAGCTGTCCGGTGCGCGGCAGACCGAGGGCGCGCTGCCAGCGTTTCACCGCGTACGCCGTGTAGTCGGTGTACGTCTCGTCCACGGTGAAGCCGGTGTAGCCGAGGGCGGCGAGGTTCTGCTCCAGCTGGCGTACGTCACCCCCGTCGGACATGCCCGGGGCGAAGGCCCGGTACGCCGGGATCCGTCCGTACAGCAGCACGACGGGCTTCTCGTCGATGCGGTAGAGGACGCCGCCCCGGGCGACCGTCGCTCCGGGGCGGGCCGTCCAGGTGACCGTGCCGGTCAGCCGGTTGGGCAGGTACACCTCGTCGGCGTACTCCAGGGTCCCGTCCAGGGTCTCCCTCGCGGTCAGGTCGCCGCGGGTCACCGGGGCGGTGGCCGCGGACGGCGGGAGCTTCGGCGGGGGCGCGCCGTCGGCGCGGTCGCGGACCACCACGACGGCCGCGGCACCCGCGGTCAGCACGACCACGCAGGAGACGATCAGCCTGCGGGCGCGGCGGGGGCGCGGCCCGAGGTCCTCGGTGTCACTCACAGCCGTCCGGGCCCCGGTCTCGGTCTCGTGCTCGCTCACTGTCCCGCACCTGGCACCGGACCGGCTTCCTTGTAGCACGCCTTCGACGCCTTCTCGTGGGCCGCGCGCTCGCTCTCCGCGACGCTGCCGATCTTGAAGCCCTTGTCCCGCAGACAGCGTTCGACCTTGAGCCGCCACACCTTCTGTTCCTCGGTCTCCTTGCCGCCGCCGGCCGCGCCGCCGCCACCGCTGCCGCCCTCGTCCATGAACTGCTTGCAGGCGTTCTGGGCCTTGCTGATCTTGGCCTGGTCCTGGGTGTCCGTGACCTGGATGGAGACGTTGCCGTTCGTCTCCGGGTCCTCGACCTCGATGTCGTTCTCGCGCAGGCACCGCACGAACTTGAGGACGTCGGCGTCCGGATCTCCGGCGCCGGGCTTTTGGGTGCTGCCGCCCGACGACGTCTTCCCGCCGGCGGAAGGCACGTCGCTTTTCTCGTCCGATCCGCATCCGGTCAGCAGCGCCAGCGGAAGAAGTACGGCGAGAGAGGAGACACCCAGCCGGGTTAAAGGTTGCAGATTCAACGTAGGCTCCTTGTCGAATTCCGGTGTGACTCATGAATAGCAACGCCCTCCAGAGAGATCGCTGAGAGATTTATGAGATTCATCTGAGAACAACGGGAAGAGATCATTCCCCAATGCGCCGAACGCGAGAAGGCCGAATCCAGGACTGTCCGGACAGTCCTGGATTCGGCCTTCTTCAGCCGGCGCCCCGAAGGCGGCCGACTGCGAGGATCAGCCGCCGATCGAGCCGCCCCAGACGGCGTTGGTGCCGGAGGGACAGGTCAGCGTGTGGTTCCACGTGCCGTAGTAGTACGTCCCGAAGGTGTACCGGTAGCCGTTCGAGCAGTCCACGTAGACCCGGTAGCCGTTGCCGGAACAGGTCATGTAGAAGTTTCTGCCCGACCTGCTGCCGTTCCAGCAGCTGGCGTTGATGTTCACGTCGCCCTGCGAGGCAGCGGCGGCGCCGCCGGCCTTGCTGAGGGACTTGGTGCCCACGCCGGACTTGACCTGGCCCTTGGACGACTGCGAGGTGGAAACCGCCTGGCCGTCCCCCACGGAAGCCGCGCTTGCGGCGGGCGCGAGGCCCACCCCGGCACCCAGCATCAGCATGGCACCGGCCCCGACGAGACCCAGATTTTTGCGGATCGTCATCTTTTCCCCATTCAACGCGTCTTGTTGAACCCGTTGCCCACTTCGTTGAGCGAGCGACGCGATTCTGCTCAGAGCAATGCGGGCATGTCAATTCTCATTTCCTTCTCATGAAGGCACACCGCACTGCGAATCAGTCATTCCGCACAGGTCCAGGCCACCGTTCGACACAAGGGCACAAAATGCCGTTCTCGCCGGTAAACACGTCGGCCACAAAAATGAACTATGCATTCCCTATGCGCTTCCTGTGAGCCGCGACCGAATACCGGCCATATAGAAGACCGACCACGACGGGAAGCGGCCCGTCACCCTTCAGCCACCCCCCTGGCCACCACCGCCCCGGGGGCACCTTCCGCACCGTCAGGCCGCCCGGCCGGGACACACCCTCTTGACAGGCCTCCGGACCACCAGGCAACATTCCATCAGGCAGAAAACAACTTCCGCGATACGGAAGGAGCGCCGAAACCCTCATGGGCTACACGGACCAGCGCTTCGATGTGAACCTCTCGATCCTCTTCACGGAACTCCCGCTCCTCGAGCGCCCGGCGGCCGCCGCCGCGGCAGGCTTCAAGGCGGTCGAGCTGTGGTGGCCCTGGATCGAGACCCCCACCCCCGACCAGGCCGAGCTCGACGCCCTCAAGAAGGCGCTCGACGAGGCCGGCACCCAGCTGGTCGGCCTGAACTTCTACGCCGGGCAGCTGCCCGGCCCGGACCGCGGCGCGCTCTCCGTGCCCGGCGAGGAGTCGGACCGCTTCCGCGCCAACATCGACGTCGCGGCGGACTTCGCCGCCTCGGTGGGCTGCAAGGCGCTCAACGCGCTCTACGGCAACCGCGTGGAGGGCGTCGACCCGGACGTACAGGACGAACTCGCCCTCGAGAACCTGGTGGTGGCCGCCCGCGCCGCCGACCGGGTGGGCGCGATCCTTCTGATCGAGACGCTCAACAAGCCGGAGTCGCCGCTGTACCCGCTGGTGAGCGCACCGGCCGGCATCGCAGTCGTCGACAAGGTGAACGAGGCGACCGGGCTCGGCAACGCCAAGTTCCTCCTCGACATCTACCACCTGTCGATGAACGGCGAGAACCTCCCCGAGGTGATCGCGGCGTACGCCGACAAGACCGGCCACGTGCAGATCGCCGACAACCCGGGCCGCGGCGCGCCCGGCACCGGCTCGCTGCCCCTGGAAGAGCTGCTCGACCAGCTCAAGAAGGCCGGTTACGACGGCTGGGTGGGCCTGGAGTACAAGCCCGGCGACCGCCCGAGTGCCGAAGCCTTCGGCTGGCTCTCGAACTGACCATTTTTAGCGCGTGAAAGAGGCACCCATCATGAGCAACCTCCCCAAGATCGGCTTCATCGGCCTCGGCATCATGGGCTCCCCCATGTCCGAGAACCTGCTGAAGGCGGGTTACGACGTCACCGGCTACACCCTGGAGCAGCCCAAGATCGACCGCCTCGTCGCCGCGGGCGGCAAGGGCGCGTCCTCGATCGCCGAGGCCGTCAAGGACGCCGACGTCGTCATCACGATGGTGCCCGCCTCCCCGCAGGTCGAGGCGATCGCGTACGGCGCGGACGGCATCCTGGAGAACGCCAGGAAGGGCGCCCTCCTGATCGACATGTCCTCGATCACCCCGCAGACCTCCGTCGACCTGGGCAAGGCCGGCGCCGAGAAGGGCCTGCGCGTCCTGGACGCCCCGGTCTCCGGCGGCGAGGCCGGTGCCATCGAGGCCGTACTGTCGATCATGGTCGGCGGTTCGCAGGAGGACTTCGACGCCGCCAAGCCGGTGCTCGAGGCGCTCGGCAAGACCATCGTCCTGTGCGGCCCGCACGGCTCCGGCCAGACGGTGAAGGCCGCGAACCAGCTGATCGTCGCGGTCAACATCCAGGCGTGCGCCGAGGCCGTCGTCTTCCTCGAGAAGTCCGGCGTGGACCTCGAGGCGGCGCTCGACGTCCTCAACGGCGGACTGGCCGGCTCGACCGTGCTGACCCGCAAGAAGGCCAACTTCCTGAACCGGGACTTCGCCCCCGGCTTCCGGATCGATCTGCACCACAAGGACATGGGCATCGTCACCGACGCCGCCCGCAATGTCGGTGCGGCCCTCCCCGTCGGCGCGGTAGTCGCCCAGCTGGTCGCCTCGCTGCGCGCCCAGGGCGACGGTGGCCTCGACCACTCAGCCCTGCTGCGCTCCGTCGAGCGCCTCTCCGGTCAGCCCGCCCAGAGCTGATCACCCCCTGATTTCCGGGTGGCGGCAGCGCTGACACCTGTCCTGTCGCGCCCAGGCGCCGCCGCCGCCCGGATTCAATTTTTTTCGCCTCCGTCCGCGCCGATCCCTCTCTTCAACTTCAACAAACTGTTGACGTCACGCTCGGTGCGTACTTACGCTCCTCACGCCGCCAGCAGATTTCCGCAGGAAGGTCCCCATGTCGAAGCGTGTGCTCACGACCGAGTCAGGCGCCCCGGTCGCCGACAACCAGAATTCCGCCTCCGCCGGTGTCGGCGGCCCGCTCCTCCTCCAGGACCAGCACCTGCTGGAGAAGCTGGCCCGGTTCAACCGTGAGCGCATCCCGGAGCGCGTCGTCCACGCCCGCGGCTCGGGTGCGTACGGCTACTTCGAGGTGACCGACGACGTCACCGGCTTCACCCACGCGAACTTCCTCGGCGAGGTGGGCAGGCGGACCGAGACGTTCATCCGCTTCTCGACCGTCGCCGACAACCTGGGCGGCGCGGACGCGGTCCGTGACCCGCGCGGCTTCGCGCTGAAGTTCTACACCGAAGAGGGCAACTACGACCTCGTCGGCAACAACACCCCGGTGTTCTTCATCAAGGACCCGATCAAGTTCCCCGACTTCATCCACTCCCAGAAGCGCGACCCCTTCACGGGCAAGCAGGAGCCGGACAACGTCTGGGACTTCTGGGCGCACTCCCCCGAGTCGACGCACCAGATCACCTGGCTGATGGGCGACCGCGGCATCCCCGCCTCGTACCGCCACATGAACGGCTACGGCTCGCACACCTACCAGTGGACGAACGCCCAGGGCGAGGCCTTCTTCGTCAAGTACCACTTCAAGACGAACCAGGGCATCCGTTCGCTGTCGTCCGAGCAGGCCGCCGAACTCGTGGGCAAGGACGCCAACTCGCACCAGACAGACCTGCTCCAGGCCATCGAGCGCGGCGTGAACCCGTCCTGGACGCTGTACGTCCAGGTCATGCCGGCCGCCGAGGCCGCGGACTACCGGTTCAACCCGTTCGACCTGACGAAGGTCTGGCCGCACTCCGACTACCCGCTCCAGCGGGTCGGCCGGCTGGTCCTCGACCGGAACCCGGACAACGTCTTCGCCGAGGTCGAGCAGGCCGCGTTCTCCCCGAACAACTTCGTTCCGGGCATCGGCCCCTCGCCCGACAAGATGCTCCAGGGCCGCCTCTTCGCCTACGCGGACGCCCACCGCTACCGCCTCGGTGTGAACCACACCCAGCTGCCGGTGAACGCCCCGAAGGCGACCGTGGCCGACAACTACGGGCGCGACGGTCTCTACGCCACGCGCTACGGCTCGCGCCACGACAAGAACTACGAGCCCAACTCGTACCAGGGCCCGGCCCAGACGGACGCGGCGCTCTCCGCCCCGCTCGCGCTGACCGGCTGGACGGGCACGCACGAGGCGCCCGCCCACGTCAAGGACGACGACTTCTTCCAGGCCGGTGAGCTCTACCGGCTGATGTCGGACGAGGAGAAGTCCCGTCTGATCGCGAACATCGCCGGTGGCCTCTCGCAGGTCAGCCGCGACGACGTGATCGAGAAGAACCTCGCGCACTTCCACGCCGCGGACGCGGAGTACGGCAAGCGCGTCGAGGAAGCGGTCCGCGCCCTGCGCGAGGACTAGAACACCGAGACCGCATCGCGGGCCTGACGGGAGGTCGGGCCGGTGGTGCAGTCCGTACCGTCGGCCCGAATGAGGGGTGGCCGAGGGTCACGGACGGAATGGGTGCCGCGGCGGCGAGCGAGCCAGTGCGGTGGTCAAGGCTCCAGGTGCGCCCTCCTCGACCTGAGGGGAGGACGCCCGAAAGCTCATCGCCCCCGCCGCGGAACCCCTTCCTCAACAGCTCCGCCCGACGGCGCGAACGTCCTGTCGCGCCAGTCTCGTGCCGTCGGGCGGCATCAGGTTCCCCCTGCCAGGGCGCGGGGTGGGTACGGACGGTCCCGTACCCGCCCCGCGCCCTTCAGGCGTTCCCGGGCACTCGGGGGCCGGGGGTCAGCCCACCGACACCGCGGCCTCAACGGCCCGCGCGGCCGCGGGGACGGCGGCCGGGGCGGCGCCCACCCACCGGCCGATGGCGGTCTCCGCCGTGATGCCGGGCCCGAATCCGGCGATGAGCCCGCCGGCGCCGTTCTCTACGGTGCCCTCGTCGAACAGCCGGGCCAGCGCGTCGAAGACGACGGAACTGGCGATGTTCCCACGTTCGGTGAGCGTGGCCCGGCTGAACCGGAACATCTCCGGCGGGAGGTCCAGGTAGTGGCACAGGTCGTCGAGGATGCGCGGCCCGCCCGCGTGGACGATGAAGAAGTCCATCTGTGCCACCTCCCAACTGTGCTGGGCCACCAGCGACTTGAGGGCCGGGGCGAGCATCTCCATGGTTCCGGGGACCCGCTTGTCGAGCAGGAAGTGGAACCCGGTGTCCCGTACGGCATACGAAATCCAGTCCTCGGTGTTCGGCACGAGATGGGAGCCGTTGCGCTCGATCCGCATGCCGACGCCCCCCTCGCCGCGCACCACGGCCGCCGAGATCGCGTCGCCGAACAGACCGTTGGAGAGCAGTGAGCCCACCCCGAGGTCGGTCGGCTGGTAGCACAGCGAGCAGAACTCGCAGGACACGATCAGCACATTGGCCTGCGGATACGCGGTGCAGAAATCGTGGGCACGGTTGATCGCGGCACCCCCCGCCGCGCAGCCGAGCTGGGCGATGGGCAGCTGTCTGGTCTGCGACCTGAAGCCCATCGTGTTGATCAGCCAGGCGGTCAGCGACGGCATCATGAAGCCGGTGCAGGAGACATAGACGATCAGGTCGATGTCACCCGGCTCCACCTCGGCGTGGGCGAGCGCCTGACGTACGACGCCGGGAACACGTGACTTCGCCTCGGCCTCGTACAGCCGGTTGCGGGTCTCGAAACCGGGGTGCCGGAGGGTGTCCTCGATCGGCTGGACGAGGTGGCGGGTGAGGACACCCGTGTTCTGGATGAGGCGCAGGACGAGGTCCCGCTGCGGATGGTCCGCGTGTGTCTCGCGGGCCAGCTCCAGTGTCTGCTCCATCGTGATGACGTGGTCGGGTACGGCGACGGACGGTCGGCACAGTGTGGCCATGTTCTTCCTTGTCTCATGCCGGGCAGCGGTGTCGCCGCGCGGTCGTCACCACTGGGCGGTCGTCACCACAGGCGGTCGTCACCACGCGACGGGCAGGCCGAGCGGGTAGCGCCAGATCGACGTCGTGTTCCAGCGCACCTCGGACGGCTCCACCGCGAGCCGCAGCCCGGGAAAGCGGTCGAGGAGCGCGGCGAACACGACCTCGAGCTCCATCGCGGCGAGAGGCGCTCCGAGACAGTGGTGCGCGCCCCAGCCGAAGGTCATGTGGGGGACGGTGGCCCGGTCCACGTCCAGTTCGTCGGGCCGGTCGAACTTCCGCTCGTCCCGGTTCGCGGTGAGGTACGAGACATGGACGACGTCCCCGGCCCGGATCAGCACCCCGCCCAACTCCACGTCCTCGGTGGCGACGCGCGGGATGCCGACGCCCTTGCGGAAGGGGATGAAGCGCAGGAGCTCCTCGATCGCGGCCGGAAGGGCCGAGGGGCGCGCGCGGAGCGTGGCGAGCACGTCGGGGCGGGTGAGCAGGGTGTACGCGATGTTCCCGAGCTCGTACGTCGTGGTGTCCTGGCCCGTGATGAGCAGCACCATCGACATGACCGCCAGCTCGTCGTCATCGAGCAGTTCGGCACCGTCGCGGGCGGTCGCCAGCGTACTGATCATGTCGTCGCCGGGGGCCCGGCGCCGCTCGGCGCTGAGCCCGGCGAAGTAGGCGCGCAGTTCCGCCTTGGCGCGGACGGCCGCGTCCCGGTTGGCGGCGCCGACGTCCATCATGGTGAGTGCGTGGGCGCGCAGCCGGGGCCGGTCGTCCTCGGGGATGCCGAGAACCTCACAGATCGTCATGAGCGGCAGCGGCGCCGCCACATGTGCGACGAGATCGGCGGGTGAACCCAGGTCCGTCATCCGGTCGAGCATCAGGTCCACGACGCTCTGGGTGCGTTCACGCATCCGCTCCACATGGCGCGGCGCGAAGCTCTTGGCGACCAGGCTGCGCAGCCGGCTGCTGGTCGGCGGGTCCATCAGGTTGATCGACTCGGACTGCACGATGGGCTCCGGCGTCATCCGCGGGAAGTCGCGGCCCTTGACGGCGCTGCGGCTGAACCGCCGGTCGGTGGTCACCGTCCGCACGTCCTCGTAGCGTGTGACGAGCCAGGCCTCGCCCTCGCCGTACGGCATCCGGATGCGGGCCACTGGCTCGGCCTCCAGCATCTGCCGGAGCTGGGGGTCGAACTCGAGGGCCTCCGCGTAGTCGAAGGGACAGCTCCATACGGTGCCGGTGGTCTCCACGTTGCTCCAGACGGTGTGCGATCGATTTCCGACACATCCCCAACCGGTGGGGCGGTCATGTCCCCATGCGGGTTAATTAACCGATTAGAGGGAGATGCGGACTTCAGCGCGAACACTTCGGAGGAGCGACCTGCGGCGACATCGAATTCGGCGCCGCGTGAGCCGGTCGCGACACCGGTCGCGACGTCGGTGGCGCGGCCTTGCGCAGCGGCCGGAAGTAGTGGCCGAGCGCCCAGTCCCCGACGCGGCTGCCGGCGTCGCACCCGGCGATGTCAGCGCTGCGGAAGTGGATTCCGCCCCACACCCGGGCGTCGACCATGTCCTGGTTGAACCGGTCTGCGTGCTCGTAATGCCGTGCGGTCGCGGTGGCTTCGGACCGGACGTGCAGGTCGATGCGTGAGGTGCCCAGAACGCCGGTCGCCGTGCGCATCACGGCGCCGGCGACGGCCGCGTGACCGCTGATGTAGTCGGGGTGCGGAGGCGTGACGAGCAGCGGCTGCCACTGCGGGTCCGGCTCGGTCGCGGGGTTGCCGTCGGTGTCGGCCAGCTGGATGGCGTTGACCGGCCGCCAGAAGCCGTAGCGCAGCTTGGAGTCCCACGCGGTGATCACCGCGTCGGCCGCCGAGGTGTTGACCGCGGCGAACAGCCGCGCCGTGTCGGCGAGGCCGAGGCGATGCCGGTCGGCGTAGTCCCGGAAGGCCGTCTGCAACTGCACCAGCAGATTGCCGCCGAAGAAGAGGGCGGTCTCGGTCTGGTGCGCGGTTCTGCCCGAGCCCGTCTTGGCGCCCATGGCCTTCACCTCGTTCACGTCCCTCGCGTAGCGGGCCGAGGACAGTGCGGGCGGCGGGCCGGGGCGCGCCTGGTCCGGGGCCTCGAGCAGCAACGGGCGCATCGTGCCGAGCCAGATGTCGAGGTAGGGCTGGTGGGCGGGCGGGGTGGGCCGCCAGACGCCGGGTGCGGGCGGAGGGGTGTACTCGACCGGTTCGTAACGGCCGTCGCCCTCACGGAGCTTGACGATGTGTTCGGCGGCGCGCTTCCCGTAGGCCACGCCCTGGTCCTCGGCGCGGCCGTCGGGGATCTTGGCGAGGGACTTGGCGTACTCGGCGTCGAGCCCGGTCCGGGACGCGGGGAAGTAGGTGAGCAGTACGTGGTGCGCGGCGGTCACGGCCGCCGCCTCGGGGGACGCGGTGGCGGGCCCCCGCGCCTGCCACTTGTAGAGGGCGTACTTCCCCTGGATGCCGACGACGGCGTTGTAGACGGCGGCGGAGACGAACCCGTGCCAGACGGCCACCTGCCCGGAGGGGTGCATGGCGCCGAGGTTGGCGCTGATCGTCTGGGTGGTGATGGCGTTCCAGTCGCGGACCGCCGCGGGGTCCGCCGCGGGGTCCGCCGCGGGGTCCGCCGCGGGCGCCCGGCGGGTGTCGGCGGCGGCCGCGGGTCCGGCCACACCGGGAACGGCGGCGAGTGCGAGCGTCGCGAGCATGCCGACGACGGCGCGTACCCCCGACCGGGACGAGCGGGACGGCACAGGGCAGTTCAGGCGCACAGGGACACTCCCTCGAGCGGTATGACCGGATGGGCACCGGATGAGGTGCTGGATCAAGATCAACCGCTGAGTCCGCCCTCCGCAAGCCGGGGGACGCAATGAGGTGTACGCGCCCGTGAAACGCCCGGGGCCCGGCCTGCGGGAGCAGACCGGGCCCCGGAACGGGACAAGGGGCGGAGCGGGGGCGGGGTCCGTCAGACGAGCGGACGGATCGCCGTCGGGGCGTGGCCCGGCTCGGTGGCCAGCTCTTCCCACTCGTTGACGCCATCGATCTGGACGCCCATCGAGATGTTCGTGACACGCTCCAGGATCGCCTCGACGACCACCGGGACGCGGTACTCGGCGGCGAGCTTCTTCGCCTCCTCGAAGGCAGGCAGCAGCTGGTCCGGCTCGGTGACGCGGATCGCCTTGCAGCCGAGGCCCTCGGCGACCTTGACGTGGTCCACGCCGTAGACGCCCAGCTCCGGGGAGTTGATGTTCTCGAACTCCAGGTTGACCTGGAAGTTGATGTCGAGGTTGCGCTGCGCCTGGCGGATCAGGCCGAGGTACGCGTTGTTCACCAGGACGTGGACGTACGGGATGTTGTGCTGCGCGCCGACGGCCAGCTCTTCGAGCATGAACTGGAAGTCGTAGTCGCCGGAGAGCGCGACGACCGGGGTCTCGGGGTCGGCGGTGGCGACACCGAGCGCGGCCGGGATCGTCCAGCCGAGCGGGCCCGCCTGGCCGCAGTTGATCCAGTGGCGCGGCCGGTAGACGTGCAGCATCTGCGCGCCGGCGATCTGCGAGAGGCCGATGGTGGTGACGTACCGGGTCTCGGGGCCGAAGGCGCGGTTCATCTCCTCGTACACGCGCTGCGGCTTCATCGGGACGTTGTCGAAGTGCGTACGCCGCTGGAGCGTGGCCTTGCGCTCCTGCGCGGAGGCGGCCCACTCGGAGCGGTCCGGCAGCTTGCCCGCGGCCTTGAGCTCCTTCGCCACCTCGACGAAGAGCTCCAGCGCGGCCTTGGCGTCGGACGCGATCGCGTAGTCCGGGGCGAAGATCTTGCCGAGCTGGGTGGGTTCGATGTCGACGTGGACGAACGTGCGGCCCTTGGTGTAGACGTCCAGGCCACCGGTGTGACGGTTGGCCCAGCGGTTGCCGACGCCGAGGACGAAGTCCGACTCCAGGAAGGTCGCGTTGCCGTAGCGGTGCGAGGTCTGGAGGCCGACCATGCCGGCGTTCAGCTCGTGGTCGTCGGGGAGGATGCCCCAGCCCATCAGGGTCGGGACGACCGGGACGCCGGTGATCTCGGCGAACTCGACGAGCAGCTCGGACGCGTCGGCGTTGATGATGCCGCCGCCCGCGACGAGCAGCGGCCGCTCGGACTCGAGCAGCATCGCGACTGCCTTCTCGACCTGCTTGCGGGTGGCCGCGGGCTTGTAGACCGGCAGCGGCTCGTACGTCTCGGGGTCGAACTCGATCTCGGTCAACTGGACGTCGATCGGCAGGTCGATGAGGACCGGGCCGGGGCGGCCGGAGCGCATCAGGTGGAACGCCTGCTGGAAGACGCCGGGGACCTGCGCGGCCTCCAGCACGGTGACGGCCCACTTGGTGACCGGCTTGGCGATCGACGCGATGTCGACGGCCTGGAAGTCCTCCTTGTGGATCACCGCGGTGGGCGCCTGGCCGGTGATGCACAGGATCGGGATGGAGTCACCGATCGCGGAGTACAGGCCGGTGATCATGTCGGTGCCGGCGGGGCCGGACGTACCGATGCAGACACCGATGTTGCCCGCCTTGGTGCGGGTGTAGCCCTCGGCCATGTGGGACGCGCCCTCGACATGGCGGGCGAGCGTGTGGTCGATGCCACCGCCCGCCTGGAGGGCCTTGTAGAACGGGTTGATCGCCGCGCCCGGCACACCGAACGCGTTCGTGACGCCTTCGCGCTTGAGGATCTCGACTGCGGCTCGGGCTGCGGTCATTCGAGGCATCGCGTACTCCTGCTCGGCCAGTCGGAGCGACCTCACCGTTGCGGGCCGGTGAGCCTCACTCCATAGTTTCCATAATGCGGAATTTCAATTCTGCTATACGGAAGCAATCTAAGGTGAGGTCCGGCGCGCGTCAAGGGCGGGCATTGGTTGAAGTCCCTCCCCAACGCCTCGCTCTTGGTGGACGATGGGCGGCATACCGCGGTCACAGGTGCGCAGCCGCACGTACCGCGGTCACCCGCACACGCACGTGCGGCACAGGGACACGCCGACGGTCCGAGGGGGACGGTCATGGGAGAGAACGTGCCGGTGCGCTGCCCGGCATGCCGTCGCCAGCACACCTTCACGCCACCGGTCTTCCCGTGCGCGTGCGGGGAGCCGCTGGCGCCGCCGCTGTTACGGGGCGCGGTCCCGGAGCGGATCACGCACCGCACCTGGACCGACGCGTGGGTGACCGTGCTGTGCGGCTCCTGCGGGCGCCAGGACCAGTGGCCGCAACCCGAGCTGGGGTGCGCCTGCGGCGCGGTCCTGCGCATTCCGGTACGCCCCGTACCGCGCTCCGCACCGCCCGCGCCCACCACCGGCGGCGGGCGGACGCCCGCCCCGGCCGGCGGACGTCCGGCGCACATCCCGCTGCCGCCGACCGCGGCTCCCCCGCGTCCGAAGTTCCGCCCGATGACCATCAGGACCGCGCGGGACGCGGTGACCGCAGCGGCGCTCTACCTCAAATGGCTCGGGTTCCGCGACATCATGCAGTCCCCCGAGCGGCCGGCCTCCGGCATCGACCTGCGGGCGCCGGGAATGGTCGCCCAGGTCGACCCGACGACCCGCCCCGCCGCTCTGCGCGATGTCGAGTGCCTGTGGCTGCACGGGCTCAGCGCGTCCGCCGTGAGCGTGTTCTTCTCCCTCGCGGGGTACGCCGACGACGCGCGGGCCCGCGCGGACACCCTCGGGGTGCCGCTCTTCGTCATGGACCTCACGGGCACGCCACAACCGGTCAACCGCCCGGCGGACGAGCTGATCAGTACCGGCGCCTGAGCGGCGACGGCGGCTCGGAGCCCCACGACAAAGACCGCGACGACGACCGCGACCGGCAGCGATACTCGACCATGCGCATACGTCACGCCACTCTCGCCGAACTCCCCCGCCTCCAGGCGATCGAACGCGCCGCCGGTGAGCCCTTCCGCGCCCTGGGCATGGCCGCGATCGCCGACGACGAGCCGCCCGCCCTCGAGGTGCTGGACGGCTACCGGCGGGCCGGCCGCGCCTGGGTCGCCGCCGACGCCGACGACCGCGCCGACGCGTACCTCATCTGGGACGTCGTGGACGCGGCGGCGCACATCGAGCAGGTCTCGGTGCACCCGCGCGCCTCCCGGCGCGGCCTCGGACGCGCGCTGATCACCCATGTCGCGAGCCACGCCACCGCCGACGAGACACTCACGGCGCTCACGCTCACCACCTTCGCGGAGGTTCCGTGGAACGCCCCCTACTACGCGCGACTGGGCTTCCGGACCCTCGCCGACGCCGAGCTGACGGCCGGGCTCCGGAACATCAGGCGCGAGGAGGCCGCGCACGGCCTCGACCGCTGGCCGAGGGTCTGCATGCGGTGCGAGCTGTGACGGGCGGGGAAGGGTGAGCCCCGGCCCCCACCGGGCCGGGACCGTGTCGCCGTAGGCGCCGACCGCCCGTGACCCGGCCTAGCCCTGGAAGCGCTCCCGCAGTTCGATCTTCCTGACCTTCCCGCTGACCGTCATGGGGAACGCCTCCATGATCTCCAGGCGGCGCGGGATCTTGTAGTGGGCCAGCTGGTCGCGGCAGTACGACGTGAGCTCGTCCAGGGTCGGCGGGTCGTCCTGGTCGCGGGGGACCACGCAGGCCAGGATCTCCTCGCCGTAGCGTTCGTCGGGGAGGCCCACCACCTGGACGTCGGAGATCTTGGGGTAGCCGTAGAGGAACTCCTCGATCTCGCGCGGATAGACGTTCTCGCCGCCCCTGATGATCATGTCCTTGATGCGGCCGACGATCTGCGCGTAACCGTCCTCGCGGATCACCGCCAGGTCGCCCGTGTGCATCCAGCGGCCCGCGTCGACGACCTCCGCCGTCTTCGCCGGTTCGTTCCAGTAGCCGAGCATCACGCTGTAGCCGCGGGTACACAGCTCACCCGCCTCACCGCGCGGCAGCGTCACGCCCGTCACCGGGTCGACGATCTTGATCTCGACATGCGGCAGGACCCGGCCGACCGTGCCCGTACGGCGCTCCAGGTCGTCGTCGCGGCGGGTCTGGGTGGAGACCGGGGAGGTCTCCGTCATGCCGTAACAGATGGACACCTCCGCCATGTGCATCTCCGCGACGACCCGCTTCATGACCTCCACCGGGCATGGCGAGCCGGCCATGATTCCGGTGCGCAGCGAGGACAGGTCGTACGAGGAGAAGTCCGCGAGGCCCAGCTCCGCGATGAACATCGTCGGGACGCCGTAGAGCGAGGTGCACCGCTCCTCCTGGACGGCTCGCAGTGTCGCGGCCGGGTCGAACGACGGGGCCGGGACGACGATGCAGGCGCCGTGGGAGGTGGCCGCGAGGTTGCCCATCACCATGCCGAAGCAGTGGTAGAACGGGACGGGCAGGCAGACCCGGTCCTGCTCGGTGTAGCCGACCGTCTCCCCGACGAAGTAGCCGTTGTTGAGGATGTTGTGGTGGGAGAGGGTGGCGCCCTTCGGGAAGCCGGTCGTACCCGAGGTGTACTGGATGTTCACCGGGTCGTCGCAGGACAACTGTGCTTCGTGAGCGGCCAGTTGGGCGTCGGTGACCCGGCTCGCCGCGGCCGGCAACACGTCCCACGAAGCGTCCCCGATGTAGTGGACCGCCCGCAGCCCGGGGCAGTCGGGCCACACCTGGCCGACCAGGGCGCGGTAGTCGCTCGTCTTGTGGGACTGCGAGGCGAAGAGGACCGAGACCCCGGCCTGGTCGAGTACGTACGCCAGCTCGTGCGCCCGGTACGCCGGGTTGATGTTCACCATGACCGCGCCGATCCGGGCGGTGGCGTACTGCACGAGCACCCACTCGGCGCAGTTCACCGCCCAGATTCCGACCCGGTCGCCCTTGCCGACGCCCGTCCCGAGCAGCCCACGCGCCAACTGGTCGACGGCGGCGCCGAATTCGGCGTACGTCAAGCGGGTCCCCGCCGCCACGTCGACGAGCGCCTCCCGCTCCGGGTACGCCGCGATCGCCCGGTCGAGGTTCTGGCCGATGGTGTCACCGAGAAGCGGCGTGTTGCCGGTCCCGTGCGTGTACGAACTTTTGCGCGTGTGCGTGGTCGTGTGCGCGTTCGTCTGCGTGTGCGTGTTGGCGCTCATCCCAAGTCCCCCTCGTCGTACTCCGCCTCCGAGCCCCTCGCCGTGCGCTCGCGCAGCTCGATCCGACGGATCTTGCCGGACACCGTCTTGGGCAGGTCTGCGAACTCGATCCGCCGGATCCGCTGATACGCAGCGAGCACCGACCGCGAGTGGGCGAAGAGCACCCTGGCAGTGTCGGGCCCCGGCTCCCATCCCTCGGCGAGCACGACGTAGGCCTTCGGCACGGCCAGCCGCACCGGGTCGGGCGCGGGCACGACCGCCGCCTCGGCCACCGCCTCGTGCTCGAGCAGTGCGCTCTCCAGCTCGAAGGGCGAGATCTTGTAGTCCGAGGCCTTGAAAACGTCATCGGATCGCCCGATATAGGTGATGTATCCGTCCGCGTCCCGCGCCCCGATGTCTCCGGTGCGGTAGTAGCCGCCCGCCATGGCCTCCGCCGTGCGCTCGGGATCACCGTGATAACCGGTCATCAGCCCGACCGGCGCCGCGGCGAGATCGAGGCAGATCTCGCCCTCGCTCATGCCCGGCTTCCCCGTCACCGGGTCCAGCAGTTCGACGACGAAGCCGGGGCTGGGCCGCCCCATCGAACCGGCCAGGAGCCGCTGCCCCGGGGTGTTGGCGACCTGGACGGACGTCTCCGTCTGTCCGAAGCCGTCCCTGATCGTCACGCCCCACTCGCGCCGCACCGTCTCGATGACCTCGGGATTGAGCGGCTCCCCCGCCGCGAGGGCCTCGCGCGGCGGCGTGCGCAGTCGGCCGAGGTCCGCCTGGATCAGCATGCGCCAGACGGTCGGCGGGGCGCAGAAGCTGGTGACGCCGGCGCGGTCCATCTCGGCCATCAGCGTGGCCGGGTCGAAGCGTGAGTAGTTGTGAATGAAGACGGTCGCCTCGGCGTTCCACGGGGCGAAGAGGTTCGACCAGGCGTGCTTGGCCCAGCCCGGCGAGGAGATGTTGAGATGGACGTCGCCGGGCTTGAGCCCGATCCAGTACATCGTCGTCAGATGCCCGATGGGGTAAGAGGCGTGCGTGTGCTCGACGAGCTTGGGCCGGGCCGTGGTACCGGAGGTGAAGTAGAGCATCAGGGGATCGTCGGCGCGCGTCACCCCGTCGGGCTCGAAGCCCTGCGCACTGTTGTAGGCATCGGAGTACGACAGCCAGCCTGCGCGGCCGCCCGCACCGCCTCCCACGACGATCCGGCCGTAGACCCCCGGCACGTAGTCGAACTTCGCCGCGTCCTCGTCCCGCACAATCACATGCCGTGCCCTGCCCCGCTCGATCCGGTCCCGCAGATCGGCGGCCCCGAGCAGCGGCGTGGCCGGAATGACCACGGCCCGCAGCTTCATCGCCGCGAGGGCGGTCTCCCACAGCTCGGCCTGGTTGCCGAGCATGACCAGGACACGGTCACCCGCCCCGACGCCCTGCGCGCGCAGCCAGTTGGCGACCTGCCCGGAACGTGCCGACAGCTCCTCGAAGGAGATCTCGGTGCGTCGGCCGTCCTCCTCGACGATGTGCAGGGCGGTCCTGCCGTTGCCCTCGGCGATCCGGTCGAACCAGTCGAGCGCCCAGTTGAACCGCTCGGGACGCGGCCAGACGAAGCCGTCGTACGCCGCCTCGTAGTCCTCCCGGTGCTGGAGCAGAAAGTCCCGGGCCGCCCGGAACTGCTCCGTCGCGTCGCCTCGTGCCACCATGCGTCCTCCTCGTTGCCGGACCATTGCCGGACCGCTCCCTGCCATCGTGTAATCAGTGACCTGGTCTCACTACCCCCGTACGGGGGTGAAGGGAAACTCTCGTGGGGGATGTCGCCGAGGCGGTAGAGATGCAAGCGGCACTGTCTCGGATGTGCCGGGCCTCCGGACTGCCCGTCGCCTTCGGCGGTCTGCTGCCCGCCGAAGGCCGTCGGCTGCGTATCGCCGAGCTGAGCGGTGCGGCGACGCGCGCGCTGCACGGACTCGTCATCGCACCGGGCAATGGGCTCGGCGGGAAGTCCATGGCGCTGTCGCGCCCGTGCGCGGTCACGGACTACCACGCGTCGCGGCACATCAGCCACGAGTACGACGTGGCGGTCGCATCCGAGGGCCTGCGCGCGGTGCTTGCCGTGCCCGTGGTCGTCCGCCGGAAAGTGCGCGGCGTGCTGTACGCGGCCCTGCGCGAGGCGCGACCGCTCGGCGACCGCGCGCTGAACGCGGCGATGGACGCCGCGCGCGAAGTGGAGCAGTCCCTGGTCGTACGGGACGAGGTGCGGCGGCTGCTGGCGGCGGCGAGCGAACCGGTGGCGGGCCCCGGGGCGTGGGAGCTCGTCAGGGGTGCGCACCGCGAACTGCGCGCGCTGGCGCCCCGCGTCGTGGACCCGGCGTTGCGCGAGGAACTGCTCTCTGTCTGCGGCCGGCTCGCGGCCGCGGCCGCGGGGGGCCCGGCACCGCGGCGGGCGCACCAGGTGGCGCTGACGCCGCGCGAGACGGACGTACTGGCGTGCGTGGCGGCGGGCTCGACGAACGCGGTGGCGGGGAACCGGCTGGGCCTGCGCCCCGAGACGGTGAAGGGCTACCTGCGCTCCGCGATGCGGAAGCTGGGCGCGCACACCCGCCTGGAGGCGGTGGTGGCGGCCCGCCGCGCGGGTCTGCTGCCGTGAGACCGGCGCGGCCGGGCCTCCCGGGCGGGGGCCGGCGACGCCGACCGGAAGCCCGGCACGCGCGCGGACCACCCGGCGCACGTGCGGGCACCCGCGGCCGGCTCACCCGGCCCCGCCCCGCGCCGGGAGGTCGCCGAACCGTACGTCGCGCGTACCGGCCGATGTCATGGTCGCGAGTACGTACTCGCCCTCCTCCTCCAGCGCCGCCCGCTGCGCCCGCGTGAGCGGGCCGAGGGGCGCGACCGTCAGTGCGGCCGACGCGCCGTCCTTTGTCTCCTCCAGCCGCCAGATCCCCGCCACGAAGCCGTCGACCAGGAAGGTGGAGTGGCCCTGGTTGCCCCTCCAGATGCGTCCCTTGTACTCCGCCGGCACCACCCGCGTACGGTCCGCGTGGGACAGCAGCAGGTTGTCGAACTCCGGCAGGAAGCGCGGCGGCGCCGGGGTGTCCTCGTCGGGCCGGGGCGCGTCCGGGAGGTCGAAGAGCTCCACGCCGTACGGGTCCCTGAAGGTGATGAGCCGGGGCCGCAGCCGTTCGAAGGCGTCCCGCAGCCGCGTCAGCCCGCACCAGGTCTGCGTGTCCTTGACCGACGCGGGGCCGAACGCCGCGAGGTAGCGCAGTACGGTCGCGTCGGGCGCCGGGACCGGCCCGGACTCCCGCCCGAACCACTGCTCGGCGGTGGTCAACGCCACCTGACCGCTCTTCCGCCACAGCCCGCGCGGCGTGACCTGCACCAGCGGCAGCAGGCAGCGCGCCGCGACGCCGACGGCGAGCGGCTCCGCGTCGGGCCACTCCTTCAGCAGCAGCTCGCGGATCTCCTTCAGTGTCCGGGGCCGCTCCTCGACGAAGTCGCGCGTCATCGCCGCCAGCCGCTCCAGGTCCACGCCCGACAGCCCCTCGCGGAACATCTTCAGCTCGCGGTCGCGCGCCGCCTGGACGAGCGGCCGCAGCGTGAGGCAGTCGTCGGCGGTGTGCGTGTGGATGGTGGAGCGCAGGGTGACGAGGCGCCCCACCTCGCGGGAGGCCATCAGCCCCGAGAGTTCCGCGGGGTCGAAGCCGTCGAGGCGGGCGGCGAGCTGGTAGTACGGCGGCTTGGTGTTCTGCGCCTGGAGGCCGACGAGGTGCGCGACGGCGTCCTTCGCGGACATGGCGGTGCGCCGGAGGAGGAGCTGGCGCGCCAGGGTGGCGCGGTTGAGGGCGCGCGTGCTCAGTACGGTCGGCGCCGGTCCCGGGTTCGTCTTCTGCGAGGCCATGCCCGCACGCTACCCACC
Organism: Streptomyces sp. NPDC055287; assembly: GCF_053646035.1. NCBI lineage: Bacteria > Bacillati > Actinomycetota > Actinomycetes > Kitasatosporales > Streptomycetaceae > Streptomyces > Streptomyces sp. NPDC055287. Next base: position 373,309 of record NZ_JBSHNE010000001.1, on the reverse strand, counting down.
CTTGCGGACAGGTCCGGTCCGCGGGGCGGAACGATGCCGATGACATGTGGGCCGTATATCCTGCCGGTGCCCGACGGCGCGCCCGTTCTCGCGCGCCCGGCCGACGCGGGAGGTGCGATCCGCCATGACAGAGCGACGCGTCCGCCCCGCACTGCCTCCCATGAAGCGGCGGAAACAGTCACCGCCACCGGTGGGCCCTCCCGCCGGACCGCCGTCGGGCGGCGACGACCCGGCGGCCTCCCCCGACGGTGTACCGCTCAACGGCGCCAGTGTGGTGCACGCCGCGCTCTACCGCGGCGGCCGCCGCGTCTCCACCCCGGACTCGCTCGCCGAGACGTTCCGCCAGCTGCGCGAGTACCCGTCCGGCATGGCCTGGATCGGCCTGCACCGTCCCTCCGAGGACGAAATCCACTCCCTGGCAGCCGAGTTCGACCTGCACCCGCTCGCCGTCGAGGACGCACTGGAGGCGCATCAGCGGCCGAAGCTGGAGCGTTACGGCGAGACGCTCTTCGTCGTGCTGCGCGCGGCGCGCTACCTCGACGCCCCGGAGGAGGTCGACTTCGGTGAGCTGCATGTCTTCGTCGGCCGGGACTTTGTCATCACGGTCCGCCACGGCGCCGCACCCGATCTCTCCGTCGTACGCCGGCGCATGGAGGACAGCCCCGAGCTGCTGGCGCTGGGGCCGGAGGCGGTGCTGTACGCGATCCTCGACGCCGTGGTCGACGGGTACGCCCCGGTCGTCGGGGGCGTACAGAACGACATCGACGAGATCGAGACCGAGGTCTTCAGCGGCGATCCCGAGGTCTCGCGCCGCATCTACGAGCTGTCCCGCGAGATGGTCGAGTTCCAGCGCGCCACCCGGCCCCTGGTCGCCATGCTGCACAGTCTGATGGCGGGCTTCGCGAAGTACCGCACGGACGAGGAACTCCAGCGTTACCTGCGCGACGTGGCCGACCACGTCACGCACACCAGCGAACGCGTCGACGGCTTCCGCCAGGCACTGGCCGACATCCTCACGGTCAACTCGACGCTGGTCACGCAGCAGCAGAACGCGGAGATGCGGGCTCTCGCGGAGGCGGGCTTCGAGCAGAACGAGGAGATCAAGAAGATCTCGGCCTGGGCGGCGATCCTCTTCGCGCCGACGCTCGTCGGCACGATCTACGGCATGAACTTCGACGACATGCCGGAACTCGGCTGGACCTTCGGCTACCCCTTCGCGGTCGGCCTGATGGGAATCGTCTGCGTCAGCCTGTACATCATCTTCAAGCGGCGCGACTGGCTCTAGGCCCGGCTGATGACGGGTCCGGACCATTGCCCGGCCCCGGCTGACGAGGCCGGCTCACTCGGGCACGAGTTGTCCCCCCGCCGCCGTCACGAGCGGGGTTCGGACTTTTGGTGTTCCGCGTCTGCGTCCGCTTCCGGTTCGTACGCCGAGCAGTCCGGGTTCCGGCAGGGGCCCGGGTGCCAGACGGGTACGAAGACACCGAGGGATTTGTGCCGTTCTATTTCGGACGTGACGGGTTGCTTGCAGACCGGACACACATGCCGGGCCTGCGTTCGGTCTCACGCTCATTACTGCCCATGTCTCCACGTTGTGCCCGCCCCGCCGAATACGACAGGACCGGGATGATCAGCCCGTGGGCCAGGTAGTCGTTGATAGGACTAGACCTACGGATTTCGTTGCTGGGACCCTGCTGCCCCCTCCCCCAGCATTTCGGTCACCCAGCCGTGAAAGGCCCCGATGTGGTGTTCCGCCGGGACCAGGACCCCGCCCTTGCGGTACGCCCGCGACGCCATCGCCGGCTGGGTCCGCTCGCAGGCATCGAAATCCTGGACGTTCACGCGGTGGAACAGCTCGACGGACTTGTCCAGGTCCGCTCCCGATGCCACCACCCCGGGGGCGTACAGCCAGTCGCACTCCACCACCGTGCGGTCGACGGCCAACGGGAACATCCGGTGGACGATCACGTGGTCGGGCACCAGGTTCACGAAGACCTGCGGCCTGATGGTGACCGCGAAGTAGCGGCGGTCCTGCTCGTCGGTGATGCCCGGCAGCCGGCCGAAGCCCGCGCTGCCGTCGACGGTGAAGCCCTGCGTCTCCTCGCTGAACTCCGCGCCGTGCCCGACGTAGTACTGAGCCGCCAGGCCGTCCGCGAACTCCGGCAGTACGTGGGTCAGTTCGGGGTGGATCGTCGCGCAGTGGTAGCACTCCATGAAGTTCTCGACGATCAGTTTCCAGTTGGCGGCGACGTCGTAACGGACGCGCCGCCCCAGGGTCAGGCCTTCTGTCTCGTACCGCTCGATCGTCACGGTGTCGCCGAGCCGCTCCACGACGGCGCCGATCACGGTGTCCTCGAAGGACGGCGGCTCGTCGGCGAGGCAGATCCACGCGTAGCCGAGCCATTCCCGCAGCGCGACCTTCACCAGGCCGTATTCCGTACGGTCGATGTCGGGCATCTTCTGGAGGTTCGGGGCGGCGACCAGTGTGCCGTCCAGTGCGTAGGTCCAGGCGTGGTAAGGGCATTGGAGGTTGCGCCGGACCTGCCCCGCGCTCTCGGTGCACAGCCGGGCGCCGCGATGGCGGCAGACGTTGAGGAAGGCGCGCAGCTCGCCGGTGCGTGTGCGTGTGACGAGTACGCTCTCCCGGCCCGCCTGGACCGTACGGAAGGCGCCGGGACGGTCGAGATCGGCGCTGCGTACGGCGCAGTACCAGAGCGACTCGAAGATCGCCTCCTGCTCGCCGCGGAAGATCTCGGGGGCGGTGTAGAAGTGCCCGGGCAGGGTGGCCAGCAGGCTGGCGGCCGTGGTGGTGGTCATGGAAGCGGGCTGCCTCTCGGCTCAGGCGATGGGCGCGGCGGTGAGCCGCCCGGGGTGGAAGAGCTCGATGGGGTGCTCGGTCTCGCCGGTGAGCGCCAGGTCGGCGACGATCTCGCCGACCACGGGCACGAACTTGAAGCCGTGCCCGGAGAATCCGCAGGCGACGGTGACGGAATCGGTGTGCGCCGGGTGCCGGGCGATCACGAAGTGCTCGTCGGGGGTGTTGGAGTACATGCAGGTGGCGGCCTTGAGGAAGGTCCCGGGCAGATCGGGGATGTGGCGGGAGACGCGGCTCGCCATGGCGGCCACCTCGTGGCCGTGCACGGTCCGCTCGATCGTCTCCGGCGTGCAGACCGTGCCCTTGCGGAAGAACGCCACCTTCGCGCCGAGCGACGGGCCGTCGATCGAGGGGAAGCCGTAGACCTGCTCCCCCTCCGCGTCCTCCCAGATGTAGATGGGGTGGTTCTCGGGGAGGAAGGGCTGGACGCCGCCGGTGGGCTGGAACCAGTACATGACCTGCCGCTCGATGGTGAACGGCACCCCGATGTCGGTGAGCAGCCGCGGCGCCCACGCGCCGGGGCAGACGACGAGGTGCCCGGCCGTGTACGAGTCCTCCGCGGTGTGCACCCGCACGCCCCGGCCGCCTTCGAGTGCCTCCCAGCGGATCATCGGCTCCTCGAAGTGCAGGTCGGCGCCACCCTGGGTGGCGAGCTGGACGTGCGCGGCGACGGTGTTCTCGGGCCGGACGAGGCCGGCCCGCTCCTCGTGGAGCGCCACCTCGTCGTCGCGGGGGGTGAGGGTGGGGAAGCGCCGGCGGATCTCGGCCGCGTCGAGCATCTCGTGGGGCAGGTCCCACTGCCGGGCGGAGAGCAGCGAGCCCGCGACGGTGCGGGATTCGGGGCGGCCGACCATGACGCCGCCGCAGAGGGTGGCGACGTCGCGGCCGGTTTCGCGCTCGAGCTGCTCGTAGAGCTCGTACGAGCGCAGCAGGAGCGGTACGTACGCCGGGTCCTCGAAGTACGACTGCCGGATGATGCGCGAACCGCCGTGGCTGGACCCCTTGTTGTGGACCGGGCCGAACTTCTCGAGTCCCAGCACGCGGGCGCCGCGCGCGGCGAGATGGTGGGCGGCGGCGCTGCCCATGCCGCCGAGGCCGACGACGATCACGTCAAAGGTGGGTGGCATCTCGCGGGACCTCGCTCACTTCAGGATGTGGGTCATCTGCGGATCGAAGAGCGGCTCTTCGGCGACGGTCGCGGCCGTCTTCCCGCCGAAGTAGGCGATGTGGACGGGTGTGCCGGGGGCGAGGGCCGGCAGCCAGGCGTAGGCGATGCAGCGGCCCAGGGTGTAGCCGTAGCCGGCGCTGGTGACGTAGCCGGCGGGGCGACCGGTCCCGTCGGCGAACACGGGTTCCTTGCCGAGCACTACGGCACCGGGGTCGTCGAGGGTGAGGGCGGTGAGCCTGCGGGCCGGCTCACCGAGTGCCGTGAGCGCTTCGAGAGCCGAACGGCCGGTGAAGTCGCCCTTGTTCATGCGGACGGCGAAGCCGAGGCCCGCCTCGTACGGGGTGTGTTCGGCGGTCATGTCGTGGCCCCAGGCCCGATAGCCCTTCTCCAGGCGCAGGCTGTTGAACGCCGAGCGGCCCGCCGCGACGACGCCGTACCGCTGTCCGGCCTCCCAGAGGGTGTCCCAGAGCCTGAGGCCCAGGTCGGCGGTGGTGTAGAGCTCCCAGCCGAGCTCGCCGACGTAACTCAGCCGCATGGCGGTGACGGGGACGTGGCCGATGTGGGTCCGGCGGGCCTTGAAGTAGCCGAGGCCCTGATGGGAGAGGTCGCCCGGGCTCAGCGGCTGGACGAGGTCCCGGGCGAGCGGGCCCCAGACTCCGATGCAGCACGTGCCCGCCGTGATGTCGCGGATCTGTACGTCGTCGGGGGCGCCCCGGAGCAGCAGGTCGAGATCGGCGGGCGAGTTCGCGCCGATCTGGAAGTGGTGTTCGGCGAGGCGGGCGACGGTGAGGTCGGAGAGGATGCCGGCGGCTTCGTCGAGGAGCAGCGTGTAGGTGACCGCACCGGGCTTCTTGGCCAGGTTGTTGGTGGTCGTCCGCTGGAGGTATCCGAGGGCGCCGGGACCGGTGACTTCGAGGCGCCGCAGCGGCGTCATGTCGTACAGGGCCACCTTCTCGCGGGTCGCCTTCGCCTCCGCGGCGGCGACCGGCGACCAGTGGGTTGCGGACCATTCGTCGCGCGCGGGGAGGGTCAGGGAGGCGGCGAGGGGGGCGTTTGCCTCGAACCAGTGCGGGCGTTCCCAGCCGCCGCCCTCCAGGAAGTGGGCGCCGAGCTGGAGCTGGCGGGCGTAGAAGGGGCTGACGCGCAGGGGGCGGGGCTGCTCCGGAGGCTGGAGCGGATGGATGATGTCGTACACCTCGACGAACTGCCGCGCCGCCCGCTCCTCCACGTACGCCGGTGAGCGCTGCGCCGTCTCGAAGCGGGTCAGCTCGCATTCGTGCAGGTCGATCGAGGGCCTGCCGCCGGTCATCCACTCGGCGAGCGCCTTGGCGACACCGGCGGAGTGGGTGACCCAGACGGCTTCCGCGAGCCAGAAGCCGCGCAGTTCGCGGGTCTCGCCGAGGACCGGCATGCCGTCGGGGGTGAAGGAGAAGACGCCGTTGAACCCTTCGTCGACACGGGTGGCGGCGAGGGCGGGGAGCAGCGCCTTGGCGTCCTCCCAGCTGGGGGCGAAGTCGTGCTCGGTGAAGGGGTACGAGGACGGCATGACGGGGGCGTCGTCGTAGCGCGGGACGGTGAACGGGTCGACGGGCAGCGGGCGGTGGGCGTACGAACCGATGCCGATGCGGTCGGCGTGCTCGCGGAAGTACAGGTCGCGGTCCTGGTGGCGCAGGATCGGCCGGGTGGCTTCCCGGACGGCGCCGGCCAGCTCGTCGAGCGGGGTCGTCCGTGCGTACTGGTGGGCGAGCGGCAGCAGCGGGACGTCCACACCGGCCAGGCGTCCGATCACCGGGCCCCAGAAGCCGGCCGCCGACACGACATGGTCGGCGGGGAAGGTGCCCCGGTCGGTGACGACGCCGGTGACGCGGCCGCCGCGCTGCTCGATGCCGGTGACGGTCGTACCGCCGAGGAAGCGGGCGCCGCGCGCGGTGGCCGCTTCCCGCTGTGCGTGGGAGGCGGGCAGGGCCCGGGCGAGGCCGTCGCCCGGGGTGTGGAAGCCGCCGAGTACGAGGTCCGGATCGAGGAAGGGCCACAGCTTGAGGCACTCGTCGGGGCCGACGACCTCGCCCTCGACACCCCAGGAGGCGGCGAGTCCGGCCCTGCGGTGGAGGTCGGCGAGGCGGGCGGGGGTGGTGGCGACTTCGAGGCCGCCGACGGCCTCGAAGCAGGCCCGCCCGTCCCGCGCCCGCAGCCCGGTGAACTTCTCCACCGTGTAACTTGCCATTTCTGTGAGGCACTTGGACGGGTTGGTGCGGAAGACGAGCCCCGGCGCGTGCGAGGTGGAGCCTCCGGGGGCGGGCAGCGGGCCCTGTTCGAGGACGGTTACGTCGGTCCACCCCCGGGCGGTGAGTTCGTCGGCGAGCGAGCAGCCGACGATTCCGGCGCCGACGACGACCACCCGCGGAACGGCTCCGGCCGGCGCCATCAGAGCACCACCACCGAGCGGAGCACTTCGCCGCGCCGCATCTTGGCGAAGGCCTCCTCGACGTCGTCGAGGCCGATCGTCTCGCTGACGAACGCGCCGAGGTCGAGCTTGCGGCTGAGGTACTGGTCGATGAGGATCGGGAAGTCCCTGCTGGGCAGACAGTCGCCGTACCAGGACGACTTGAGTGCGCCGCCGCGCGAGAACAGGTCGATGAGCGGGATCTCCAGCCGCATCCCGGGGTCGGGCACGCCGACCTGGACGAGCACCCCGGCGTGGTCGCGCATGTAGAAGGCCTGGCGGTACGTCTCGGGGAGGCCCACGGCGTCGATCGCGACGTCGACGCCGAAGCCCCCGGTGAGTTCGCGCACCGCCTCGACGGCGTCCGTGCCGCGGGAGTTGACGGTGTGGGTGGCGCCGAAGCGGGTCGCGCCGTCGAGTTTGGCGTCGTCGATGTCGACGGCGATGACGCGGCGGGCGCCGGCGAGCGCGGCTCCTGCGACGGCGGCGTTGCCGACCCCGCCGCAGCCGATGACGGCGACGGTGTCGCCGCGGCCGACGCCGCCGGTGTTCACGGCGGCTCCGTACCCGGCCATGACGCCGCAGCCGATGAGACCGGCGGCTTCGGGGCGGGCGGCGGGGCTGACCTTCACGGCCTGGCCGGCGGCGACGAGCGTCTTCTCGGCGAAGGCGCCGATGCCCAGGGCCGGGGTGAGGGGTGTGCCGTCGAGCAGCGTCATCGGCCGGGCCGCGTTGCGGCTGTCGAAGCAGTACCAGGGGCGGCCCCGGCGGCAGGAGCGGCAGTCGCCGCAGGGGGCGCGCCAGGCGATGACGACGTAGTCGCCGGGGGTCAGGTCCGCCACGCCCTCGCCGACGGCTTCGACGATGCCGGCGGCCTCGTGGCCGAGCAGGAACGGGAAGTCGTCGTTGATCGCGCCCTCCCTGTAGTGCAGATCGGTGTGGCAGACCCCGCATGCCTGGACGCCGACCAGGACCTCTCCCGGGCCGGGGTCGGGGACGGTGATCGTCTGTATCTCGACGGGTGCGCCCCTCTTGGTGGCGACGACCGCACGGACCTCATGAGGCACGATCCGACCCCTCTCTTGTTGCGCATTGCACGACTGGTTGCGCGATGAGAGACATACTGGGAACGCGATCCCCGGGCCGTCAAGGGGGCGGAGCGACCACGGGCCAGCCCGCCGTCCCGCGGGCTGGTCCGCACACGCCGGACGGGCTGAATACCGCCTCGAAGAGGCGGTATTCAGCCCGTCCGGTGCTCAGCGGGGGACCCGAGGTGGAGTGACGTCAGGTCCGGTACCCCATGCGGTACGAGAGCTCCCCGGCCGCGTCGACCGCCAGCTTCGCCAGTTCCTCCAGCCGCGCCTCGCTCATGCGGTACACCGGCCCCGACACGCTCACCGCGCCGATCACCTGGCCGTCGTGCGCCCGCACGGGCGCCGCCACCGCGCTCAGTCCGACCTCCATCTCCTCGGCCACGACGGCGTACCCCTCCGACGAGATCTCCGCCAGCTGCGCCCGGAGTTCGGCCGCCGAGGTCACGGTGTGCTCCGTGAATCTCGGCAGCCTGCGGGCCAGGAAGACCTCCTGCATCGCCGTCGGGAGTCCGGCGAGCAGCACTTTTCCGCTGGACGTGGCGTGCAGCGGCGTACGGCGCCCGAGCCAGTTCTGCGCCGTGACGGACGCCGCGCCGCGCGCCTGCATGACATTGACCGCAGCGTCGTCGTCGAGGACGGCGATGTTGACGGTCTCCCCCGCCTCGTCGGCGAGTTGACGCACGACGGGCGCGCTCTCCTGCGAGATGTCCAGCCGTCCCGCCGCGGCACCGGCGAGTCTGAGCACTCCGGCGCCCAGGTAGTACTTCCCCCGGTCCTTCGCCTGCCCCACGAGACCACGGTTCTCCAGCACCCCGAGCAGCCGGAACGCGGTCGACTTGTGCACGTCCAGCTCGTCGGCGATCTCGGTGACCCCCGCCTCACCGAGCCGCGCCAGGATCTCCAGCACACTCACCGCGCGGTCCACCGACTGAACGGAACTCGCGCCTCCCTTGGCCCTCTTCGCCTCGTCCGGCTCCCCCGGCTCCCCCGTCATCTTCCTTGTGCTCGCCATCTGTCCGCTCTCACCACCTGACGGCCGATTCACGGCCGACTTCCATGGGGCCCTTGACGCAGCGGCTCCCGATCCGGATTGTGTTCCGCATCTGTTGCGCATCACGCGCCTCGATGCGCCATCTGGAACATCATGTTACCGAAGAGCGAACTCAGGGGGCTGTGGTGATTCCTGTCTGCCACCTCGACGACCTGCCCGAGGGCAAGTCCGTACGTCTCTCCACCGAGCCGCCGATCGCCGTGTTCCGCACCGGGGGCGCGCTCTACGCGATCGACGACACCTGCTCCCACCAGGACGCCTCCCTCTCCGAGGGCTGGCTGGAGGGCTGCTTCGTCGAATGCCCGCTGCACGCCGCGATGTTCGACCTGCGCACCGGCCGACCGAGCTGCCTGCCCGCCCGCCGCCCGGTCCGCACCCACCGGGTCTCGGTCGACGACAGCGGCTTCGTCCACGTCCAGCTGGCGGCCGACGCCGAGGCGGCCAGGGAAGGCAGCGCCGCGTGAGGACCGTGGCCGTCGTGGGAGCCTCGCTGGCCGGACTGTACGCCGCGCGGGCGCTGCGCGCCCAGGGGTACGACGGCAGGCTGGTGATCATCGGCGATGAGATCCACCGGCCGTACGACCGGCCCCCGCTCTCCAAGGAGTTCCTCACGGGCGCCATGGACGAGGACCGACTCGCCCTGTCCGACCCCGAGGAGGAGGCGGAACTGGACGCCGAGTGGCTGCTCGGCGTACGCGCCCGGGGGCTCGATGCCGGGGGCCGCACACTGCTGCTGGACGGCGGCCGTACGGTCGCCGCCGACGGCGTGGTCGTCGCCACCGGCGCCGCGCCGCGCCGGCTGCCCGGCGCCGCCGGGGTGGGCGGCGTACACACCCTGCGGACCCTCGACGACGCGCGGGCGCTGCGCGCCGCACTGACGGGGCCGCAGCCGGTACGCGTCGTGGTCGTCGGCGGAGGGTTCATCGGCTCCGAAGTCGCCTCCTCCTGTATCGCGCTGGGCCACCACGTGAGCGTCGTGGAGGCCGCGCCACTGCCGCTCCTGCCCCAACTGGGCGAGACCATGGCCACCGTCTGCGCGTCGCTGCACGCCGACCGGGGGGCCCGTCTCATCACCGGTACGGGGGTGGCAGCCCTGCGCGGCGCCGGCACGGTGACCGGCGTACAGCTGGCCGACGGCCGCCTCCTGCCCGCCGATGTGGTCGTCGTCGGCATCGGCGCCGTACCCGGCACCCGTTGGCTGGAAGGCTCGGCGCTCGCCGTCGACGACGGTGTGCTGTGCGACGACGGCGGTGTCACCACCCTGCCGCAGGTGGTCGCGGTGGGCGATGTGGCGCGGGTGGGCGGCACCCGCGCCGAACACTGGACCAGCGCCACCGAGCAGCCCGCCGTGGCCGTACGCAACCTGCTCGCGGGCCGCACGGTGGAGTCGGCCCGCGCGCTGCCCTACTTCTGGTCCGACCAGTACGGCGTCCGCATCCAGTTCGCCGGCCGGCGGCTGCCGGACTGCACGGTACGGATCACCGACGGTTCACCGGAGGAACGCAGCTTCCTCGCGGTCTACGAACGCCCCGACGGCACCCCGGCCGCCGCACTCGCCCTCAACCGCCCGCGTTCCTTCATGCGCCTGCGGAGGGAGCTCGCCTCGGGCGTACCGACAACGCCGGGAAGCCGTTCGCGCTGAGCGTTCGCGCCCGGTCAGTGCGGCATGATCTCCGGGGTCGCGAGCCGGACCAGCTCCACCGCCTGCTCGGGGAACCACACGCCCGCCTTCGGGTCGACCGCGCCGCGCTCGGGGTCCTCGGGCCCGGCCGTGCCGCGCAGGCACTCGCCGTCGGACTCCCCCGGGGTCTTGATCCACAGGTTGGCGTCGTTGAGCGGGTCCCCGGTGCGGGTGGTGGGGCGGGCGCCGAGGCCGCGGGCCGGCGGGTTGCACCAGTCCTGGGCGTCGCGGTACTTGCCGACGGGCGGGGTCCAGGGGCCCTGGCCGTTGCGGCTGGTATCGGTGACGAAGTGCTTCATCCGGCCGGCGGCCAGGGGCACATGACGGTCGAGCCAGCGCTGGGCGTCGCCGCGCTGCCACTTCTGGGTGGGGCAGGCAGCCGCCTTCCCGCCCTTGTCGACGAAGGCGAGGCAGGACGAGACGAGCTTGCCGTACCAGGCGTTGGCATCGTCGGTGCTGTAGTTGGACACGTTCACGGAGAAGCCAGCGGCGCGTTCGACCCCGCCCTTGATCAGCCGGGGCACGATGCTGTCCACGGTGTGCCAGGCGGGGTGCCCCGCGTCGACGTACACCTTCGTGCGGGGCAGCGCGGCGAGGGTCGTGACCGCGTCGGAGAGCTGGGCGTAGCGTGCGGCGGTCGCGGTGGCCCTGGCGGCTTCGGCGTCCTTGGCGTCCTTCGCGTCCTTCGCGTCCTTCGCGTCCTTCGCGTCCTTGGCGCCGCCGCCGGGGCAGTCGGACGGCACCAGCGCCAGCGCGTCGGGTTCGAGGACCACGAGCGCCGGGCTGTCGCCGACGCCCTTCGCCACGGCGCCGACCCAGGCCCGGTACTCGGTGGTGTCGCGCAGACCGCCCGCCGAGTACAGGGAGCAGTCGCGGCCGGGGACGTTGTAGAGCACCAGCGTGGGCGTCGCCCTGCGGCGGGCCGCGTCGCGGACGACATCGCGCGTCTCGGTTCTCACCTCGTCCGGCGTACGGCCGGCCAGCCAGACGGCGTGCGGCGTACGGGCCATGGCCCGCAGACCGGCGGCCTCCCGCGGCTGCTTCTCCCGCGCCAGCTCGTCGGCCTGGCGGTACGCCTCCGGGTTGGCCTCGGGGACGTAGAGGCCGACGGCGTCGACGGGGTCTTCGGTCGCCGTGGCGGTGGGCAGGGCGCCCAGGAGCCACGCCGACGCCAGGCCGGTGGTCACGGTGAGGGCCAGAGAGGTGACGACGATCGGTCTTCTGCTGCGCACGGGTTCACTCCTGGGTCGCGGGGCGGCGACGGCGGGCTGTGAGAGAGCTGCCACAGCCGCTTCGCCCGGCCTCGTGGGTCGTGGTCCAAGGCGTGGCCGGCGGCTGCCGCGTCACTACGCGTGGCGCAGGCCGTCCGGCCGGGGCACCACGGTGCGTATGAGGAGGAAGAGGCCCGCACCCACGGCGTACCAGAGCAAATCGGGGGCGTTGAAGGTCGAGCCGAGCACGAGCCGGGCGAGGACACTGCGTTCGGCCAGCTCGGCGGGCACGCCGGTGAGCTGGGCGCATTCGACGGCCCAGCTCAGAGCGAGCCCGATACCGCCGGCCACCCGCGGGCCCGTCGCGGGTGAGAGGAGGACGACGAGCGTGCACAGCAGGATGGTGTAGAGCGCGTCACCCGCGTACTTGGCGGCCTCGCCGTCCGCGACACCCCGCACGGCGAGCCCCGCACACAGCACGAAGCCCGCGGCCACGGCCGCGAGCAGGCGGGTGCGGGCCCGGGCCCGGCGCAGGGGGTCGCTCACGCCCGACACTGTACGTCCGTACCACGGTCAGGCGACGGAACCTATCCGGCCGGCCGGTGCCTGCGGGCCCTCGTGGTGGATCGGAATGTGCGCGCCGGTGAGGGACACGCCGCTGCCGCCGCGCCGGGCCGCGACGATCTCCGCGGCGATGGACAGCGCGGTCTCCTCGGGCGTGCGCGCGCCGAGGTCGAGGCCGATGGGGCTGCGCAGGCGGGCGAGTTCGAGTTCGGTGACTCCCACGTCGCGCAGCCGCCTGTTGCGGTCCTCGTGGGTGCGGCGGGAGCCCATCGCACCGACGTACGCGACCGGAAGGCGCAGTGCCCGCTCCAGCAGGGGTACGTCGAACTTGGCGTCGTGGGTGAGGACGCAGAGCACCGTACGGCCGTCGGTCCCGGTGGACTCCAGGTAGCGGTGCGGCCACTCGACGACGATCTCGTCGGCCTCGGGGAAGCGCGCGGCGGTGGCGAAGACGGGCCGGGCGTCGCACACGGTCACGTGGTAGTTCAGGAATTTGCCGACGCGCACCAGCGCGGAGGCGAAGTCGATGGCACCGAAGACGATCATGCGCGGGGCGGGGACGCTCGACTCGACGAGGAGCGTCAGCGGACGGCCGCAGCGCGAGCCGTCCTCGCCGATCAGGACCGTTCCGGTCCGGCCCGCGTCGAGCATGGCGCGGGCCTCGCCCGCCGCCGTACGGTCCAGCTCGGGGTGCCCGCCGAGGGCGCCCTCGTACGAACCGTCGGGGCGGACGAGCAGAGCGCGGCCCATGACTTCGGCCGGCCCGTCGGTGATCCGCGCGACCGCCGCCGCATCCCCACACGCGGCGGTGGCCAGCGCTGCCGCGAACACCTCCCCGCCGGGAGTGTGCGCGCGTACCGGGGTGACGAGGATGTCGATCACGCCGCCGCAGGTCAGACCCACGGCGAACGCGTCCTCGTCGCTGTAGCCGAAGCTCTCCAGGACCGTTTCGCCGTCCTCGAGGGCCTGCCGGCACAGTTCGTACACCGCGCCCTCCACACACCCGCCGGAGACAGACCCGATCGCCGTGCCTTCGGAGTCGACCGCTAGGGCCGCTCCCGGCTGCCGGGGCGAGCTGCCGTGTGTCGCCACGACCGTGGCGACGGCGAAGTCGCGTCCCTGCTCGACCCACCGGTTGAGTTCTTCGGCGATGTCCAGCATGACTGTCTCCTTACGGGGTGCGGAGGGCGGGCTTCGGGATTAACCGACGCCCAGCCAGGACTCGATGGGATGGATCGCGAAGTACACGATGAAGATCGCGGTCAGGCCCCACATGAAGGCGCCCACCTCGCGGGCCTTGCCCTGCGCCACCTTGATGACGACGTAGGAGATGACACCGGCGGCCACACCCGTGGTGATGGTGTACGTGAACGGCATCAGGACCACGGTGAGGAACACCGGGATGGCAACGGCGCGGTCGCCCCAGTCGACGTGCCGGGCGTTCTGCATCATCATCGCGCCGATGACGACCAGGGCCGCGGCAGCGACTTCCTGCGGCACGATCGCGGTGAGCGGGGTGAAGAAGAGACAGGCCGCGAAGAACGCGCCGGTGACCACCGAGGCGAGACCCGTACGGGCACCCTCGCCGACGCCGGTGGCCGACTCGACGAAGACGGTCTGGCCGGAGCCGCCGACGCCGCCGCCGATGACACCGCCCGCGCCGTCGATGAAGAGCGCCTTGGACAGGCCGGGCATGCGCCCCTTGTCGTCGGCGAGCTTGGCCTCGCTGCCGACACCGATGATGGTGGCCATGGCGTCGAAGAAGCCGGCCAGCACCAGGGTGAAGACGATCATGGTAACGGTGATGTAGCCGACGTCACCGAGGCCGCTGAAGGACACCTCGCCGATCAGCGAGAAGTCCGGGGCGGACACGGCGCTGCCGTCCAGCTCGGGCGCGCCGGAGAACCATGCCTTGCCCGGGATGTCGGCGACCGCGTTGAGGACCGCCGCGATGACGGTGCCCGCGACGATGCCGATGAGGATGGCGCCGGGGATGTTGCGGGCCTGCAGGGCGAAGATCAGCAGCAGGGTGACGGCGAAGATCAGGACGGGCCAGCCCGCCAGTTCACCGACCGGGCCGAGGGTCACGGGGCCGCCGCCGGGGGACGGGTTCTCGTGCACGAACCCGGCCTTGACCAGGCCGATCAGCGCGATGAAGAGGCCGATGCCCATGGTGATGCCGTGCTTGAGGGCGAGCGGGATCGCGTTCATGATCAGCTCACGGAGGCCGGTGACCACCAGGAGGCAGATCACCGCACCGTAGGCCACACACATGGCCATGGCCTGCGGCCAGGTCATGACCTGGATGACCTGCGACGCGAGCACACCGGAGACGCTGAGACCGGCCGCGAGGGCGAGCGGGACCTTGCCCCAGAAGCCCATGAGCAGGGTGGTCGCGGCGGCGGCGAGAGCAGTCGCGGTGATGAGGGCGGGCTGGCTGAGGACGTTGCCGGCCACATCCTTGCCGCCGAGGATCAGCGGGTTCAGCAGCAGGATGTACGCCATCGCCATGAAGGTGGTGATGCCGCCCCGGACCTCGGTCGCGACCGTGGATCCTCTGTCGGTTATGTGGAAGTACCGGTCGAGCCAGGACCGGCCGGCGGGCTGGCGCGTTCCCGCGCCGGCGTCCTCCGCCGTGGTCGTCGGCTCTGTGGACTGCTGGGTCATGGTGCCTGTCTCCCAAGGTTCAAAGGGGCACCCGCATGAAGATTGGAGACGCGGGATTTGGGATGCTGCGAGGGCTGCACGACCCGGGGGACGGCCCGAGACGAACTGAATTGTGATGCTGTGAGCGGAAACTGCGGATACTGCGAGGACCGCGAGCGGTGCGGTACTTGAAGACCCCGGGCGGTGTCAGGCGGGGGAAGTGTGACGTTCCTTGGAGGCACGGCACCGCCCGGGGAGCTGGAGGGAACTCAGGTACCGGTGAGGTGCTCGGGCCGCACCGGCGTCCTGTTGAGTTCCAGACCCGTCGCGTTCCGGATCGCCGCGAGGACGGCCGGGGTGGACGACAGGGTCGGGGCCTCGCCGATGCCACGCAGACCGTACGGCGCGTGCTCATCGGCAAGTTCGAGTACGTCGACGGGGATGGTCGGCGTATCGAGGATGGTGGGGATCAGGTAGTCCGTGAAGGAGGGGTTGCGCACCTTCGCGGTCTTCGGGTCGACGATGATCTCCTCCATGACCGCGACGCCCAGGCCCTGGGTGGTACCACCCTGGATCTGGCCGACCACGGACAGCGGGTTGAGCGCCTTGCCGACGTCCTGCGCGCAGGCCAGCTCGACGACCTTCACCAGGCCGAGCTCGGTGTCCACCTCGACGACCGCGCGGTGCGCGGCGAAGGAGTACTGGACGTGGCCGTTGCCCTGTCCCGTACGCAGGTCGAACGCCTCGGTGGGGCGGTGCCGCCACTCGAGCTCCAGGTCGACCGACTCGCCTTCGAGTACGTCGACCAGGTCGGCCAGTACCTCACCGCCGTCGGTGACGACCTTGCCGCCTTCGAGCAGCAGCTCGGCGGTGGCCCAGGCGGGGTGGTAAGAGCCGAACTTCGCGCGGCCGATCTCCAGGACCTTCTCGCGGACGTTCTCGCAGGTGTTCTTGACGGCGCCGCCCGTGACGTAGGTCTGGCGGGACGCGGACGTGGAGCCCGCCGAGCCGACCTGGGTGTCCGCCGGGTTGATCGTCACCTGCGTGACGCCGAGCTCGGTGCGGGCGATCTGCGCGTGGACGGTGACACCGCCCTGGCCGACTTCCGCCATCGCGGTGTGCACGGTCGCGACCGGCTCGCCGTTGATGACCTCCATGCGCACGCGGGCGGTGGAGTAGTCGTCGAAGCCCTCGGAGAAGCCGACGTTCTTGATGCCGACCGCGTAGCCGACACCGCGTACGACGCCTTCGCCGTGCGTGGTGTTCGACAGGCCGCCGGGCAGCGCGCGGACGTCGGCCTGCTCACCGGCCGCCAGCCACTGCTGCTCGGGCGGCATCGGCATGGCCTTGATGCGACGCAGCAGCTCGGCGACGGGCGCCGGGGAGTCGACCGGCTGGCCGGTCGGCAGGAGCGTGCCCTGCTCCATGGCGTTGAGCCGGCGGAACTCCACGGGGTCCATGTCGAGCTTCGCCGCGAGCTTGTCCATCTGCGCCTCGTAGGCGAAGCACGCCTGGACCGCGCCGAAGCCGCGCATGGCGCCGCAGGGCGGGTTGTTCGTGTAGAGCGCCAGCGCCTCGATGTCGACGTCTTCGATGACGTACGGGCCGACGGAGAGGGACGACGCGTTGCCGACGACCGCCGGGGAGGCCGACGCGTAGGCGCCGCCGTCCAGCACGATCCGGCACTTCATGTGCGTGAGCTTGCCGTCCTTGGTCGCGCCGTGCTCGTACCAGAGCTTCGCCGGGTGGCGGTGCACGTGGCCGAAGAAGGACTCGAACCGGTTGTAGACGATCTTGACCGGCTTGCCGGTGCGCAGGGCGAGCAGGCAGGCGTGGATCTGCATCGACAGGTCCTCGCGGCCGCCGAAGGCACCGCCGACGCCGGAGAGCGTCATGCGGATCTTCTCCTCGGGCAGGCCGAGGACGGGGGCGATCTGGCGGAGGTCCGAGTGCAGCCACTGGGTGGCGACGTACAGGTCGACGCCACCGTCCTCGCCGGGTACGGCCATGCCGGACTCGGGGCCGAGGAACGCCTGGTCCTGCATGCCGAAGACGTACTCGCCGGAGACGATGACGTCGGCGCGCTCGGCGGCCTCGTCGGCGTTGCCGCGGACGATCGGCTGGCGGTGCACGATGTTCGGGTGCGGGACGTGACCGATGTGGTGGTCGTCGCGGCCCTCGTGGATCAGCAGCGCGCCGGGCGCGGTCGCCGATGCCTCGTCGGTGATGACGGGGAGCTCGGCGTAGTCGACCTTGATCTTGGCCGCGGCGCGGCGGGCCGTCTCCGGGTGGTCGGCGGCGACGATGGCCACCGGCTCACCGTGGTGGCGGACCTTGCCGTGGGCGAGCACCGGGGTGTCCTGGATCTCCAGGCCGTAGTTCTTCACCTCGGTGGGCAGGTCGTCGTACGTCAGCACGGAGTAGACGCCGGGCAAGGCGAGCGCCTCGGACGTGTCGATCGACCGGATCTCGGCATGCGCGGTGGTGGAGCGGAGCGTGTAGCCCCAGAGCATGTCCTCGTGCCACATGTCCGAGGAGTACGCGAACTCGCCGGTGACCTTCAGGGTGCCGTCGGGGCGGAGCGTGGACTCGCCGATGCCGCCCTTGGTCTTCGAACCCTGGTTGATGCTGGTGGGGGTACCTGTGACGCCCATGGATCAGACCGCGCCTTCCTGGAGTCCTTGGCGGTCCTGGCGCGCGGCCGCGAGGCGGACGGCGTCCAGGATCTTCTCGTAACCGGTGCAGCGGCACAGGTTGCCCGAGAGCGCCTCGCGGATGTCCGCGTCGGACGGCTCGGCGTTGCGCTCGAGCAGCTCGTCGGCCGCGACCAGCAGACCCGGGGTGCAGAAACCGCACTGCACGGCGCCGGCGTCGATGAACGCCTGCTGGATGGGGGCGAGCTCCTCGCCCTCACCGGTCTGCGAGTCGGTCCCCTTCTGGGCAGGACGAGCCTGCCACTGCTGGGCCTCCTGCAGGGAAGTACCACCGCAGGCACCCGTCGCGCAGCCCTCCTCGCGCTGCTTGGCGAAGTCGGCGAGGCCCTCGACCGTGACGACCTCGCGGCCCTCGACCTGGCCGGCGGCGACGAGGCACGCACAGACGGGGACACCGTCGAGGCGGACCGTACAGGAGCCGCATTCGCCCTGCTCGCACGCGTTCTTGGAACCCGGGAGGCCCATGCGCTCGCGCAGGACGTAGAGCAGGCTCTCGCCCTCCCAGACGTCGTCCGCTTCCTGCTTACGGCCGTTGACCGTGAAATTCACGCGCATTGCTATGCAGCTCCTTCAAGCGTGCGGCCGGTGCCGCGGTACTGCTCCCAGGTCCAGCCCAGCGTGCGGCGGGCCATGATCCCGACCGCGTGGCGGCGGTACTTCGCGGTGCCGCGCACGTCGTCGATCGGGTTGCAGGCCCCGGAGGCGAGCTCCGCGAACTGCTTGGCGATCGAGGGGGTGATGATCTTGCCGCTCTCCCAGAACCCGCCCTCTTCTAGCGCGGCGTTCAGGAAGTCCTCGGCGGCGCGGGCGCGCAGCGGCGTCGGGGCGGCCGAACCGATGCCCGTCTTCACCGTGCGGGTCTGCGGGTGCAGCGCGATACCGAACGCGCAGACCGCGATGACCATCGCGTTACGCGTACCCACCTTGGAGAACTGCTGCGGTCCGTCGGCCTTCTTGATGTGGACGCGCTTGATCAGCTCGTCCGGCTCCAGGGCGTTGCGCTTCACGCCGGTGTAGAACTCCTCGACCGGGATGAGACGCGTGCCGCGCACCGACTCGGCCTCGACCTCGGCGCCCGCGGACAGCAGGGCGGGGTGCGAGTCACCCGCCGGGGAAGCGGCACCGAGGTTTCCGCCGACGGAGCCGCGGTTGCGGATCTGGGGCGATCCGACGGTGTGGGCGGCGAGCGCGAGGCCAGGGAGTTCCGCCCGCAGGTGGTCCATGATCTGGGTGTACGGGACGGAGGCACCGAGCTGTACCGTCTCCTCGCCAACCTCCCACTCGCGCAATTCGCCGATGCGGTTCAGATCCAGGAGGTACTCGGGGCGGCGGTGGTCGAAGTTGATCTCGACCATGACATCTGTGCCGCCCGCGATGGGCACAGCCGTGGGGTGCTCGGCCTTGGCGGCGAGCGCCTCCTCCCAGCTGGCGGGGCGAAGGAAGTCCATGAGGCTCTCTTCTTCTCAATCGGGTGGTTCGCGTATCGCTGGGGCTGGAGACGGCCAACCGCCGGCTGTCGACCTGGTTGTTCTAAGCCGTTCTGGGTCGCTCTGGGGCGTTCATCTGCTGTTCACGTGGCTTGGCCCAAGTACACCTCCGGGGCTTCGCCTGGTGCAGTCACCGAAACCATGAAGGAGTTGGCTGGTGGCCGCTCACGTCTTGTAGATTCGAACGAAAGGCGGGGCTCGGCACCCCCACGGTTTCCTTTGGAAAACCACAAGCACGGCCCTGCGGGAACCGCAAACACATTCCATCCACATCTAGAGACAGATCGGCGGCGACCACCCATGCGGCTGCGCGCACTGCTTGAGACCGACGCGCTGGGCCTGCGGCTGCTCGGCGGCGAGGAAGAGCTCGACCGCACCGTGCGCGGTGTGATGACCACCGACCTGCGGGACCCCAGCCGCTATCTGTCCGGCGGCGAGCTGGTGCTGACCGGTCTCGCCTGGCGGCGCACCGCCGAGGACTCGGAACCGTTCGTACGCCTCCTGGCCGGCGCCGGCGTCGTGGGGCTCGCGGCGGGCGAGGCGGAGCTGGGCGCGATCCCGAGCGACCTGGTCGAGGCGTGCGTACGCCACCGGCTGCCGCTCTTCGCGGTCAGCGAGGCCGTCGCCTTCGCCACCATCACCGAGCACGTGGTGCGCCAGGTGTCCGGCGAACGGGCCGGTGACCTCGCCGCGGTCGTCGACCGGCACCGCAGGCTGATGACGTCCGGCCCGGCGGGCGGCGGCCCCGAGGTGGTGCTCGACCTGCTCACCTCCGACCTCGACCTGCGCGCCTGGGTCCTCTCGCCCACCGGCCGCCAGATCGCGGGCGCCGGCGACCCGCTGCCGCCGGCCGTGGGAGCCGTCCTCGCGGGCGAGCACCTTGCCGCGAGCCGCACCGGGCGCCGGGCGCCGCACCGGGCCGCCGTGCACGGCACGACGTACTCGCTGTTCCCGATCAGGAGCGCCGGACGGGGCGCCGCCGCCGCTTCCCGCGACGTACGCGAGAGCGTGCTCTCGGACTGGCTGCTGGCCGTGGAGGCGGACGCGGGCGACTGGCCCGCCGCCCGTCTGGACCTGCTCCAGGGGGTGACGCAGCTGATCGCCGTCGAACGCGACCGGCGCGACGCGGCCCGGACGGTACGCCGCCGGCTCGCCCAGGAGGTCCTGGAGCTGGTGCAGACGGGGGCCGCGCCCGCCGAGATCGCGGCCCGCCTGAGGGTCGCCGCGCCGGTGCTGCTCCCCGGGCTCGGGTCGGCGCCGCACTGGCAGGTGGTCGTGGCGCGGGTGGACTGGCTGGAAGGGGGGCCCGGCGGGGCGGGCGGCCCGGTCGGTTCGGCCGCCGCCATCCAGTCCGGGCCCGTAGCACAGACACTGCTGGAGGAAATACTGGTCGACCCGGCGGTGGCCGGTTCCGACTCCTCGGACCGGATCGCGGTGGCGCACGCGGGCGACGAGGCGATCGCGCTCGTACCGCTGCCGGCCGTCGCGCCGGACGGGGACGGCGAGGACGGCGAGGACGGGGCCGACGCCGCTTCCCGTGCGGGTCTGCACGCCGACGTACTCCTGGAGGCGGTGCGCGCGCCGCTCTCCAGCGGCCTCGCCGACGACGGGCGGCTGACACTGGGTGTCAGCGCGGCCGTGCACTCGGCGGAGGGGCTGCGCGGAGCGCTGGAGGAGGCCCGGCACGCCCGCCGGGTGGCGGCGGCGCGCCCCGGGCGGGTCTGCGCGGCGGGCCACCACGAGCTTGCCTCGCATGTGCTGCTGCTGCCCTTCGTGCCGGACGACGTGCGCCGGGCGTTCACCGCGCGGCTGCTGGATCCGCTGCGGGACTACGACCGGCGCCACCGGGCGGAACTCATCCCCACCCTCGAAGCGTTCCTCGACTGCGACGGTTCTTGGACCCGCTGCGCCGCCCGGCTGCATCTGCACGTCAACACCCTGCGCTACCGGGTGGGCAGGATCGAGCAACTGACGGGTCGTGACCTGTCGCGTCTTGAGGACAAGCTGGACTTCTTCCTCGCCCTGAGGATGAGCTAGCGCGGGCAGGAAGAGGTCTCCTCCATGAGCCAGGGCACCAGCCACGGCAAGCGGTCCCTTTCGGTCACCGAGGTCGTCGGCGCGGCGCCGCAGCGGATATTCACGCTGCTCGCCACGCCGGCCAGACACGCGGAGCTGGACGGTTCGGGGATGCTGCGGGGCCGGCCGCAGGGGCCGGATCTGCTGACCGGGCCGGGTGACCGCTTCTCGATGGGCATGAGTCAGCGCGGCATCGCGTACCGGTCGGTCAATGTCGTGGTGGAGTACGAGAAGGACAGGCTCCTCACCTGGGAGACCTGGGGCGAGGTGGGCGGGCGCCGGCTGGTGGGGGGCCAGCGCTGGCGGTACGAGCTGGAGCCGGAGGGTACGTCGTCGACCAGGGTCACCCACACGTATGACTGGTCGCGGGCGCGCTTCCCCCGACTGGTGGTAGAGCTGTCCGGATTCCCCAGGCGGATGGGGACGGCAATGACCGCGACTCTCGGCCAACTGGCCGCCCTGACCGGCCGATTGTGAATTCATTCACCTGAGCTCTTGGCCCGGAGTGCCATTCCGTGCTGAGATTCGCCCACTGCGCACGACCGATAATCAGAGCTCGATCACTCACGGCTCCATCACTCACAGCTCAATGACGTGCTGCTCGGGGAGGGCAATGTGGCGCATTCCGCCATGTCTGGTTCCGGAACGACCGCAGGGGACGGAAGCCCACTCCAGACCGCGGTATGGCGGCTTCGCTCGCGCGGCTGCTGGACCGACGCGGCGGCCCTGCTCGAACCACATGGGGGCGCCGCCCCGACGCCGGCGGCCGCACTCCAGCGGGCATCGCTGCTCGTGGAGCGCTGTCTGTTCACGGAGCGGGGCTGGGCGGAGGCCGAGGACGCCCTGCGGACGGCGGAAGCGGTCGCCCAGAGCGACGACGAGCGGGGCGCGGCGGCGTGCGAGCGGGGCCAGCTGGCGTACGCGTCGACGGTGCTCGGCGCCCGCGACCGCGCCGACGAGGCCCGCTCCGCGCTCGGCAGAGCGGCGGCGCTGCTCGCCCCGACGGCCCCGGGCCGCCCGCTCCTCGACTTCCGGCGCGGACTGGTCGCCGAGCACATCTCCGACTCCCCGGAGTCCGCCCGCGCCGCCTACCGCCGCGCGCACGCGGGCGCGACGGCGCACGGCGAGACACTGCTGCTGTCCTTCACGTGGCGCCATCTGGCCGGACTCTCCCTGCGCGAGGGCGAGTTGGCGGACGCGCGGCACGGCTTCGCGGAGTCCCTGCGGATACGGGAGGAACTGGGCTACCTGGTCGGCACGGCCCCGGCCCTGGCAGCCCTCGCCGACGCGGAACCGGAACCGGAGGCGACCCGCCTGCGCGCGGAGGCGGGCCGCCTCTTCCGCCTGCTGGACGGCGTACCGACGTGGCTGGCGGCCCAGCTGGCACCGTCGGCGGTGTGAGGCGGGCCTGACGACCACCGGCGGCGAACTCGCTCTCCCGGTCGCGCAGACGGTCGAAGCACTGGGCCGCCGCACGGCCGCGGTCCACCGCTTCCACCGGGCCACGGCGGCGATCGTCGCCGCCCCCGGTCAGCGGTCCGCGCCCGCGAAGTGCTCGCGGACCAGGGACTGAACCACCGTCAGGTCCTGCGCCGCCAAGGCGTCCAGGAGGGCCAGGTGTTCGGCCGCGTCCGCCAGGAGGTCCGCACGGCGGCCCAGGGGGTCGCCGGTGAGCAGGGGCCACTGGGAGCGGCGGTGAAGGTCGTCGGCGACGGTGACCAGCTGGTGGTTCCCGGCGAGGGAGAGGACCGCTCGGTGGAACGCGCGGTCCGATTCGGCGTACGCGGCCCGGTCGCCCGTCGCCGCCGCCGCCGTGGTGGCTTCCGCCAGTGGACGCAGCTCGCACCAGCGGGCGGCCGGGACCGTACGGGCCAGCCGGAGCATGACCGGCACCTCGATCAGGGAGCGCACCTCCGCCAGCTCGGCCAGTTCCGTCGCGCTGCGGACCGTGACGCGAAAGCCCCGGTTCGGTACGACCTCCACCGCGCCTTCCAGCGCCAGCTGCTGCATCGCCTCGCGCACCGGGGTCGCGGAGACGCCGAAGCGGGCGCCGAGGGCGGGGCCGGAGTAGACCTCGCCGGGGACCAGCTCGCCGCTGACGAGGGCGGCGCGCAGGGCATCGAGGATCTGACCGCGGACCGAGTGGCGCTGGACGAGGCGGGGGGCCGGGGGCTCGCTGTGGGTGTGTTCGCCGCGCACCTGCTCCGGAAGGCGCATGAAAGGCGGCGCCTGCGCGGCGGCGGGCACGTGCCCGTACGCCGCCTCGCGCGGTCTGCCCTGCTGCTCCATGGATCCCTCCGGTGCTGTGTCCCATATGCACGATAGGCGGGCAGGGGCACAGTTCAAACATCGCGCCGATCGGGTAAGGTAAGGCTTACCTGCCAACGATCGCGATTCGGTGGTCCCCTGCATGACCGTCCCCGCTCCTTTCCCCGGTGTCGCCGCTTCTCCCTTCGCGGCCTCGTACGCCCGCCTCACCGAGGTCTTCTCCGGACTGCGCATCGACGAGCAGGCAGACGGCGAGCAGGCACCCCGGGGCGGCGGCTGGGTCGGCGCGGCGGAGCTCGCGGCCGGCGGCGCCTCGCTCGACGCCTTCCTCGCCTGGGACAACGCGCAGGTCCTGCGCGACTACGGCCGGCAGGCCCGCCCGGACGTCGTCGCCAGTTTCGGTCTGCACCGGTACGCCTGGCCCGCCTGTCTGCTGGTCACCGTCCCCTGGTTCCTGCACCGCCGGGTGCCGCGCGTGCCCGTCGAGGACGTCGCCTTCCAGCGGACCCTGGGCCGCATGACCGTCCGGGTGCGGGAATTCGCCTGCCTGCCCGGCGACCCGGCCGCCGCTCTGCCCGGCGCCCGCGTCGTACCGGACGAAGAGGCTCTTCGCGGTGAGGTTCGGGACGCCGTCGCCCAGCACCTCGGGCCCGTGCTCGACGGCTTCGGCCCGCGCATGCGGCGCGGGAAGCGGGCACTGTGGGGCATGGCGACGGACGAGATCGTGGAAGGGCTCTGGTACATCGCGCACCTGCTCGGCGAGGAGCGCCGCGCCATGCGGGAGCTGGAGGAGCTGCTGCCGGGCACGACCAAGCCGTACGCCGGAACGGCCGGCTTCCGCGAGCTGAAGGGGCCGAACGGCGAATCACTGCCGACCCGTGACCGCGCCAGCTGCTGCCTCTTCTACACGCTGCGCCCCGAGGACACCTGCGTGACGTGTCCGCGTACGTGCGACGCCGAGCGCGTACGGAAGCTGAGCGAGGAAGCCGCGGCGACCGCGGCGTCCGCCGTCGCCGCTGTCTGACGCGGAGCACCGGCACGCCACCCGATCAGGTGGCAAAAATCGAACTCGGCAAGCCGTCTCCGTACGGTGGTTCGACCAGATCGCACCTATTCGCGTGCCGCAGCACTCCCTTGGCGTCCTCTTGCACCGAAAGCCTCTGTGGGCCACTTGGATTCCGCCAATATGGCGCCCGATACGCCCTACCGCGATGCAAGGGACACCGCAATGAGACTGACCGACATATCGCTGGACTGGCTGCTTCCGGGTGGCGTGATGCTCGCGGGGGTCCTGGCGGCGGTTGCGGTGCTCGCGCGCGGCAAGCGCGCCGGTGGCAAGGCCGCAGCCGACGACTCCTGGGAACGTACGGAGGAGCGGCGCAGGCGAAAGGAAGCGGTTTACGGCACCGCTTCGTACATGCTGCTCTTCTGCTGCGCCGCGGTCGCCGCCGCCCTCTCCTTCCACGGGCTGGTCGGCTTCGGCCGGCAAAACCTCAGCCTCACCGGCGGCTGGGAGTACCTCGTCCCGTTCGGCCTCGACGGCGCCGCCATGTTCTGCTCGGTGCTCGCCGTGCGCGAGGCCAGCCACGGTGACGCGGCGCTCGGCTCGCGCCTGCTGGTGTGGACGTTCGCCGGTGCGGCCGCCTGGTTCAACTGGGTGCACGCGCCCCGGGGTCTGGGCCACGACGGCGCCCCGCAGTTCTTCGCCGGGATGTCACTCTCGGCCGCCGTACTGTTCGACCGGGCGCTGAAGCAGACTCGCAGGGCCGCGCTGCGTGAGCAGGGCCTCGTGCCCCGCCCGCTGCCGCAGATCCGGATCGTCCGGTGGCTGAGAGCGCCCAGGGAGACCTTCGGTGCGTGGTCGCTGATGCTCCTGGAGGGCGTGCGGACGCTGGACGAAGCGGTCGAGGAGGTCCGGGAGGACGTCCGCGAGAAGGAGCAGAACCGTACCCGTCGGCGCGACCACCAGAAACTGGAGCGCGCCCAGTTGAAGGCCATCAACCGGCAGCACCGGGCCTGGGGGCGCGGTCGTGGCGGCCGGCAGGTCGTCGAGGTTTCCGCCATCGCGTCCGGCCCGGGCTCCGCACCGCCGCAGGCGGTCGCGGAGCCCGCCATAGCAGAACCCGGACAACTGCCGCTTCGACAAAGGCCCTCCCTTCAGGCCGTGAAAGGCGCTGAGAGGTCGATGACCGTCGATCTCACCGCCGAGGACGACACGCAGGCTCTGCCACGGCTGGACTCGCTCGAGCGCAAACTCAAGGACCTTGAGCAGCAGTTCGGCTGAGCGGCGGGGACGTCGTGATGGCGGCGGGCCGGGTGAATTACGCCGGCCCGCCGCCGCACATGTCGAGTTCGAACCAGACCACTTTTCCTACGCCTTGCGCCCGTACGCCCCAGGCGTCCGAGAGTGCCTGCACCAGGACGAGGCCCCTGCCGTGCGTACCGTCGTGGGCGATCGGTACGCGCAGTTGCGGGTGGCGGGCGGCGAAGTCCCGTACCTCGACGCGGAGCCGGGAGGCGGCGACGGTGGCGGTGATCTCGGCGTCGTGCTCCGTGTGAACGAGGGCGTTGGTCACCAGCTCGGTGGTCAGGAGCTCGGCGACGTCCGTACAGCTCTGGCCTCCCCGTTGCCGCAGGAGTTCGCGCAGAGCGCGCCGCACCTCCGGGACCGCTGTGAGATCCGCATGGCCCAGTCTGCGCCGCAACTGAATGAGTGCCCCGTCCCTGTCCGTCTCCCCCTCCCCCTCCGTTGCCGCCGGTGCCCCCGACGGTCCTCGCGCGGCGGCACCACGTCCGCTCGCCTGCTGCCCTGTCATAGCCCCCACCCGCACGCTGGATCGGCCCTTCCTCTCGAACAGGTTCACGGGATGCATGCCCCGCAGGCGCAATGGCACTCATGTCCAATAGTCAATTAAGCGGAGTGGGCGGTATTTC
Source organism: Streptomyces sp. NPDC055287 (assembly GCF_053646035.1). Lineage (NCBI taxonomy): Bacteria > Bacillati > Actinomycetota > Actinomycetes > Kitasatosporales > Streptomycetaceae > Streptomyces > Streptomyces sp. NPDC055287. The sequence goes on along the minus strand of NZ_JBSHNE010000001.1, from coordinate 347,097 downwards.
CGGATCCGCGTGAGCGCCGGCGGCCGCCGGCGCGCCGGCCGATGTCGTTCACCGGCCGGCCAAGGGCCTCTCGTCATGCCGTGCCGGAGCGATGACGTACGAGAAGGCGCCGACCTGACGATCAGCCCTGGCGGCCCAGGGCATGTCGCGGGACCAGTTGGGGTTCGCGAGGGAACGCACGCGCAGGTACCCCAGGGGGTCCCGCCAACGGCGGTTGTGCCACTTGGGCGATTCGGCCGGCGGCAGGCCGGGAGGCAGATCCTTCACCCGGCCCGTCCTGCCGGGCGTCGGCATCCGGGACTACGGGGTTTCCGCCCGGACCGGCTCGAGTCGAGTCGGCCAGGCCTGTCTCTCGGCCGGCCGCCGTTCCGGTCACACCGCCGCCCGCGCACCACCGGGTCCGGGGCTCGGCTCAAGGCCCAGCTCCGCGTCCAGGCCCAGCGCGAACGCGAGGTCGACGTCCAGGTCCACGTCTGCTTCGAACGTCGCGTCGATGCCCGTACTGCCCGCACGCGCACCTGCACCTGCTCCCGCTCCCGCGAACACCTTCACCCCCAGCCCACTGTCGATCCGCGCCCCCGCCGCCTCGTCCAGCACCAGTCGCCCGCCCATCGCGATGTTTGCGCCGCCCGGCCCCGTGCGCGGGAGGAGCCTCGTCGTGGTGCCCTGCAGTACGCCGATCCGGGCAGGGGCCCTGCCCTCCCCGACCGTGGCAGTCACGACGTGCGTCCTGAGATCCACGGCGAAGCCCTTGACGGTGACGGCGGCCCTGTCGCCCTTCGAGAACCGGACGCCGCCGTCGAGCGCGACCTTGCCGCCCAGCAGTTCCCTGCCCCCGTGCGCGATCCGGCCACCGTCACGGGCCGCGAGGCCGACCGCGCCCGGGGCCGGCTGGACCGCCCCCTCGACGGGAGCCACCGCGACGCCTTGCCCCGCCGGGCCGAGCGCCGCGCCCAGGTCCAGCCTCAGCAGCCCGGCCCTGATCGGGGTGCCGGGCGCCGGGGCGCCCGCCTCGGCCCCGGGGGGCGCCTTCGCGGCCTCCTGCCGGGTCACGGAGCCGAAGACCGAGGTGACCGCGTCCGGGAGGGCGGCGATCGCGGCGGGCGTGGCGATGACGACGGCCGCCGCGACGGCGGCGGAGATACGGCCGCGGCCGACGCGGCGAGGGAAAGACATGCGCGAAGACATGCGCGTCACAGGCCCTTTCGCTGGCTGGGGTGGGTAGCAGTCGGTCGTCGTGACACCTTCCGCGACACGCCGCGTGCGCCTCGCTCCGGCCGCTCATTCCACTCGTACGGACCTACGGTCTCGGCACATTGCGCAGGTTCGAGCGGGCCATCTGGAGCATCCGTCCCACGCCTCCGTCCAGCACCATCTTGCTCGCCGACAACGCGAAGCCGCTCACCATCCCGGCGCGGATCTTCGGCGGGATCGACAGGGCGTTCGGGTCGGTGACCACGTCCACGAGCGCCGGGCCCTTGTGCTTGAAGGCGTCCTTGAGCGCCCCGGCCAGGTGCTTGGGCTTCTCCACCCGTACGCCGTACGCCCCGCAGGCCCGCGCGACCGCCGCGAAGTCCGGGTTCTTGTTCGCCGTCCCGAACGACGGCAGGCCGTCGACCAGCATTTCCAGCTCCACCATGCCGAGGGAGGAGTTGTTGAAGAGGACGACCTTCACCGGCAGGCCGTACTGCACGAGGGTGAGGAAGTCGCCCATCAGCATGCTGAAGCCGCCGTCGCCGGACATCGCGATCACCTGGCGGCCGGGGTCCGTGAACTGGGCGCCGATCGCCTGCGGCACGGCGTTGGCCATCGAGCCGTGGGTGAAGGAGCCGATGATGCTGCGGCGGCCGTTGGGGGTGATGTAGCGGGCCGCCCAGACGTTGTTCATGCCGGTGTCGACGGTGAACACGGCGTCGTCGTCGGCCAGTTCGTCAAGGACGGAGGCGACGTACTCGGGGTGGATCGGGACCCGCTTGTCGGCCTTGCGGGTGTAGGCCTTCACCACTCCCTCAAGGGCGTCGGCGTGCTTCTTCAGCATCCGGTCGAGGAACTTGCGGTCGGACTTGGCCTTCACGCGCGGCGTCAGGCAGGTCAGCGTCTCGCGTACGTCGCCCCAGACGGCCAGGTCCAGCTTGGAGCGCCGGCCGAGGCGTTCGGGCCGTACGTCGACCTGGACGATCTTCACGTCGTCGTCGTTCGGCAGGAAGTCGTAGTACGGGAAGTCGGTGCCGAGAAGGATCAGCAGGTCGCATTCGTGCGTGGCCTCGTACGCCGCGCCATAGCCGAGCAGCCCGCTCATGCCGACGTCGTACGGGTTGTCGTACTGGATCCACTGCTTGCCGCGCAGCGCGTGCCCGACGGGTGACTTGACGCGCTCGGCGAACTGCATGACCTGCGCGTGCGCGCCTGCCGTGCCGCTGCCGCAGAACAGCGTGACGCGTTTGGCCTCGTCGACCATGCGGGCGAGCTTCTCCAGTTCCGCCTCTCCGGGGCGTACGACAGGGCGCGACGTGACCAGCGCGTGTTCGCCCGCCCGTTCGGGGACCTGCTCGGACGCCACGTCGCCGGGCAGCGCCACGACGCTGACGCCACTGCGCCCGACGGCGTTCTGGATCGCGGTCTGGAGCACGCGCGGCATCTGCTTGGGGCTGGAGATCAGCTCGCAGTAGTGGCTGCACTCGCGGAACAGCTGGTCGGGGTGCGTCTCCTGGAAGTACCCCAGGCCGATCTCGCTCGACGGGATCTGCGAGGCGAGGGCGAGGACCGGGGCCATGGAGCGGTGGGCGTCGTACAGGCCGTTGATCAGGTGCAGGTTTCCGGGGCCGCAGGAGCCCGCGCAGGCGGCGAGCCGCCCGGTGATCTGGGCCTCCGCGCCGGCGGCGAAGGCCGCGGTCTCCTCGTGCCTGACCTGGATCCAGTCGATCCCCGGGGTCCGGCGGACGGCATCGACGACGGGGTTGAGACTGTCGCCGACCACACCGTAGAGGCGTTGCACGCCGGCTTTGACGAGGATGTCGACGAACTGCTCCGCCACCTTCTGCTTGGCCATGGGATGCGCACGCCTTTCGGGAGACGGTCGACCGGTCGCGCACGGTGCTGGGCCCGTGCTGTGCCGAGTCCATCAACCCACGCGGTACGCCGTTACGCCTCCCAGACCGCCACCGCCGTACGGTCGTCGGCGTACCCCTTCACCCTCAGGCTGGTGTCCGCGAGGTACTCGGCGAGGCCGGGCGGTTCGGCGGGAGCCCAGCGTTCGGCGAGTTCCTTGGCAAGGGCGGGCTCGCCGCGCAGCGGGTCGGCGAGGCCGCCGGTGCACAGCAGGAGAGTGTCACCCGGGCGGGCCACCGAGGCGCGGAAGCGGAAGGGCTCGGTGGGCGGCGGGACGCTCTCGACGTACGGGGAAGGGGGCGTCGGGATGCCGAGGTCCATGGTGAGGCGGTCGCCCTCGGGGGTCTCGGACGGCACCGCGCCGAGGCCGCCGGACGGGACCGACCCGAAGCCGACCACGGGCGCGCCGGTCACGGCGGCGGGCTCGGGGACGGCGGGCTCGATGTCCTGCCAGGCGCCGCCGCGCAGCCGGAACAGGCCGCCGCCGCCGATGCCGAAGAAGACCCTGGTGCGGCACTTGGGGTCGGCGGGGAGGAGGAGGCAGCGCAGGCTGACCGTGTACTCCTCGGGCCGCAGGCCGAGCTCGGACGCGCGGGCGCGCAGCTTGCCGTAGCCGCGGTCGGTGAGGCGGTGCAGGCCGGACTTGAGGTCGCCCCTGCGACCCGCCCTTATGTCGTCGGCGAGACGGGCGTGGCTGCGGCCGACGGCTTCGCCGATCCAGCGGCAGGCGTCGGCGGCGGCCAGGTGCGCGCTCTCGGCGGCCCGCGCCCCGCCGGCCACCGCGACCAGGACGAGGGCGTCCTCGCCGCGGCCGAAGCGGGCGGTGAGCAGGGCGTCGCGGCGGGGTTCGCCGCGGTAGCGGGCGGAGTCACCGCGGACGGAGGCAGCGCGCAGGGCGTACGTGCCGTACCGGGCGCCGTCGAGCACGGTGTCGGCGACCAGCGCGCCGAGCTCGTGCGGGTCGGCGGCGGGCAGCGCGGTGGGCTCGGCGTCGTAGGTCGGCGGCCGGTCCCCGACGAAGCCGGCGCGGGGCGGGTGATGAACCTGGCCTCCCGCCCTCGCCCCGCTGCCGTCCGCCGCTGCCTCCGATGCCTCCGCCGACCCGGCGTACGGGGGTGCGGACGGCGGCTCCGACGGCTGATCGGGGTACGGGGGCGCGGAGTGCGGGGACTGGGGAGGTACGGGTGCCGAGGGTGCTGCGGCGTCCCGCGGGCTGCGGGACTGTGGCGTGCGGGGGAACCGGAACGCCTCCCGGGGCTTTCGGCCGTTCGGGGGCTCTGGGGCCGGCTCACGGCGGGCGGAAGGCACTTGGGGCACGTCGGGCGGCTCCCAGGGGGCGCGTTGGGGGGCGATGACGGGCGGCGGCGCGGGCGGCGACACCGGGGCGGATTCCGGCGGAGCCGGTGGGGGCACCGCTGGGGCGATCCGTGGCTCGGGCGGCTCGGCCTGCCGTGGCCGGGGCGGACTCGGGTCGGGCCCCGGCGCCGACGGAGCCCGCCGCTCCGGGGGCCGCTCTCCCGGTGAACCCGGACCCCGGTCCGGCGCCGGAAGCCGCGGCCCCGAGTGGCGTGTCTCCGGTGCGCCAGGGGGTGGTTCGGGGGCTGCCGTCGGCGGCGGGAGCGGGGGCCGCGGGGCCGGGGGGCGTTTCGAGGCTGCGGTGGGCCGGTCCCTGTCCCACCAGGGCGGCGGCTCAGTGGGGGCCCTGGGTGCGGCTGTTCCCGGGGCCGGTTCGGGGTCCCGCGCGGCCGACGCGCTCGCCTGAGGGGATGCGTCCGTCGGGGCGGTCACCCCCGGCGCCTCCGGACTCCGGTCCTCCGCCCCGAGCGTCGGCCGTGCGGGCGCCGGTGGCGGTGGCGGTGGCGACAGCGTGTCCGCCGCCGAGTCGAAACGGGCGTCCAGCGTGTCTTCCCCCCGCGCGCCGCCCGTGCCCGGGACGGCCTCGTCGTCGTACAGCCGGCTCCACCACTCGTCCTCGTTCGTGGTGCGCCTCTCCCCCTGCTGGCTCATGCCCCTATTGTCCACCTCAAGGGCCGTACGAAAACGGGGCATCGGGAAAAATAAGTCCGCCGGGCGACCCCACCCCCCACGGGAAGGACGCCCGGCGGACAGTCTTCGGCTGCCGCGGCCGGCTAGCGCACGTCGTACGCCCGCGCCACGACCTGCGTGACGGAGTTGCCCTTCGCGTCCGTCAGTTCGGTCCTCAGCGTGACCGGCTTGCCCGCCGCGCCCGCGTGGTCGACCGTCGCAGTCCAACTTCCGGATTTCTGGCCGACCTTGGCGTCGGTCCAGGTTTCACCGGCGTCGTACGAGTACGACAGCTTCGCGGCGGTGAGCGCGCCCGGCGTGTAGCCCGAGTGCCCCGTCGCGCTGAGGCCAATCTTCTGGCCGTCCGCGGCAGGCAGCGTCTTCAGCCCGTCCTCCGGGAGGTCGTAGCGGGGGAAGAGCAGCGCGATGCCCTGCGAGTACACGCTCTCGTCGAGCGCGGACCGGAACGTCCAGCTGGTCCGCACCTCCTGCGAGCGCATCCAGACGTCGGCGGGCTGGCCGACCTTCATGGTGTTCATGGTGAGTTCGTACGTGCCCTCCCGCGCCGGGACCTCGAACACCCCGAACGGGTAAGGACTCTGGCCGAGCGTCTCGCCGTCGCGCTTGAGCGTCATGTTGCCGATGTCACCGAAGGACCCGGCCGTGCCGCCGTGCTCGCTGTCGGCCCAGAAGGCCGGGGCGGCGCCGATCAGATTGCCCTGGCGCTCGGCCGCGAGGCCCGCCCTGCCGGAGGCGTCGCGCGGTGCGGCCGGGGCGAGCACACCGCCGTACCACGTCTCCTCGCGCTGCTGCCCCGCGACGTACTCGCGCTTCTTGTCGTCCAGGAACTCGCCCCAGGGGAAGCTGGACGAGATGTAGTGCTCCCAGCCCGTGCTGTCCGCCGAGTAGTACTCGGTACGGGTCCCGGGGACGCCGACCACGTCGAAGGGGCCGGCCGAGAAGCGCCCGCCGTGGGGGCGGTTGAGGACCAGGCTGTCGACGTAGTCGGAGGCCACCCCCATCGCCCGGTACGTCGCCGTGGTTTTCCCGAGCCGGGAGTCCCGTACGCGGTAGGTCCGGTCGGAGGTGACCGGGCCGTTTTCGGGGAAGGCCAGGGTGTAGACGAACGGGCTCTTGGCCGTGGCCTTCCAGCGCAGCGTCACCGGACCGGCGGCCAGCGCGTCGAGCAGCGTATCGGCCTCGCCCGCCTCGACGGCGACGGCGGGCAGCGGCGCGGACCCGTACCCCACGGAGGGCAGCCAGCGGCCGGCGGCGGCGCGGTGGGCGACGATGCCCTTCGCGCCGGCGGCCGCGGCGGCCAGCGCCTGCTGGCGTACGGACGTGCTGTCGTCAGCGAGCCGCACCAGCGCGATCCTGCCGCCGACGTCGGCCTTCTTCAGCTCCTCGGGGGTTCCCGTCCCCGCGTCGGCCAGCCTCGCCTCACCCGTGCCGTCGAAGTTGACGGAGCCGAGGCCTGCGGTGACGGGGTGCAGGTCGGCGCCGCCGACGACCGAGAACTTCTCGATCTGCGGGGCGTACGCCCGCCAGTGACTGCCGAACTCGAACTCGCCCTCGTGCGCGCGTCCTTGGACGTCGGCGTAGTACTCCTCGATGATCCGGGAGCCGGAGACGGACCCGGAGTGCAGCCAGGTGTCGTCCCAGCTCCGGCCGAAGGCGAGGGTGGCTCCGCGCGTCTCGGACGTGCGGTCCGTCGTCTTCACGGAGAGGCGGCCGGCCTTGCGGGCGTCCAGGACGACCGTGGTGTCCTTCTTCAGTTCCACCTGCGGACGGCCCAGGTAGGCGACCGAGCCGACGAGCCTGCCGGTCGCGTCACCCGTGTCGGGGGAGATCACGAAGGAGGAGAGGAAGTACGAGCCGGGGCGCAGCCGGTAGACCTGGTCGGCCGCGCCTTCGTTGAAGCGGCGCTCGCCGGTGGCGTCGTCGGTGCCGATGACGTCCAGGGACGACGAGCCGTCGGCGGGTTTGCCGGTGCGGTCGACGAGCTTGACGCGCAGGGTGACCGTCGCGGGCTCGACGTAGAGGGCGAAGGGGGTCGAGACACTGACTCCCCTCGCCGTGGCGAGGACGCGGCCCGTGACATCGCCGTACTGGCCGCGTTCGAGCCGCGCCGCCGGGTCGATGGCGAGGGGCACCTCGACGGTGGCGCCGGCCGGGACGGTGACGCTGCGCGCGCCGAGCTTCGCGACGGCGGAGCGCACGCGCGAGCCGTCGTTGCCGGTGACGCCCGCGACGGCGAGGTCCAGCCGTACGGGCCGGTCGCCGGTGTTGGTGTACGGCACGTCGACGGTCGTACGGTCGCTGCTGTCCTGCGGCCAGTCGAAGGTGCCGCCCTGGACGGCGGGGGCGCCGGTGACCGTCGTGGTGACCGCCGCCCCGAGGTCGAGGCGGCCGCCGCCGGTCTCCCGTACGTCGCCGGGGGTCCGCGCGGCCGAGGAGACGAGCGCGGCCTTGATCTGCTGTGCGGTCCAGTCGGGGTGGCGCTGCTTGAGGACGGCGGCGGCGCCCGCGACGTGCGGGGTCGCCATCGACGTACCGGACATGGACCGGTACGCGTAGACGCCCCTGCCGCCTGCCGCGGCGGCTGAGATCGCGACTCCGGGGGCGGCGATCTCGGGCTTGAGGGTGTGGGTGCCGACGGCCGGGCCCCGGCTGGAGAACTGCGCGGTGGAGTCGTCGCGGTCGACGGCTCCGACGGTGAGGACGCCCGGCGCGCAGCCGGGCGAGGAGACGGTGTTCAGGGACGGGCCGGTGTTGCCCGCCGCGACGACGAACAATGTGCCCTTGTTCTGGGCGAGTTCCTCGGCGGCGACGCTCATCGGGTCGGTGCAGTCCGTGGGGACGGGGCTGCCGAGGCTCATGGAGACGACGTCGGCGTTCTGGTCGACGGCCCACTGCATGCCGGCGATGATCCACGAAGCGGCCCCGGAACCACCGTCGTTGAGGACCTTGCCGTTGAGGAGGTCCGCGCCGGGTGCGACGCCCTTCTTCCTGCCGTCGCTCGCGGCTCCGCTGCCGCCCACGGTGGAGAGGGTGTGGGTGCCGTGGCCCTGGCGGTCGTCGGTGTCCGGCGAGTCGGTGAAGTTCTTGGCTGCGGTGATGCGGCCCGCGAGGTCGGGGTGTCCGGTGTCGGCGCCGGTGTCGAGTACGGCGACCTTGGTGCCCTTGCCGTCGTAACCGGCGGCCCAGGCGAGGCCGGCGCCGACCTGCTTCGTCGAGCGTTCGAGATTCGCTTCGACCTTGCGGTCGAGCCAGAGCTTCTCGAGGCCGGAGGCGGCGCGCGAGCGGGAGCCAGTGATGTCCTGCCAGAAGTCGGCCGTCTTCTTCTTGTCGGCCTTGAGGGCGAGACCGTCGACCGGTTTCAGTACCAGTCCGCGCTCGGCGCCGCGCGGGAGGACCGGGGCGCTGCGGGTGACGTCGCCGCCGTACACCGCGATCAGCGGCAGGGACTGAGTACGGGAGTCGTCGTAACCCTGGCGGATGAGCCCCGTGACGTTGAAGAGTTCCTCGTCGACCTTGCCGGAGGCGAGGGCCCGCGTCGCGCTCTGCGGGTAGACGTACAGGTCCCGGCCGGACTGCCGGGTCTGGACGAGGGGTACGGTGCCGTCCTCGCGGGGCAGGGCGACAGCGGCGGCGGTCCCCGAACCGTCCGTGCTGACCAGTACCTTGTCGCCGGTGACGAGGGTGACCGTCCTGTCGCCCTTCGCCCCCGCCCTCCCTGCGGCCTCGCTGCCGACCAGCGGTCTCTTCCCCGTCGTGTCGTCCTGTGGCCGGGCCACGGACGGCGCGACCGCGGTGACGGCGAGGACGGCGGCGGTCGCCGCCCCCAGTGCCGTGCGCGATATCGGGCGCATCGCTCTCCCCTGATGAATCCGGCACAAAAGTGCTGTTGCCGGAGGCTGTTGGTGCTGCGGTGGCGCCACATTGGCAGAGTGACGGGTGGTGCAGGGATGATGCGTCCGGCGGGTTTACGCCGTGGCCGCTTCCCGCCAAGTGCCAGTGGGCAAGATCGGGGCGCGGGTGCGGAACCGAAGCGTCCGGGGAGGGGTGTGGAGGGGTGCTGGGAGCCATTGGTCTCGACGAGGCCCAGGAGTCGACGTACCGTGCGCTCGTCGCGCTCGGAGCCGCGGAGGTCCCCGACCTCGCGCACCGACTGACGCTTCCGGAGGCGGATACGGAGCGCGCGCTGCGGCGCCTGGAGCGGCAGGGGCTCGCGGCCCAGTCGTCGGCCCGGACGGGCCGCTGGGTGGCCGCGCCGCCGGGGGTCGCGCTGGGCGCGCTGCTGACCCAGCAGCGGCACGAGCTGGAGCAGGCGGAGCTGACGGCGGCGCTGCTCGCGGAGGAGTACCGGGCGGAGGCGGCCGAGCCCGCCGTGCACGATCTGGTCGAGGTGGTGACGGGCGCGAGCGCGGTGGCGCACCGCTTCGTACAGCTTCAGCTCGGCGCCACCGAGGAGGTGTGCGCGCTGGTCACCGGGAATCCGATCGCGATCAGCGGCATGGACAACGAGGCGGAGGAGCGGGCGGCGACGCGGGGCGTGACGTACCGGGTGGTGCTCGAACGTGAGGTCCTCACGCTGCCCACCGGGATCATCGAGCTTTCGGCGGCGCTGGGGCGCGAGGAGCAGGTGCGGGTGGTGGAGAAGGTGCCGACCAAGCTGGTGGTCGCGGACCGGACCATCGCGATGGTGCCGATGACGGGGCGCGGCGCGGAGCCGGCGGCGCTCGTGGTGCACGCGAGCGGGCTGCTGGAGTCGCTGACCGGGCTCTTCGAGGCGGTGTGGCGGGAGGCGCTGCCGCTGCGGCTGGGGGCGGACGGGGTGGTGTCGGAGGAGGGCCTTCCGGGCCCCGACGCCACGGACCTTCAGGTGCTGTCGCTGCTGCTGGCCGGGATGACGGACGCGAGCGTGGCGAAGCAGCTGGAGCTGGGGCTGCGGACGGTGCAGCGGCGGGTGAAGGGCCTGATGGAGCTGGCGGGCGTGACGACACGGCTGCAGCTCGGCTGGCACGCGTACGAACGGGGCTGGGTGGCCAGACGCTGACGGACTGGGCGGGGGCCGGGGGTGCGGTTGCCGGGGGGGTGCTCGGAGCCCGGGTGGTCCGAGGCTGGGCCGTGCCGTCGCGGTGTTCGCCTCGGGCGGTCCCTCCGACCTGCGGTGCCAGGCGACGTCCCGCACGCTGGACAGATGGGCGTGTGGCAGCTCCTTCTGGTCGGCTTCGTCATGCTGCTCGGCCTGGTCGGCGTACTCGTGCCGGGCGTGCCGGGGCAGGCGATCGTCTGGGCGGTCGTGCTGTGGTGGGCGCTGGAGGACAAGACGGTGCTCGCGTGGGGCGTGCTGATCGGCGCGACCGCCCTGTTGCTGCTCAACCAGGCGCTCAAGCCCCTGCTGCCGGCCCGCCGCCGCCAGGAGTCCGGTGCCCCGCTGCGGACCCTCATGGTGGGCGGGATCGCGGGGATCGTCGGGTTCTTCCTGCTGCCGGTGGTGGGCGGGATCGCCGGATTCGTCGGCGGGATCTACGGGCTGGAGCGGGCGCGGCTCGGCAGCCACGGAGGCGGCTGGGCCTCCACCCGTACGGTCATGCGGGCCATCGGATACCCCCTGCTCGTGGAGCTGTTCGCGTGCCTGCTGGTGGTCGGCACGTGGGCGGGCGTACTGATCTGGGGCTGAACGCCTCCCGCGAGGGAGCCGTGCGACGGGGCGCTCACTGCGTCGCGGCGAGCACGGGGCGGGGCCGCACGGCGCCACACGGCACCGAGGTGGCCGCCCGACGGTCCGGCCCGCGCACCGGACGGAAGCGCTCCACGCCGGGGGCTTCGCGTTCGAAGTCGCGCGCCGTCCTGCGGAAGTCCCAGGCCCTCGTGCCGATGTGCGGGGCGGGTCGCGCGTGTGAGGCTGGCGGCATGACCGCATTCAGCGATGCCGAGCGCGCGTACCTCAGGACGCAGCGCCTGGGACGGATGGCGACCGTCGACCCGAAAGGCATGCCGCAGGCGAACCCCGTCGGCTTCTTCCCGCAGGACGACGGGACGATCCTGATCGGCGGTCACGCCCTCGGTACGACGAAGAAGTGGCGCAACCTCCAGGCGAACCCCAGAGTCGCGCTGGTGGTCGACGACATTGTGAGCCTGAAGCCGTGGGCGGTGCGCGGCGTGGACATCCGGGGCGAGGCGGAGCTGCTGAGCGGGCCGCACGAGCTGGGGCCGCACTTCAGCGAGGAGCTGATCCGGATCCATCCGCAGAAGATCCACAGCTGGGGTCTGGGCTGAGTCCCGGAGGCGGTACGTCCGCGGGCGTGCGCGGGTGTGCGCGGGTTACGCCGTCCAGAGGTGCCGCACGGCGTACGACCGCCAGGGCCGCCGGCTGCCGGCCGCCGCCTCCCCCTCCGCCTCACCGGCCGGTGCCACATCCGGGTCCCCCAGCGCCCGCATCCGGATCAGTCCCGCCGTCCTGGCGGTGATCCCCGGCAGCGCGCGCAGCGCCCGCTCCGCCTCGTCGCGGTCCGCGCCGGGATCGAGGCGTACGTCGCCGTCGGCGAGCGCGGCCGCCAGCGCCCGCAGCGCGGGGTCCCCGGCCCCGGTGAGGGCGCCCGGCTCGGGGAAGACGTGCGTCAGCGTGCCGCACGGCTGGTCGAGGACCTTCCCGTACGCCTCGATGAGCCCGGTTGCGGTCTCCCGGCCCACCAGCGCCCGTACCGCGTACTCCTCGGGGTCGGCGGCGCCCGGTGAGCGCAGCCCCGGCCGGGCGGCGACCAGGGGCGCCAGCGCCGGGTCGGCGGAGAGCCGCTCGTCGACGGCGTACGGGTCGGCGTCCAGGTCGAAGAGCCGCCGCAGCCGCTGGACGGCTGTGGTCAGGTCGCGCAGGTCGGTGAGGTGGATGCGGGCGTCGAGCCAGCCGCTGTGCGGCGCCTCGTCGACGGCGGCGATGCCCGTTCCGTACGGCAGTCGCAGGGTGCGCCGGTACGTGCGGGCGCCTGGCTCGCCGGCCATCTCCTCGACGCGCGGCACGGCCTCGCTCGCGAGCAGGTCGAACATCTCCCTGGCGGCGTAGGTCCCACGATAGGCCAGTCGCAGCGGGATTCCGGCGGCGAGGGCGGGGCTCGCACCGCTGCGGGGGCGGGCGCCGGAGCCGATGCCGGTCGCGGCGCCCGTGCCCGCCGTCCTGGTTCCGGACTCCGTCCGCAGCAGGCTGGGCGTGCGGGCGTAGATCTGGCGGATCGTGTCGTTGAACTGCCGCACGCTCGCGAAACCCGAGGCGAACGCGATCTCCGTGACAGGCAGCCGCGTGGTCTGGAGCAGCACACGGGCGGTGTGCGCGCGCTGGGCGCGGGCGAGGGCGACGGGGCCCGCACCCAGCTCGCCGGTCAGCTGGCGCTGCACCTGCCGGGTGCTGTAGCCGAGCCGGCCCGCGAGGCCGGGCACGCCTTCGCGGTCGACGATTCCGTCGCCGATCAGCCGCATCGCGCGGCCGACGACGTCGGCGCGGGCGTTCCAGTCGGCGGATCCGGGTACGGCGTCGGGGCGGCATCGGCGGCAGGCCCGGAAGCCGTTGCCCTGGGCGGCGGCGGCGGTGGGGTGGAAGCGCACGTTCTTGCGCTTGGGGGTGACAGCGGGGCAGCTCGGCCGGCAGTAGATGCCGGTGGTGGTGACGGCGAAGAAGAACTCGCCGTCGAAGCGCGCGTCGCGGCTGGCCACCGCCTCGTACATGCTCTCTTCGTCCATCACACCGCCCAGTGTGCGCCGGCGGTGTGACGGCGGGCTGGCGGAATTCGGACATGGCGGCCGGGCGTGAGTCCGCGGAAGGATCGACGCGGTCCGGCGATCGAGAACGGGGGGCGCGGGGCAGCGCCCCCCGTCGCGGCGGAGCCGCCCGGCCACGGTCCCGTCCGCTAGCGCCGGCCGCCGCCGCGCTTCGCCTCCATGCTGGCGCGCCCCTGGGCGCTCTTCAGCCGCCACTCGCGCCCGATCTCCGCCCGCAGCCTCGCGTCGGTCTTGGCGACGATGCGCCGGTTCTCCCGCAGCAGTTTGCGGTAGCTCTCCAGCCGCCGAGCCGGGAGCGAGCCTTCCTCCAGTGCGGTCAGCACGGCGCAGCCCGGCTCCGTCTCATGGGCACAGTCGTGGAACCGGCACTGGGACGCCAGCTCCTCGATCTCGGAGAAGACCTGTCCGACACCCGCCTCGGCGTCCCACAGCCCGACCCCCCGCAGCCCGGGCGTATCGATGAGGACTCCCCCGCCGGGCAGTGCGAGGAGGTTGCGGGTGGTGGTCGTGTGCCGGCCCTTGCCGTCGACGTCACGGATGGCTTGCACATCCATGACGTCCTCGCCGAGCAGTGCGTTGGCCAGCGTCGACTTGCCCGCACCGGACACCCCGAGCAGCACGCTCGTACCGCCCGAGACGACGGCGCTGAGTACGTCGATGCCGTCGCCCGTCGCGGAACTGACGGGCAGTACCTGCACGCCGGGCGCGGTGGTCTCCACGTCGTCGACGAGGTACGACAGCCCGGTGGCGTCCGGCACCAGGTCCGCCTTGGTCAGGACGACCAGCGGCTGCGCACCCGACTCCCAGGCCAGTGCCAGGAAGCGCTCGATCCGGCCGAGGTCCAGCTCGACGGCGAGCGAGACCGCGATGACCGCGTGGTCGACGTTGGCCGCGAGGATCTGCCCCTCGGACCGGGTGGAGGAGGTGGAGCGTACGAAAGCGGTGCGGCGCGGCAGGTACGCCCGGACGAACTGCGGGTCGCCGACGGGGTCGACGGCGGCCCAGTCACCGGTGCAGATGACCCGCAGCGGATCGTGCGGGGTCACGTAGGTGGTGTCGCCGCGGATGACGCCGTCGGCGGTGAGGATGTCGCACTGGCCTCGGTCGACCCGTACGACACGGCCGGGCAGCAGACCCTGCGCGGCGTACGGAGCGAACTCCGCTTCCCACGCCCCGTCCCAGCCGTAGGGGGCCAGGGGGTGCCGAGCATCAGAAGTGGTGGAAAGCGATGTGTTGAGCGAAGCGTTGAACAAGGGAGACCCTTCGAAGGGCGGCCCCGGCGGCGCGCTGTGCGCGCGGAAGTCGAGTGAGTGTCAGCCGGAAGCCACAGGGGTGGAAACGATGATGAACTCCTGAATGCGGGCAGCGCCCGTCACCGTGACAGTCATCAATGTCCTCACCTCCTGCTTCCTCAACGGACCGACATGTCCCCGTCGGACGCGGCGCACGGCCGCGTCCCCGGAACGAGCAGAACCATAACCCCGCCGTGGAAGGCGGCGCCAGCGATTAATGCGTGGCAGGGACGGCACACGGGTGGGTGACGACATGTCAGGAACCGTCGAGTGGTTCAACGTCCGGGCATCATGCCGTCGGAGGGAAGGCCTGTTCGGTCCAGATCGTCTTGCCGGAGCGGGTGTAGCGCGTGCCCCAGCGCTGGACGATCTGGGCGACGATGAACAGGCCGCGGCCGCCCTCGTCGTCGTCGCCGCTGTGGCGCAGGTGCGGTGAGGTGTGGCCGGTGTCCGCGACCTCGCACAGGAGCGTGCGGTCGCGGATGAGGCGCAGGTGGAGCGGTCCGGCGGCGTATCTCACCGCGTTGGTGACCAGCTCGCTGACGACCAGCTCGGTCGTGAACGACAGGTCCTCCAGGCCCCAGTCGTTCAGCTGCCGCGTGGCCAGCTCCCGGGCGCGGCTCGCGGCGACCGGTTCTGCGGGCAGTTCCCATTCCGCGACCTGCGAAGTGCCCAGTTCGCGGGTACGGACCAGCAGGAGAGCCGTGTCGTCGGCTGTGGTGCCGTCGGGCAGGAGCCGAGCCACCGCGCGGTCGCAGAGCTCTTCGAGCGAGGCATCGCGGTCCGCGAGTACCTGTCCCAGCGTGTCGAGTCCCTTGTCGATGTCGCGGTCGCGGGCTTCGACGAGGCCGTCGGTGAAGAGCGCCAGCAGGCTGCCCACCGGCAGCTCGATCTCCATGGACTCGAACGGCAGGCCGCCGAGGCCCAGCGGCGGGCCGGCCGGCAGGTCGGGGAAGGACAGGCGGCCGTCCGGGTGTACGACCGCCGGCGGCAGGTGCCCGGCCCGCGCCATGACGCAGCGTCGTGAGACCGGGTCGTAGACCGCGTAAAGACAGGTCGCCCCGGTGGTCACGTCGTCGAAGCTGCCGTCGAGGGTGCCGAGCTCGCCCCACTGCTCCTCCGCCGACTGTCCCACCAGGTCGTCGAGCCGCGTCAGCAGCTCGTCCGGGGCCATGTCCAGCTGGGCGAACGCGCGCACGGTCGTGCGCAGCCGTCCCATGGTGGCGGCCGCCTGCAGGCCGTGGCCGACCACGTCACCGACGACGAGTCCGACCCGGGTTCCGGACAGCGGGATGACGTCGAACCAGTCACCGCCGACCCCGGACAGGTCGTCCGCAGGCAGGTAGCGGTACGCCAGCTCGACCGCCGACTGCTGCGGCACGTGCTGCGGCAGCAGCTGGCGCTGCAGGGCGAGGGCCGCGGTGCGTTCGCGGGTGAAGCGGCGGGCGTTGTCGATGGACACGGCCGTACGGGCGACCAGCTCGTCGGCCAGCGCGATCTCACCGTTGTCGAAGGCGGCCGCATCGGTGCCGCGGACGAAGGTGACCAGTCCCAGCGTGCTGTTCCCGGCCCGCAACGGCACGACCAGGGTCGCGTCGTCCATGACGAGTCCGCCCGAGGCGAGGCTGCGTTCCTGCGGCGAGTCCGGCGGGTAGGCGACGACGGGAGGCGGCCCCTGCCCTTGCCACTGCGGCTCCTCCGGCCCGGCAGAGCGGCGGGCGACCCGTACGAGAGGCATCCCGAGAGAGCCTCCGGTGCCCGGCACCTCGCCCTCCAGTACCGCCGTCGCGACGTCGACCGTGACGGTGCCCGCGAACTCCGGCACCGCCATCTCGGTGATCTTCTCGGCGGTGACCCGCACGTCGAGCGTGGCGCCGATGCCGCGGCCCGCCTCGACGAGCAGGGCCAGGCGCTGCTGGGCCTTGTAGCGGTCGGTGATGTCGAAGGCGTCCTCGCACACCCCGAACACGTGTCCGTCGGCGTCCTGGAGCCGGTAGTAGGAGCAGGACCAGAGGTGGTCCTGCTCCGGGTCGCTCGGGGGCCGGCCGAGGAAGTGCAGGTCGAGAATGGGCTCCCCGCTGTCCAGCACGTGGTGCATGACCGCGTCGAGTGTGCGCCGATAACCCTGGGTGACGAACTTGCCCTCGGAGTACAGCTCGTCGGCCCTCATGCCGCTGAACGCGGCGAACGGCTGGCCGATCTCCCGTTCGTACGCCGCGTTGCACCAGGTCAGGCGCAGAGTGGTGTCGTAGATGGCCAGGCCGACGGGTGACTGGGTGGCCAGTCCGTGCAGCAGCGCCAGCCGGGTCTCCCACTCCCGGAGATCCTTCAGCTCCGTCGCCACGATGACGCGCTCCGCCGTGCCGGGGCCGGGCAGCGGGCACACCGCGGTCGCGACCAGCACCTCGTGCCCGTCCCGGTGCCGGGCGACGCGGATCTCGTTGCCCCGGAACGGCGGGACCAGCGCCGCGGCGGGCTCCTCCCCCACAGGGGGAGGGGAAACCGGCCGGGACGGCAGGAACGTGCCCAGCGGCTTCCCGACGATCTCGTGCGGCGGGTAACCGAGGAGCTCCTCGGCCCCGGGACTCCATCCGATGACCGTGTCGTGGGCGTCGACGATCGCCGTGGCCGCCCTGGTGACGTCGAGGGGACCACGGAAGTCGGCACTCTGTGCCGCGTTCCACGCACTCATGGCGCCACACCAGCCCGGTTCATCCCCTACAGAATCCGCCGTGCCGGGGGACCGCACAACCGCGGTGCGCCCGCACAACGGCCCGCGCGGCGGCGGGCTCGCCGCAATATACGACGCCCTGCCACGGGTCCGCGCCCGTTCCGACGGACGCGATCAGCCGGTTCAGCCGGTACGGCCGACTATCAGCCACTGCGCGGGCAGCTCGATGCGGCTGCCGTCCGCCCGGAACTCCGTCTGGGCAAGAGTGGTGCGGCCGTCCGCCAGGACGGTGAGTCCGCAGGCGCGCAGCAGATCCGGTACTTCGCTGTCCTCGGACTCCGCCGGTTTCAGCCCGTGCGCGAAGACCCGGGCGAGCTTCGGCGGCGGTCCGCCCGGCTCCCGCGCGATCTCCCGCAGTACGGTCTTCGCCCCGGCGGTCAGCTCCGCCACGAAGGCACGCCCACGCTCCCCCACCAGCTCGGCAACGGCCGCCGCGACCAGTGGCCGGTCCGGCGGATCGCTCTGGTGGATGACGGCCCGCAGGTAGACGTTGCTGTCACCGAGCCGCTCGTGCAGCTCGCGCACGGCGAGGGCGTCGGTCGCGTCGAGCTGCCGGAACTCGACCGTCCCGGCGGTGTCCGCCCGCCGCGCGTGGGCCGTCGCCGCGTGGGAGACGTCGAGGCCCACCGCCCGGGCGAAGTGGCGTGCCAGGTAGCGGGTCTGCGTGCCGTTCCCGCATCCGATGTCGACCACGGGCAGCTCCGCGTCGGCGTGCGGCGCGAACAGCTCGAGGTGGGGCGCGGCGGACAGCGATGGATCGCTGTCCCAGATCGCTTCCCCCGGGGTGTCCGGGGTGTCCCCCCAGTAGCTCTCCCATGCGTGCACGTAACGGCCGGTCAGAGTCATCGCATGCCCCCGGTGCGGACGGAAGGACGTGGAATGGCGGAACGACGTACGGACGGGTGAACGACACGGTCGTACCGCCCGGGCGCCGCGATGCGCCTCACGCCCGGTTCCTACCCCGGTGCCACCCTCCCGGACACCCCGGACGGCGGTCATCCGCTCCGTGTGCCGCAGCGCGCTCGTGCCGGCAGTGCCTGCTCGAACCAGACCACCTTGCCCGGGCCGAAGCGGCTCGCTCCCCACCGGTGGGCGAGCCGGCTCACCAGGCGAAGGCCCCGCCCGCACTCCTCCTCCGGCGCCGCGTCCCGCAGTACGGGCAGCCTGTGGTCCTCGTCCGACACCTCGCAGAGCAGGGTGTCCGCGCGGACCAGACGCAGTTCCAGGGGGCGTCCGCCCGCGTGGAGTACCGCGTTGGTCACGACCTCGCTCACCAGCAGCCGGGTGGTGTCGGTCAGCTCCGGCAGTCCCCAGCGCGCCAGCTGGCCGGCCACCAGCCGCCGGGCCCGCCCCACGTCGGCCGGCGTGGGCTCCAGCCGCCAGGTCGTCGTGTCCTCGGCCGGCATGCCGTTCAGCCGGGCCATCAGCAGTGCGAGGTCGTCCTTGCGCCCACCGGACTCCGCGGCCGCCGGGCCGGCCAGCGTGCGGACGACGGTGTCGCACGCCTCGTCCATGGAGGCGGCCGGCCGCGCCGCCGACACGCACAACGCCGCCAGGCCGGTCGCGATGTCCTCGCCGCGCACCTCGACCAGCCCGTCCGTGCACAGCACCAGCCGGTCCCCCGGCGACACCCGTACCCGCGCGGTGGCGAACGGCACACCCCCGACGCCGATCGGCGCGCCGCCGGGCACGTCGAGCAGCTCTCCGCGACCGGTCTCGGCCCGTACGAGCACGGGAGGCAGATGGCCCGCACTGGAGATCAGCAGCTCGCAGGCGACCGGGTCATAGACCGCGTACAGGCAGGTGGCGAGATAGTGGTCGCCGAGCCGGCTCGCCAGATCGTCGAGATTGCGCAGCAGTTGCGCCGGGGAGATGTCCAGCACGGCCATGGTGTGTACGGCGGTGCGGAGCTGGCCCATCATGGCCGCCGCGTTCAGTCCGTGCCCCATGACGTCACCGACGACCAGGGCCGTACGGGAGCCGGGCAGCCGGATGGCGTCGAACCAGTCGCCGCCGATCCGGCCCAGCGCGGTGCCCGGCAGGTAGCGGGTGGCGATGTCACAGCCGGCCATTCGGGGTTCGACCTGCGGGAGCATGCTCTCCTGCAAAGCCTCGGCCGCCTGCTGCTGGTGGGTGTACATGCGGGCGTTGTCCAGGACGAGGGCGGCCCGGGCGGCGAGCTCGGCACCGGTTCTGCGGTCCATGTCGGTGAACGGCTCGCGGCCCGGGCGGCGCATCAGCACCATGAAGCCCAGAACCACCGTGCGCGCCGTCAGCGGGACGACCAGCAGCGACCGGCCGCCGATCAGGGGGCGCAGGTCCCGCTTCTCGAACTGGGCGGAGATGCGCTCGCTCAGCTCGGTCCCGATGTGCGGGATCAGCACCGGTTCACCCGTCACCATGCACTGGAAGAACGGCGTCTTGCCGGGGAACGTCATCTCCTCCCCGACGGGGACGGTGTCGTCCCAGCGGCCCGGCTCGTCGTTGTGCTCCACCCAGACCCGGCGCCAGGCGGTGGTCGCGTCCGGCGGACCGTCAGGGAACCCCTCCCCGGCGAGGATCTGCACCCGCAGGTGGGTGCCCGCGAAGTCCGCGAAGCGGGGTACGGCGGCGCTGGTGACCTCGCGGATCGTGCGGGCCAGGTCGAGTGAGCTGCCGATGCGGCCGCTCACTTCGTTGAGGAACTCCAACCGCTCGCGGACGGCGGCGTGTTCGAGGTCCTCACCAAGGGTCTGGTCGAGGTCGAGGTCGTGGTCGAGGTCGTGGCTCCGGGCCTCGGGCTGGGACTGGGCCTGGCCGAGATCGTGGTCGAGGGCGACATCCTGACGGCCGTTCTCCGCGTGGCCGAGCGCCCGGTCGGGGCCGCCCGCCGGGCGGCCGTGCTCCGGAGCCGTCCGTGTCCTGCGCCCACGGTGCTTCGGTACGCCCCAGTCGGGCGTGACCGGGACTCGCTCGTACGTACTCATCTCCAGTACGGGGTAGCCCAGTTCGAGCATCTGCGACACGATCCGGCCCGCCGTGGCCGGACCCATGTGGGGAAGGATGTCCGGCAGCCGGTCCGCGAGCCGGCCCGCCCCGGGGAATTCGGTGTGCAGCGCGAAACCGGGGGCGACCCGCTCGTGCGGGTCGCCGTCCTCGCCCAGCCGGGCGGCATCGGCGGCCAGTACCAGCAGCCGCTCCGGCCCCGGCAGGACCAACGGGTAGGCCCACCACAGCACGTCCAGCGAACCGGAATCGGCAGGCTGATGCGGGCCGCCGCCCGGCCGAGTGCACTTGGCACGCCCGGACGTGAGGTGGCCGGCGAAGCCGCCGGGCGGCCCTTCGTGCCCGGCGGCGAAGGCGTCGTACCCATAGGGCGTGGTCAGGGCGCCGGAGATCGGCAGCAGGTCGGCGGCGGGGGCGCCCACGGCGTCCTGCCTGCGGTGACCGAAGAGCCGCTGCGCGCCGGAGCTCCAGTGCGACACGAGGCCGTCGCCGCCCACCACGACGACCGCGAGCGGAATCCGGCCGGACACGGCGCGCTGCCGTGGCACCACAGCTTCCATGGGCTTGCGTTCCCTCCCAGCGGCAAGATCTCCGAAGGACCTCACGGTACGGGCGGGTAGTGGCCGGTGCGGGGACTACGGCCGGAAATGCCTTCCATCGAGTGCCGGGGCCGCCCGGGCTCGCCCGCGAACGCGCGTCTCCCTATGATCATGGGACGGGTGAGCGACGACGACGGAGGGCCGAACAACCATGGCGGAACAGCGAGTTGTCATCGTCACCGGCGGAGGGACGGGGATCGGCGCCGCCACGGCCCGGCTGTTGCGCGAAGCCGGGCATCGGGTGGTCGTCTCCGGACGCCGGCCGGAGCCGCTGCGACGCCTCGCCGAGGAGACCGGGGCGCTGGCGCACCCGTCCGACACGGCGGACCCGGACGCGGTCCGTGGCCTCGTGGACGCGACCGTGGCCGCCTACGGGCGGGTGGACGGGCTCGTACTCAACGCGGGAACCGGGCGCTCGGGAGCCGTGGGCGAGCTGTCGGTCGAGGACTGGGAGGCCGTGATGCGTACGAATCTCACCGGCCCCTTCCTGCTGCTGCGCGCCGCGCTCCCGCATCTGCTGGAGACGCGCGGCGCGGTCGTGGCGGTCGCCTCGGTGTCCGCGCTGCGCAACGGCGTGGGCAATGCCGCGTACGCCACGTCCAAGGCGGCTCTGCTCCAGCTCTGCCGTTCGCTGGCCGTCGACTACGGGCAGTACGGACTGCGTGCCAACACCGTGTGCCCCAGCTGGGTGCGTACCGAGATGGCCGACCGGCGGATGGCGCGGTTCGCCGAGGAGGCGGGGCTGGGGGAAGGCGGCGTGGAAGCGGCGTACGAGGAGGCGACCCGGCTGCTGCCGGGGCGGCGCCCCGGTGAGGCGGGCGAAGTCGCGGAGGCGATCAGCTGGCTGCTCTCGCCCGCCGCGTCCTACGTCAACGGCGCGGTGCTCACGGTCGACGGCGGAGTGACGGCGCTCGATCCCGGGACGGCCGCGTTCGACTTCCGCATCGAGGCGCGCGAGCGCGGCTGACCACCCGGCCGTCGAAATCCTGGCCGGTGTCGCCTGGGCCGTCGCGATCCGGCCCGGTGTCGCCTCGGCCGTAAGAGCCTCGGCCGTTGTCGCCCGGGCCGTCACAGCCTTCGGCCTCAGAGCCGGGGCGGCGCCAGCGAGGCCAGGTTCGGCAGGTGGTGCGGGTGGAAGGAGGCGAGTCCGGCGCCCGCGAGCCACCAGCCCCGGTAGACCAGCGCCCGGCACAGGTCCGCGTCGAGGCGGTCGAAGACGGTCGGCACGAGCGCCAGGTCCCGGCCGTCGAAAGCCCGGTGCTCGGCGAACGCCTCGCGCCACTGACGCAGCGGCTCCGAGCCGTTCGGCGGGAAGTCGGTGGAGAGTCCGACCAGGACCCCGCGACGGGCACCGTGCGACGGCACGCCGTCGCCGTCGGCACCCTGATCCCGCTGGAAGCGCTCCACGATCGCCCGGGTCCGCAGCGCCGTGCTCTGCCAGTACAGCAGGGAGTTGGCCCGTGCGAGGTCGCGAATCACCGGCACGCGGCCGTACACGCCCGGCCGGAGGAGTCCGCCGGCGTTGAGGACGAGCACGAAGGCGTGACGGTAGCGTTCGCTGTCGATGGCTTCCAGGCCGGTGTTGTCGTACGTTCCCCCGTCCAGCAGCGCCGGCGCGTGCGTGGCGCACGGGAAGTGGGCGCGGTCCAGGACCAGGGGCGGGAAGGCGCCGGGTACGGCGGCGGAGGCGGCCACGGCGAGGCTCATCCTCAGTCCCGTGCCGGAGGTAGGGGCCAGTCCGGTCGTGTAGTCGCCGAACACGTCGCGTTCGAAGGTGAACCGGGCGCCGGTGGTGAGGTTCGCCGCGTTGAAGATCCAGCGCACCTCCGGGTCCAGGTCCTTCAGCTCGATTCCGTCGAAGAACCACTCGTCCATGCGCTTCGCAAGGAGTTCCGTACGGGTCATCGGACCCAGCGTCCGCCACAGGCCCCGCAGGAGCGCCCGCTTGAACGACCGGGAGGAGATGCGTTCGACGACCGGGTCCACGACGAGTTCGTCGAAGGCCCGGGCAGTGAAGCCCCGCTCCCGCAGGGCGGGCCAGGCCGCGGCGAGGAATCCGTTGGCGACCGATCCGCCGGACACGGACGAGGCGTACCGCAGGCCGGACAGCAGCCCCGCGTCGGCCAGCAGCCGTACGAAACCCAGCGCGGAGAGCGTGGCCCGGAAGCCGCCTCCGGACAGGGTGACCGCGACCGGCAGCGCCGCGGCCGGCGGTTCGGCCGGGCGGAGTGTGTCGCCGCACGGCAGCGCCCGCAGGCCCGTGCCCACGGCGGGCGAGTCCACGACCCAGGCGTCCGTGGTGGGGTGGGCGGCTGAGCTCATCGTTGATCACCGACTTCTATGACGAGCGCGGGGTCCGTGGGTGGCCTGATGTCGACCTCGAAGCTGCGGTTCCCGCGCAGCTCTGCGAGCGCGTCGGTCGCGAAGGCGATGTCGTTCGTCAGGTGAATGACGTACTCGTCGTCCTCGTCCCTGGACTCGACGAGCCACCGCAGGGTGTCCTCGTGGGGATGGTGGTGTCTGATCCCGTCGGCGGAAATCACGTAGTGGTCGGCTCGCACGCTCTCGAAGAAGTCGCGTTCCACGTTGCGTTCGCTCCCGTGGTGCGGCAGCTTCAGCAGATCGACGTGGAACGGCTCCGAGTCTGTGAGCAGGCCGCCGGCCCGCAGCCCGTCGAGTATGCGGTCCCCGCGCGCGTCCCCCGTGAGCAGCGCGGTACGGCCGTCGTGCCTCAGCAGCAGAACGATGCTCGAGAGGTTCGGGATCGAGCTGTCCGTGTACGCCGCCGAGATCACCTCGGGGTCGCCCCGCTTCTTCGCCTCGCGCCAGCGCTTCTCCAGCCGTTCGAGGGCCTCCTCGTCGGGTGCGACGACGCTGACGTGGAGGTCGTCGAGCGTCGTCTCGGCGCCCTCGGTCAGCGGCCCGCCGAACAGGGGGTTGCCGGCCAGGCCCAGTGCCGTCGCCTCGTCGCGGATGGCGCGCCCTTGGCCGTAACTCGCCTTCACCGCGCCGCTGTCGGTCAGGGCGCGGTCGACGAGGGGCTGGACGGAGGCGCTCAGGCCGGGGGCGCGCCGGTCGACGAGCTCCTCCACCGAGTTGAACCACAGTCTCGTCACGCCGAAGGGCTCGGGAAGCTCGTCCCGTCGTGCCCGCCGCAGTTCCGCCAGCAGCCTGACCAGTCCGGCGGCGTGGTCGTCGTCGACGTGCGAGAGGCAGACGACGTCGAGCGTCGGGACGCCGTTGTGGGTGGGTGTCAGGTGCGTCAACTGGTCGCGGAGCGAGGCCTCGTAGACACCGGGAGGACCGCCGTCGACGAGCATGACGCGCTGGTCCCGCGTTCCCCACCGTACGAGGAAACAGTCCCCGTGGCGGGCGTCGAGGAAATCGAAGGTGAGCATGGTGGCTCCTTCCTGCCTGCTCCTGCCTCCTGCCTCCTGCCTCCTGCCTCGGACGGACGGCATCAGACGGGCTGTCAGACGGACTGCATCGCCCTGAGGACATCGACCAGGCCGTGGCCCTGGAAGTCCCGCTCGCGGGCGAGGTCCGTGGCCGTCGAGCACAGGATCTGCTTCACCCGCTCGGGACGCCCCATCAGCTCCCGGTTGCGGGCCAGCAGCATCGCCGCGGCTCCGCTGACGTGGGCGGCCGCCTGGCTCGTACCGTGCATCGCGGAGATGCCCGCGCCGGGGATGGGGCCGTCGATGTCCTCTCCCGGCGCGAGGAGGTCGGGCTTGGGTCTGCCGTCGCCCGTGGGGCCGCGACTGGAGAAGTAACTGACGCCGTGGCGGTGCGGGTTGCTGCGGTGTGTCGAGCCGACGGTGATGACCGACTCCGCGTTGCCGGGGTCGGAGATGCTGATGCTGTGATAATCGGTGCCCAGGGTCCGCATCGCTCCGCTGAACCCCGCGTTGCCGGCCGCCGCGACGACCACGACGCCCGATCGCGCCAGACGGTCGCACTCGATGCACACGGGCGTCCATCCGGTGGAGTGGGTCGCCACGTCGTGCGGTACGGAAAGGCTGATGTTGACGCCGGCGATGACGAACCGGCCTGCCTGCTCGTTGATGTGCCGGATCGCCTGAAGTGCCGTGACGATGGAGAACTCGTCCCCCTCGCCCTTGTCGTCGAGGACCCGGAAGTCGTAGAGCCTGATCCGCGGGCAGATGCCGCGGAACGCGCGGTCGGGCCACCAGGCGCCGAGGATCCCCGCGACGTGCGTGCCGTGGTGGTCGCCCGGGGTCGTGTACGGCATGTCGGTCCGCATCGCGCGGTTCTGCGGCGTGGGGAGTTCCATTTCGACGTACGGCAGGGCGCGCGACCAGTCGATGAGGCCGTTCTCGAGCGCGTCGGCGGACAGTGTTCCCCGTACGCCGACGAAGTTGAAGGCGCGGGTGACGCGTGAGGCCAGTTGCTGTGCGGGCGTGACGGACGTGTCCCAGTCGCTGAACGCCGGATGCCGGGCGTCGATACCGCTGTCGACGACGGCCCAGCCGATCGAGCCGCAGTCGACGGAGAAGACCTGCTCGGCGGCATCGGCCTTGATCGTGGACCGGGACCGGACGACCGCGGGCGCGGCCTGGCGGTTGGTCGTCACGGATGTGACCGGGTGCCGCTGCCTGCGGTCGATGACACCCCTGGCCGGGGTGCCCGACGGCCGTGTCAGTGGCGACTCCAGGGCAACGTCCGCCAGCATGTTCGTCATTGCCTCGGTCATGGCCGGATCGTCTGCGGATGCGCGGCTGAGTTCCGGATGCGAGGCGGTGATCACGTTGCGCAGCAGGTTGAGGAACCACATGAGGTGCTTGCCGCGCTCCTGGCGCCGTTCGATGTTGTCGTGGACGTCGCTGGTCGGCGGGCTCTTGAAGTGTCCCTGGAGGGCGGCCTCGACGCCCGCCGGGCCCACCTGCTGCGCGAGTTCCTTCCCGAGGCGCACGAGGCTGAGCAGGTTCGTCATGGGAAGCACGGCCTGCACGACTTCGCCGAGCGTCAGCCGGGCCGCCACGAAACTGCCCGCCGCGACCGGCTGGCAGTCGGTCATCCGCAGTTGCTTGAACTGCTGCAGAACCCGCAGTACGCCGTGCTCCTCGTTGATCGCGAGGATCAGGTCCTCGCGGTGATCGGGTCCGGGAGGCGACGGCTGGGCCAGTGCCAGCCAGGCGTCGAAGCGCACGGGACAGTCGGTGGCCCACGGAACGGGAAACGGCCCTTCCCCGTAGAACGCCGCCTCAAGGTCTTCTCGATCCATGAGTGCTCCCGGCTCCCGGAGGGAAGGGACATCGGCGGAACGGGTGGTGCTCCACGTGTTGTGCGTGGTGTTCTCAATTCTCCGTCCGGGGAAGGGGACTCGCAACAGAGCCTCTCAACGCACGCCCCGGGGGCGGAACTGCACGCTGATGCGCGGCCCCACGGCACGCGAGGTCTTGGGAATCGCGTGTTCCCAGGTGCGTTGACAACTGCCGCCCATGACGATCAGGTCGCCGTGCCCCAGCGGCTTGTGCACGGTGGCCGAGTCGCGTCGGCGCGGCCGCAGCGCCAGTTGCCGGGGTGCGCCCAGAGACATGATCGCGACCATGGTGTCCTCGCTGCTGCCCCGCCCGATGGTGTCGCCGTGCCAGGCGACGCTGTCCCGTCCGTCGCGGTAGAGGCACAGTCCGGCCGTCACGAACGGCTCGCCGAGTTCGGCGGCGTAGTGCGCGTTCAGTGCGGTACGGGCCTCTTCGAGGCTGGGATGCGGCAGCGGGTCGTCTTCGCCGAAGAACGACAGGAGCCGCGGCACCTCCACCACACGCTCGTACATGACGCGCTTCTCGGCGTGCCATGCGACCTCGTGCGCCAGTACGTCGAAGAGCGAGTCGGCCCCGCCGACCCACTGCGGCAGTACGTCGATCCAGGCACCGTGCCCGAGCTCCGTACGGCGGAGCCCTTCCAGCGGGCCGAGTGCGATCTCGTCTCCCTGGTCGAAGAGTGAGCCCTGGAGATGTACGGCCATGGGCCCAGTGTACCGTCACTCAAATGTTTGTGCGAATTATGGCCGGGGATTGCAGCCAGAGCGTCTCGGGGTCGTCGGCGTCCCCGCCCGGCGACGCGAAGAAACGCTCCACCTGCTCGGCCGTGACCTCCGCGAGGGTGGCCGGTGACCAGCGCGGAACACGATCCTTGTCGATCACCTGCGCGCGGATGCCCTCGACCAGATCGGGTGACGACAGCGCCGCGCACGAGACGCGGTACTCCTGCTCCAGGACCTGTTCGAGGGTGCCGAGCCCCGCCGCCCGGCGCATGGCGGCCAGGGTCACCTTGAGCGCGACGGGCGACTTCGCGAGGATCGTCTCGGCGGCCTCCTTCGCCGCCGGCTCGCCGCTGTCGAAGAGCCGGCCGACGATCTCCTCGACGGTGTCCGCGGCGTAGCAGTGGTCGATCCACGCGCGCTGTACGGCGAATGCGCCCTCAGGCGCCCGGCGGGCGTACCGGGGCAGCACCTCCCGCGCCGGGTCCTTCGCGAGGTCCGCGAGGAGGGCGGGCAGCCGGTCCGACGGTACGAAGTGGTCGGCGAGCCCGCACAGCAGGGCGTCCCCCGCGCCGACCGCCGCGCCGGTGAGCGCCAGGTGCGTGCCCAGCCGTCCCGGCGCCCTGGACAGGAGCCAGGTGCCACCGACGTCCGGCACGAAGCCGATGCCGGTCTCGGGCATGGCCACCTGCGAGCGTTCGGTGACGACGCGGACGCTGCCGTGCGCCGACACCCCGACGCCGCCGCCCATCACGATGCCGTCCATGACGGCGACGTACGGCTTGGAGAAGCGGGCGATGTGCGCGTTGAGCCGGTACTCGTCGCGCCAGAACGCCGCCGATGCGGTACCGCCGGCCGAGGCGTCCGCGTGGATCGAACGGATGTCCCCGCCCGCACACAGGCCGCGCTCCCCCGCCCCGGTGATCACCACGGTCACGACCGCCGGGTCCCGCTCCCAGGCGGCGAGGGCGCCGGCGACGCGGTTCACCATGGCGTGGTCGAGGGCATTGATGGCGCGGGGGCGGTTGAGCGTGAGGTGGGCGGCGTGCCCGTCGGTGCGCAGGAGTACGGAGTCGTCGGTCATCGGGCCAGCGTAGGGACGCGACGCGTGAGCGGGCGCCGCGGGCCCGCGTGAAGCTGCGCTGTTGGCCCGGTTAAGAAATCCTCGATGGACCGCGGGGCGCCGGGGCGACAGATTGGTACGCGTTCACGATCTCCCCCGCATCCCGCCTGGAGCCGAAGCCATGAAGGCACTTGTCAAGCAGTACGCCGAGCCCGGGCTGTGGCTGATGGACGTGCCGGAGCCGGAGACGGGCCCGGGTGATGTGCTGATCAAGGTGCTGCGTACCGGCATCTGCGGCACGGACCTGCACATCAGGTCCTGGGACGGCTGGGCCCAGCAGGCCGTCTCCACCCCGCTCGTCCTCGGCCACGAGTTCGTGGGCGAGGTCGCGGCCGTCGGCGCCGATGTCGCGGACATCGCGGTGGGGGACCTGGTGAGCGGCGAGGGCCACCTGGTGTGCGGGAAGTGCCGCAACTGTCTCGCGGGGCGCCGGCACCTGTGCCGGTCCACGATCGGCCTCGGCGTCGGGCGCAACGGCGCCTTCGCCGAGTACGTCGCCCTGCCTGCGTCCAATGTCTGGGTGCACCGGGCGAAGGTGGACCTGGACATCGCCGCGATCTTCGACCCCTTCGGAAACGCCGTGCACACGGCCCTGTCCTTCCCGCTGGTCGGCGAGGACGTACTGATCACGGGCGCGGGCCCGATCGGCATCATGGCCGCGGCCGTCGCCCGTCACGCCGGTGCGCGCAACGTCGTGATCACCGATGTCAGCGAGTCCCGTCTGGCGATCGCCCGCAAGGCCGGCGCGACACTCGCGCTCAACGTGGCGGAGTCGGACATCGCGGACGCACAGCGGCAGCTGGGCCTCAAGGAGGGCTTCGACATCGGTCTGGAGATGTCGGGCCGGCCCGAGGCGATGCGGGACATGGTCGCGAACATGACGCACGGCGGGCGGATCGCGATGCTCGGCCTGCCGGCGGAGGAGTTCGCCGTCGACTGGTCGAAGATCGTGACGTCGATGATCACCGTCAAGGGGATCTACGGGCGGGAGATGTTCGAGACGTGGTACGCCATGACGGTCCTGCTGGAGGGCGGCCTGGACCTCAGCCCGGTCATCACGGGCAGCTACGCGCACCAGGACTTCGACGCGGCCTTCGACGAGGCGGCGACCGCCCGCAGCGGCAAGATCATCCTCGACTGGACCAGCTAGCCCGTACCGCTGCGCGGGGCCCTTCTGCCCGCCCCGCCCCCTTCCCGGACCGGGGCTCCGCCCCGGACTCCACTCCTCAGACGCCGCAGGGGCTGAGATGTGCCGTCGCGCGGCGCGGCGGGGAACCGGCCCCGCGCGGCGAGCCGCCACCCCATCACCCACCACCGCACCCGCCAGGGAGAGGCCCACCAGATGTACACCTCCGTCCGCGACGACCTCCGCGCCACCCTCGACGAGATCCGCAGCGCCGGTCTCTACAAGCCCGAGCGCGTCATCGCCACCCCGCAGAGCGCGTCCGTCTCCGTCCCCTCCGGCGACGTACTCAACTTCTGCGCGAACAACTACCTCGGCCTGGCCGACCACCCCGAGGTCGTCGCAGCCGCCAAGGACGCCCTGGACCGCTGGGGCTACGGCATGGCCTCGGTCCGCTTCATCTGCGGCACCCAGGAGATCCACAAGGAGCTGGAGCAGCGCCTCTCCGCCTTCCTGGGCCAGGAGGACACGATCCTCTACTCCTCCTGCTTCGACGCCAACGGCGGCGTCTTCGAGACGCTTCTCGGCCCGGAGGACGCCGTCATCTCCGACGCCCTCAACCACGCGTCGATCATCGACGGCATCCGCCTCTCCAAGGCCCGCCGCCACCGCTACGCCAACCGCGACCTCGCGGACCTCGAGCAGCAGCTCAAGGACACGCAGGACGCCCGCCGCCGTCTCGTCGTCACCGACGGCGTCTTCTCGATGGACGGATACGTCGCCCCGCTGGCCGAGATCTGTGACCTCGCCGACCGGTACGACGCCATGGTGATGGTCGACGACTCGCACGCCGTCGGCTTCGTCGGTCCCGAGGGCCGCGGCACGCCCGAGCTGCACGGCGTGATGGACCGCGTCGACATCATCACGGGCACCCTCGGCAAGGCGCTCGGCGGCGCGTCCGGCGGTTACGTCGCGGCCCGCGCCGAGATCGTCGAGCTGCTGCGCCAGCGTTCGCGCCCGTACCTCTTCTCCAACTCCCTGGCCCCGGTGATCGCCGCCGCGTCGATCAAGGTCCTCGACCTCCTGGAGTCGGCGGGCGAGCTGCGTGAGCGCCTCACCGCCAACACCAAGCTGTTCCGTACGAAGATGACCGAGGCCGGCTTCGAGATCCTCCCCGGGGACCACGCCATCGCGCCCGTCATGATCGGTGACGCGGCGGAGGCGGGCCGCATGGCCGAGCTACTGCTGGAGCGCGGCGTGTACGTGATCGGCTTCTCGTACCCCGTGGTCCCGATGGGCGCGGCGCGTATCCGGGTCCAGCTCTCGGCCGCGCACTCGACCGCCGACGTCGAGCGGGCCGTGGCGGCGTTCATCGACGCGCGAGCGACAATGGCTGGGTGATCGACCCCAGACGACTGCGCATCCTGCGGGCCGTGGCGGACCACCGGACGGTGACCGCCGCGGCGGCTGCGCTGTATCTGACCCCCTCCGCCGTGTCCCAGCAGCTCGCCGCGCTGGAGCAGGAGACCGGCCACACCCTGCTGACGCGCAGCGGCCGGGGCGTGCGGCTGACCGCGGCCGGTGACATTCTGCTGGCCCACGCCAACGCCGTACTGGCGCAGCTCGAACGGGCCGAGGCGGAGCTGGCGGCATACGGGGGCGGCGCGGCAGGTGAGGTACGGGTGGTGGCCTTCGCGACGGGCATCGCGGAGGTGCTGGCCCCGGCGATCAGCCGTCTCGCGGACGCCCACCCGGACATCCGCGTCCGGGTCCGGGACGCCGAGGGGGACGAGAGCCTGCCGCTGGTGCTGGACGGGGAGGCGGATGTCGCCCTGGCCGTGGAGTACCGGGGCGCGCCGCGCGAGGACGACCGGCGCCTCGCGCGCGTGCCGCTCTACGCGGAGCCCTTCGACGCCGTACTGCACGCGTCGCATCCGCTGGGCCAGAGCCCCGCGGTCTCGCTGGCCGAGCTGGCCGACAGCGACTGGATCGGCCCGTACCCCGGCAACCCCTGCCACGACGTGATGCTGCTGGCCTGCGAACTCGCCGGCTTCGAGCCACGGCTCGTGCACTCCTCGGACGACTTCCGCGCCGTGGTGGCGCTGGCGGGTGCGGGGGCGGGGGTGGCACTGGTGCCGCGCTCGGCGCTGCGCGGGATGGAGCTCAAGGACACGGTGGTACGCCCCGTCGCGGGCCCGGCGGCGACCCGCCGCGTGTTCGCCGCGGTGCGCCGGGGGGCGGAGGACCACCCCCTGATCAGCCCCGTACTGGACGCCCTGGCCGCGTCGGCGGCCGGCCTCTCCACCACCGGCTGACGGCGGGGACCGCGTAGCCGTGTCTCGTTCGCCGGGCATGCGCCCCGGCGAACTCGCCGTGTCCGTCCGTACCGCGTCGTACGTGCGTCGCTACCGCACACCTCCGGGCCGGCCGGTGACCGCGGGCGGCTGCTCCGCCGTCGGCAGTTCCTCGTCGACGAGCGGCAGTCCGGGCTCGGACCGGGCCTGAACCTGGGGCTGCGCCGATGGCTGGGACTGCTTGGCCTGCGTCTGCGCCCGGGACTCCGGGCCGTCGGGCGACTCTTCCTGCCCGGGCAGCGGCCCCTGCTGCTGCGCCGCCCGCTCCAGGAACCGCAGCAGCTCCACAGGGAACGGCAGTACCAGCGTCGAGTTCTTCTCGGCCGCCACCGCCACCACCGTCTGGAGCAGTCGCAGTTGAAGCGCCGCCGGCTGGTCGGACATGACCTCCGCCGCCTCCGCGAGTTTCTTCGACGCCTGAAGCTCCGCGTCCGCGTTGATGACCCGCGCCCGCCGTTCCCGGTCGGCCTCGGCCTGCCGGGCCATGGACCGCTTCATCGTCTCGGGCAGCGACACGTCCTTGATCTCGACCCGGTCGATCGACACGCCCCACCCCACGGCGGGGCTGTCGAGCATCAGCTCGAGCCCTTGGTTGAGTTTCTCCCGGTTGGACAGCAGGTCGTCCAGGTCGCTCTTGCCGATGATCGACCGAAGGGACGTCTGCGCCATCTGCGAGACCGCGAACCGGTAGTCCTCCACCCTCACAACGGCGTCGGCGGCGTCCATCACCTTGAAATAGATCACGGCGTCCACCCGCACCGTGACGTTGTCCCGGGTGATGCCGTCCTGCGCGGGCACCGGCATGGTCACGATCTGCATGTTCACTTTCCGCATCCGGTCCACGCCAGGAACGATCATGGTGAAACCTGGCCCCCGGATGTCCCTGCGGAGCCGCCCGAGGCGGAAGACCACACCCCGCTCGTACTGCCGCACGACGCGGGCCGCCGCCGCCACGTACACCACGGCGGCAGCTCCCACGCCCGCCGCAATTGCCAGAAGCTCGTCGAGCATCACGACCCCCATGAGTCCGAGCCGCATCTTATTTGTCACGATACGCCCGACTTTTCGCTGAGGTCGAGACGCCTCCCCACGCTCCCAATTGAAAATGGAATCCATTTGCATGTAGCGTTCGGTGACCGACCACCCCCGTTCGCTCCCGCAGGAGGACTCCATGGCCGTACCCAAGCGGAAGATGTCACGCAGCAACACCCGTCACCGGCGCGCCCAGTGGAAGGCCGTCACGCCGCAGCTCGTGCCCGTCACCGTGGGCGGCTCGGTGTACCGCGTACCGCAGCGGCTGGCCAAGGCGTACGAGCGCGGGCTCCTGCGCCCCGAGGGCCGACCGGCATGACCGGCACGTCCCTCCCCGGCCCCGGCCGGCTGCCCGTGACCGTGCTCTCCGGGTTCCTGGGCGCGGGCAAGACGACCCTGCTCAATCACATCCTGGGCAACCGGGACGGCCTGCGCGTGGCCGTGATCGTGAACGACATGAGCGAGGTCAACATCGACGCCGCGCTCGTACGGGGCGGCACTGCGGCGCTCTCGCGCACCGAGGAGCGCCTGGTCGAGATGACCAACGGGTGCATCTGCTGCACCCTGCGCGACGACCTGCTGGAAGAGGTCGACCGGCTCGCCGGGGAGGGCCGTTTCGACTACCTCCTGATCGAGTCGAGCGGCATCTCCGAACCCATGCCGGTGGCGGCGACGTTCGCCTTCCCCCGCGACGACGGGGCGACGCTCGGCGACCTGGCCCGCCTCGACACCATGGTCACCGTCGTCGACGCCGCGGGCTTCCTGCCCGAACTGACAGGCGGCGACGGGCTCGCGGAACGCGGACTCGACCAGTACGAGGACGACGACCGCACCGTCAGCGATCTGCTGATGGACCAGATCGAGTTCGCCGACGTCATCGTTCTCAACAAAATCGATCTCGTGGATTCCGCGACGGCTCACCGGCTGCGGGCGGCCCTTTCCCGCCTCAATCCGGCCGCCAGGATCGTGGCCGCCACCCACGGCCGCGTCTCCCCCGCCGACGTACTGGGCACCGGGCTCTTCGACTTGGAGCGCGCTCAGGAGGCGCCGGGGTGGGTGCGGGAGCTGAACGGCGACCATGTGCCGGAGACCGAGGAGTACGGCATCTCCAGCACGGTGTTCCGCGCGGACCGCCCCTTCCACCCCGGGCGCCTGTGGGAATTCGTCACGCGAGACCTCGACAGCGGTGCGTACGGTCAGATCCTGCGCTCGAAGGGCTTCTTCTGGCTGGCCACCCGGCCCCGTGTGACCGGTCTGTGGTCGCAGGCCGGTGCGGTGGCCCGCTTCGAACCGTCCGGGGCGCGGGGCCCGGACACCGAGCAGGGGCAGGAGCTCGTCTTCATCGGTACGGGGCTGCGGGCCCACGCCCTGCACGCCGCGCTGACGGCGTGCCTCGGCACGGCCGGCGAAGACGCCCGGGCGGACGACCCGTTCCCCGCCTGGGAGACGTACGGCATCGACGACGCGTGCGCGCACGAGCCGCACGAGCCGTCAGCCCCCGTCGGGCCACTCACACCGGCGCTGCCGGGAGCGTGACCTCGAAGCGGCAGCCGCCCCGCACATTGCGTACGTCGGCACGCCCCGCGTGGGCCTCGACGATGCCCCGGACGATGGCGAGCCCGAGGCCCGCGCCCCCCGGGGGTGTCCGGGCCTCGGTGCCGCGCCAGCCGGTGTCGAAGACGCGCGGGAGGTCGTCGGCCGGGATGCCGCCGCAGCCGTCCGTGACGGAGAGGACCACGCTGTCCTCGCGCAGTTCGGCGCCGACCGCCACCGTGCCGTCGGCAGGGGTCCGGCGGATCGCGTTGACCAGGAGGTTGGCGAGAACGCGGGTCATCTCGCGTGCGTCCACCTCCAGCGGGAGAGCCTCGGTCGCGTCACCGACGAGGCGTACGCCCTGTTCGCGGGCGAGCGGGTCGGCGCCCGCGAGTGCCTCGCCGATCAGGTCGTGGGCGGAGATGCGCACCGGTGTCAGGGCGAGCGCGCCCGCGTGGATGCGGGAGAGCTCGAAGAGGTCGCCGACCATGGAGTTGAGCCGGTCGACCTCGGTGCGCATCTGCCGGTGGTAGCGGGCCGGGTCGGCGACGACACCGTCCTCCAGCGCCTCCGACATGGCGCGCAGACCGGCCAGCGGGGTGCGCAGGTCGTGGGAGATCCAGGCGACCAGCTCGCGGCGGGAGGTCTCCAGGGTGCGCTCGCGCTCGCGGGAGGCGGCCAGTTTCTCGCTGGTGGATGCCAGTTCGCGGCTCAGCGCGTCGAGTTCGGCGGTGGACGAGCCGGCGGGGGCCGCGAAGGACCCGCCGTCGCCGAAGGTACGGGTCGCCAGCGTGAGGGCTTTGCTGCGGGCCACGACCCAGCGGCCGAGGAGCAGCGCGGTCGCCAGCGAGACCACGGCGGCCATCGCGACGACCAAGGTCACCACCGTCAGGTCGTGCCGCGACAGGAACATCGCCTGGGCCACGGCGAGCGTGCCGGCGAGCATCGCGGTGACCGTCACGGCGGCGACGACCGTCAGCGAGACGGCGACCGAGCGGCTGCGCAGGAGCCACAGGGCCACGGCGCCGAGCAGGCCGGCGGCGGCCGCCCCGAGAAAGGCGATGAGGGCGATGAGCGGCAGGTCACCCATGGCCGGCCCCCTCTCCCCCGCCGGTACGGTCGTCGGCGCCGGGGCCGTCGTCCGCGCCGGTACGGTCGTCGAAGCGGTAGCCGACGCCCCAGACCGTCCGGATGAGGCGGGGCCGGGCCGGGTCGTCCTCGATCTTGCCGCGCAGCCGCCGCACATGGACGGTGACGGTGGACAGGTCCCCGAACTCCCAGCCCCATACGTCGTGCATCAGCCGCTCACGGCCGATGGCCTCGCCCCGGTGGCTCATGAGGTGCGCGAGGAGGTCGAACTCGCGCAGGGTGAGAGCCAGTTCGCGGCCGTCCTTGGTGGCGCGGCGGCCGGCCGGGTCCAGGACGATCCCGGCGGCCCGCACCCGTGGGCCCCGGTGCTGGGCGACGGCCCGCCGGAGTACGGACTCGACGCGCAGCACCAGCTCGCGCGGGCTGAACGGCTTGGTGACGTAGTCATCGGCGCCGACCTCCAGCCCCAGGATCCGGTCGTCCTCGTCGCCGCGCGCTGTGAGCATGATGACCGGTACGGGTCCCTCGGCCCGCAGCTCGCGGCACACCTCCAGGCCGTCCATTCCGGGCAGCATGAGGTCCAGGACCACGAGATCGGGCCGTTGGTCCTTCGCCCGCCGCAGCGCGGCGGGGCCGTCGGCGGCCCGGGTGACGGCGAAGCCCGCGCGTTCCAGGTAGCCGGTCACGACCTCGGCGACGGTCGGATCGTCGTCCACGACCAGGATGTTCTGCATGGGTCCAGTCTGTCCGGACAGGGGCGGCAATGGCCGCGCGGGCGTCTTACGAACCGGTGACGTCCGCCGGTGTCCGATTCCTTCAAGAGCGGACCCCGCAGCCCCGCCTACCGTGAATCTCATGACTCCACGACTCGACTCCATCGCCATCGTGGCGGCCGACATGGCCGCCTCGCTCGCCTTCTACCGGCTCCTCGGCCTGGACGTCCCGGCCGGGGCCGACACAGCCCCGCACGCCGAGGCGACGCTGCCCAGTGGGCTGCGCGTCCTGTGGGACACCGAGGAGACCGTCCGCTCCTTCGACCCGGACTGGACCAGGCCCGAGGGCGGCGACCGGGTCGGCCTCGCCTTCCGCTGCGACAGCCCGGCCGAGGTCGACGCCGTGTACGACGCTCTGACCGCCGCCGGACACCGCGGTCACCTGAAGCCCTGGGACGCGTTCTGGGGGCAGCGCTACGCGGTGGTGCTCGACCCCGACGGCTGCGGTGTCTCCCTGTTCGCCGACGCCGCGTAGGCGCCCAGCGTCGTTCCGGCCAGGTCGCGCATCTCGCGGGAGAGGTGGGCCTGATCGGCGCAGCCGGCGGCGAGGGCGGCATCGGCGTACGGCACACCGTCGCGTACGAGGGACAGCGCGCGCTGGAGCCGCAGGATCCTGGCCAGCGTCTTGGGGCCGTACCCGAAGGCGGCCAGCGAGCGGCGGTGCAGCTGCCGGGCGCTGAGCCCGGCGGCGTCGGCGGTCGCGGCGACGGTGCGTCCCGCGGACAGCCCCCGGGCCACGGCGCTCAGCACCGGGTCGGGCGGCCGGCTGTCCGCCGCGTGGCGCAGGGCCAGGTCCTCCAGGGCGGCCGCCGGGTCCGCCGCGCCGCCGACCCGGCCCGCCAGGGCGCGGACCCTGGCCGCGGGCCACAGGTCGGACAGGTCCACGCGCCGGTCGCGCAGCTCGTGCGCGGGTACGCCGAGGAGTGCGGGGGCCGCGCCGGGGGCGAAGCGCACTCCGTCGTAGCGGGCGTCCGCCCCGGCCGGGGTGTCGCCGGGCGGGTGGGCGCGCGTGTCGGGGCCCGCGACGTACAGCCTGCCGTTGGTCCACAGCAGGTCCATGCAGCCGTCCGGGAGGACGGGGTGGGCGGGGGCGGCGGGCCCGGGAACGGGCACGGTGCGGGTCCAGACGACGGCGCCGTCGAGCCGGGATGCGCGTTCCGCGTACATGCTCCCCAGGTTAGGGAATGCGTCTTTCCCCGACCGCCCCTTCCGGAACCGGGAGCGAACTCACCGGCCCCCGCCGTCTGCGCCTACTGGCGCGTCTCCCGGGCCTCGCGGGTCTCCCGGGACGTCTCCTTCGGTTCCTTCTCACGCTCGCGGCTCGTGTGCAGCCGGGACTTCACATCGTCCGGCGGCAGGAACCGCGACCACCGCTCCGGGAACTCCGACGGCATGTCCGGGTCGGAATCGTCCCCGTCCTCGGCGTCCCCCGCCGCCGCCCGCGCCGCTTCCGCTCGGGCTATGACCGCCGCCGCCTGGGCCGTCCGTACCCGGTCGTTCGCCTCCCGTGCCGCGGCCGTGGCGACCGAGGGCCAGACCCGGTCGATCGCCGCGTTGACCGCCGCGCCCACCAGGACCGCGAAGGCGCAGATGCAGATCCACAGCAGGACGGCGATGGGGGCCGCCAGGGAGCCGTAGATGGTGGGGCCCTCGACGGTGCTGGTGAGGTAGATCCGGAGCAGGAAACTGCCGAGCACACACATCGCGAGCGCCATCAGCGCACCGGGGACGTCCTCGATCCACGGCGATCGCACGGGCACGGACACGTGGTAGAGCGTCGTGAGGAAGACGATGGACAGCACGATGACCACGGGCCAGTACAGGACGCTGACGACCTCCGTACCGAACGGGACGAGGTCCACCACCCGGTCGGGACCGACCACCATCAGCGGCAGTACCACCGCGCCGATGATCAGAGCGACGACGTACAGCAGGAAGGCGAGGAGCCGGGTCTTCACGATGCCGCGATGGCCGTCGAGGCCGTACATGACGGTGATCGTATCGATGAAGACGTTGACCGCGCGCGAGCCCGACCAGAGCGCGATGGCGAAGCCGATCGAGATGATGTCGGGGCGGGCGCCCTGGGTGACGTCGGCGATGAGCGGTTTCGCGAAGTCGTTGACGCCGCGGTCGGACAGGACTGTTTCGGCGGCGGTCAGGATGTTGCGCTCGATGGACGCGACGGTGTCGGTGTCGGTCCAGGCGTCGACGTAACCGAGCAGACCGATCATGCCGAGCAGGAGGGGCGGCAGGGACAGCAGGGTGAAGAACGCCGCCTCGGCGGCGAGACCGAGGATGCGGTACTCGATGCACGAGTTGACAGTGTCCTTCAGCAGCAGCCAGACCAACTTGCGCTTGGAGACGTTGCGATAGAGGACTCTGGCCCGGTGAAGCCGGCCCTGGGGCCGTTCGGGTGTTTCTTTTGCTGCCTGCACCTCCTTACCGTAGCGGCATGGCAGCCACCACACACACAGTGACCAACCAGGCTCCGCCCCTGGTGGAGTACGACGTCTTCACCTCCGACCGGGCCCTGTCCGAGGGTGTGGAGCGGCACATCGCGCCCGAACTCGCTGAGGAGGTACGGGAGGAACTGGCCGGCCTCGGCCGCGGCGCGGGATCCTCCCAGGCCCAGGATTGGGGGGTGCAGGCCAATGAGAACCCGCCGAAATTGAGGACGCACGACCGCTACGGCCATCGGATCGACGAGGTGGAGTTCCATCCGGCCTGGCACCGGCTGCTCGGCAAGGCCGTCGCGGCGGGCCTCACGGACGCCTGGGGCCGGCCCGGCGGGCACGTGCGGCGTGCGGCCGGGTTCCTGGTGTGGACGCAGGCCGAGGCGGGGCACGGCTGCCCGCTGTCCATGACGCACGCGGCGGTGCCCGCGCTGCGCACCGACCCGGCGCTGGCCGCCGAGTGGGAACCGCGGCTCACCTCGCACGTGTACGAGGAGGGGCTGACGACGCCGTCGCTCAAGGCCGGGGCCCTCTTCGGGATGGGAATGACGGAGAAGCAGGGCGGCAGTGACGTCCGGGCCAATACGACCGACGCCGAGCCGCTGGCCGGCGAGGGCGAGTACCTCCTCACCGGGCACAAGTGGTTCTGCTCGGCCCCGATGTGTGACGGCTTCCTGGTGCTGGCGCAGGCGCCGGGAGGCCTGAGTTGCTTCCTGGTGCCGCGGGTGCTGGCCGACGGGACGCGCAATGTGTTCCGGATCCAGCGTCTGAAGGACAAACTGGGCAACCGGTCCAACGCGTCGAGCGAGGTCGAGTTCGACGGTACGTGGGCGCGGCTGGTCGGTGAGGAGGGGCGCGGTGTGCGCACCATCATCGAGATGGTGGCCGCCACCCGGCTCGACTGCGTCGTCGGCTCGGCGGCGCTGATGCGTCAGGCGGTGGCCCAGGCCACGCATCACGCGGCGTACCGCAGCGCGTTCGGCGGCAAGCTGATCGACAAGCCGCTGATGCGCAATGTGCTGGCCGATCTCGCGCTGGAGTCTGAGGCGGCGACGACGCTCGCGATGCGGCTGGCGGCGGCGTACGACAACGACTCCGAGCAGGACCGGGCCTTCCTGCGGCTCGCGGTGCCCGCCGCCAAGTACTGGGTGACGAAACGGTGCACACCGGTCGCGGCGGAGGCGCTGGAGTGCCTGGGCGGCAATGGGTACGTGGAGGAGTCCGGCATGCCCCGGCTGCTGCGCGAGTCG
The DNA here is from genome assembly GCF_053646035.1 of Streptomyces sp. NPDC055287. Lineage (NCBI taxonomy): Bacteria > Bacillati > Actinomycetota > Actinomycetes > Kitasatosporales > Streptomycetaceae > Streptomyces > Streptomyces sp. NPDC055287. The sequence continues at coordinate 307,847 of NZ_JBSHNE010000001.1, read as the reverse complement.
CCGCTCAACTCGATCTGGGAGGGGTCGGGCAACGTACAGGCGCTGGATGTCCTGCGGGCGCTCCAGCGCGAACCGCAGGCGCTCAACGCGTTTCTCACCGAGATCGGGCAGGCGCGGGGCGCCGATCACCGCCTCGACGGGGCGATCAAGGACCTGCTGACCGAACTGGCCGACCTGGGCGGCATGGAGGGGCGTGCGCGCCGCGTCGTGGAGCGGATGGCGCTCGTGCTCCAGGGCTCGCTGCTGGTGCGGTGGGCGCCGCCGGAGGTCGCGGACGCGTTCTGCTCGTCGCGGCTCGGCGGGGACTGGGGCGCGGCGTTCGGCACACTGCCGCCGAGTCTCGATCTGGCGGCGGTGGTGGAGCGGGCGCGGGTGGAGGTCTGAGCGGCCTGCCCCGCTCCGCTGCCCGACCCGGCGAGCCGCCGGGGGAACGACCCGCCGGGAGAAGGGAGCCGCCGGGGTGATGCTGCGCCGACACGGCACCACCCCGGCTGAACATCTCCACCTTCGTACAAACGCGACCCGGCGCACGAGAGTTGCAGACCGTTGCAATGTTGTCCCGACTGCTGGGCAGGCGCGCCCCCGGCGGTGCACGATGAGCAATGACCACCTCACAGCAAGTGACTTTCACGTGAGTTACGGGGTACGCCCAGTGAAGATCGAACCTCTCGACCCTCGCGGCCTGTCACGTCTGAGTGCCCTGCACAGCGCCGGTTCGACCCAATTGCTGGCAGAGGTACGGGCCGCCACCCTGGCCGGCGACACGCCACGGGTCGCTCCGCGCCCCGTCATCGACGCGTCCTGGCAGCGTGTGATGCGGATCGGCATCGACCCGGACCGGACGACCAGCAGCGAGCTCCTGCCGGCCGGCGAGCTGGAGCACCGGCGGCGGGCCACCGCGCTCGGTGAGCTGCTGCCCTCGCTCAGCCAGGGGCTGATCGCGGTCGTGCAGGCGTCGCAGCAGATCATGGTGGTGACCGACGAGGAGGGCCGCGTGCTGTGGCGCGACGGCGACCGCGGGGTGATGCGCAAGGCCGACGGCATCTGTCTGGAGGCGGGCGCGGCCTGGAGCGAGGACACGACGGGAACAAATGGCATCGGCACGGCGCTTGCGCTGCGCAGACCCGTCCAGGTGCACTCCGCCGAGCACTTCGTCCGTACGCTCCACAACTGGACGTGCGCGGCCGCGCCCGTGCACGATCCGCGCGACGGGCGGCTCCTCGGCGTCATTGATGTGAGCGGGGCCGACTCCACGTTCCACCCGGCCACGCTCGCCCTGGTGGAATCCGTGGCACGGCTCGCCCAGGCCGAGCTGCGCGACCGGCACCTGCGGTCCGTCGAGCGCCTGCGGTCGGTGGCCTCGCCGATCCTGTGCCGAGTGGGCGGCCGGGCGCTCGCGGTCGATTCGCACGGCTGGCTCGCGGCGGTGACGGGTATGCCGCCGGTCGACCGGCTGCCGCTGCCCAAGTCGTTCGCGGCGGGCCGCAGGTGGCTGCCTTCGCTGGGGATGTGCGCGGTGGAGCCGCTGCCGGGCGGGTGGCTGGTGCGGGTGGAGGAGGAGGCGGCCCCGGGAGGGGGCGGGGGCGCGGCGAGCCGGGTCCTACTGGACCTGAGCAGCCGGCGGCGTTCGTCGGTGACGGTTTCGGGCGCGGCCGGGCGATGGACGCATGAGCTGAGTCCGCGGCACGCGGAGCTGCTGTACGTGCTGAGTGTGCACCGGGAGGGGCGCAGCGCGGCGGAGCTGGCGGCGGACCTGTTCGGCGACCGGACGCGCACGGTGACGGTACGGGCCGAAATGTCCCGCCTTCGGCGTCACTTGGCCCAGGTCCTGGCCCACCGTCCGTACCGCTTCGTGGACGAGGCGGAGGTGGAGGTGACCCCTCCGCCCCACCTGGCGGACCTGCTGCCCCACTCCACGGCCCCGGCCGTCATGGCGGCGCGGCGGGTACGGGGCGCCGGGTAGGAGGTGCGGACGGCGGAACCCGCGGGCCTGCACCTCCTACCCGGCGCGCCCTACCCGCCCCTTCCGGAAGGGCGTCCGGCGGTCCGGGGGCTCGCACCCAGACCGGGAGGGGACGGGTAGGGGAAAGGCCCCGCAGGGCCATTCCCGGCGCCAGGGCCTTACACCCCCGGTATCTCGCGCGCCCGGAACGCTTCCCGTACCGACTCTGCCGCGCCCGCGCCGTACATCTTCCGCGCTGTCGCGATCGTCGTGAGCGCCGCGTCAGTGAAGCTCGTGTCCGGGGCGAAGCCGAACTGCGCGTTCACGATGATCCGGTCGGCCGTCCGTGCACCGAGCTCCGACCGGATGTCGAAGAGCGCCCGGGACCAGATCTGGCCGTCGGCGTGCACCTGGCCGACCCGGTCGCCGTACACCTTGTCGCCGTCGGCGCGGCGCAGGCAGTGCGGCGTGGTCGAGGAGTACGACACCGCGTCCCAGTCCGCGACGCACGCCAGGTCCGCCTCCAGCGGCCAGCCGTACTTCGCCGCCGCGTGCGCGCCGACCGTCACGGCGAGGTAGTCGCCGAACGCCTCACCGATCGACCCGGCCTCCACGGACGTGCCGAAGCCCGGCACCTGCGCGTGGTGCACGGCGTGCCCGTACTCGTGCATGACCACCTCGGCGTCCTCGGCATCGTCTACGCCGCCCTTGCCGAAGCGGATCTCGGCCTTCTTGTCCGTGAAGAAAGAGTTGTCGGAGCCCCACTGGTTGATACGGATCGGCTGCGCCCGGTCGTTCGCTCCGGGCAGCTCGCTGCCGAAGCCGAGGCCCTGGAGGTACTCCTGCGACTCGTTGACCCAGAAATAGGCCATGACCTGTTCGAACTGGTCGTCGTGACGGTCGTACGTCCCAGCCTCCGCGATCTTCGCGGAGGCACCGGTGTCCGATCTCACGTATGCCCACCTGCCGGACAGCCCACCGCTCGCGTCGAGGTTGCGCAGCGCGGCTGTGGCGTAGGCGGAAGAGGGGACGGCGTCCGCGGAGTCCTTCGCGTCGGTCAGCGACTGGTCGTTCGACGACTGGACCGGGTTGACCATGAACAGGCGGGCCTGCGGACCGGCCGAGGCCCCCGCGGGGACGGTCAGGGTCGTCAGGGTGGCGAGGGCCGCGGTGAGGGTGGCCGCGGCGAGCAGGCCGCGGTGCGTGCGACGGGACATGGAGCATCCTTCTGCCAAGGGATGCGGGGGGTGGCGTGGCGCGGCGCGATCATCCCGTACCCGCCCGGCTTTGGCCAGGGCCCGGGCCCGTGGTTCGCTTGCCGCATGAGCACCGTCACCGTGACCACCTGGTCCCTGGAACAGACCTCCCCCGACGATCTTCGGCCGGCCACCGAGCCGCTGGGTGACGTCCGGATCGTCCGGGCGGAGATCCCCTCCCCGGAGTTCAGCCGTTTCCTCTATACGGCGGTGGGCGGCGACATCCGGTGGACCGACCGGCTGGGGCTGACGTACGAGCAGTGGCAGGCCGCCCTGGCCCGGCCCGGGGTCGAGACCTGGGTCGCGTACGAGAACGGCACGCCGGCCGGGTACGTGGAGCTGGACCCGCAGGACGAGGGCGTCGTGGAGATCATGTACTTCGGCCTGATCCCGGCCTTCCGGGGGCGGCGCATCGGCGGGCATCTGCTGTCCTACGGGGTCGCGCGCGCCTGGGACCTCGCCGAGCGGTGGCCGGAGCGGCCCGGCACGAAGCGGGTGTGGCTGCACACGTGCAGCAAGGACGGGCCGCACGCCATGGACAACTATCTGCGCCGGGGGTTCCGCCTCTTCGAGACCGGGACCGCCGAGGAGGCGGACGTGGAGAGCCCCGGGCCGTGGCCCGGAGCACGCGCCTGAGCGACCGGCCCGAAGGGCGCGCACGCCGGTCCCGGGAAAGTGACCGGCGACACACTGTCTCGCGATTCGAGACATACTTGTCCACATTGTGGGCGGTGGTGGACTGGCCGGAGATCCCCGTGACACGCTTCCGTCATGTCTTCAGCTGGAGTTGCCTTGGTGAGTCGGCGGCACGTCGACCTCGGCCGCATGTCCAGCGCCATCTGTCCGGTGGGCTGACAGCACAGCACCGCCGCACTTACTAGCCGTCCCCGCCGTCGCGGACGAGCCGGCCGCCCCGATACGCGCGTGATCTCCGCCCACCCGGCGGAGCACTCCGGTCTGCCGTGTCCGACCGTCCTTTCGCTGGTCATGGGGGCGGCCGGCGCGATCCGCCACCCCTTGAGCCGCCAGAGAAGGACGAACAACCATGGCCGCCACGCCGGAAAAGCCCGCTACCGTCACGCCCCGCCGCAAGGCCGGACGCCACCGTGGCGAGGGTCAGTGGGCCGTAGGTCACTTCACCCCCCTCAATGGCAATGAGCAGTTCAAGAAGGACGACGACGGTCTCAATGTGCGGACACGCATTGAGACGATCTACTCCAAGCGGGGATTCGACTCCATCGACCCCAACGACCTGCGCGGCCGCATGCGTTGGTGGGGTCTCTACACCCAGCGCAAGCCCGGGATCGACGGCGGCAAGACCGCGATCCTGGAGCCGGAGGAGCTGGACGACGAGTACTTCATGCTGCGCGTGCGCATCGACGGCGGGCGGCTGACCACCGAGCAGCTGCGCGTCATCGGCGAGATCTCACAGGAGTTCGCGCGCGGGACGGCCGACCTCACCGACCGGCAGAACGTCCAGTACCACTGGATCCGGATCGAGGACGTACCGGAGATCTGGCGGCGGCTCGAAGAGGTCGGGCTCTCGACGACCGAGGCCTGCGGTGACACGCCCCGCGTGATCCTCGGCTCGCCCGTCGCGGGCATCGCCGAGAACGAGATCATCGACGGATCCCCCGCCATCGACGAGATCCAGCGGCGTTTCATCGGCAACCCGGACTTCTCGAACCTGCCCCGCAAGTTCAAGTCCGCGGTCTCCGGTTCCCCGCAGCTCGATGTCGCCCACGAGATCAACGACATCGCGTTCGTGGGCGTCGACCACCCCGAGCACGGCCCCGGCTTCGACCTGTGGGTCGGCGGCGGGCTCTCCACCAACCCCAAGCTCGGTGTCCGGCTCGGCGCCTGGGTGCCGCTCGACGAGGTGCCCGACGTCTACGGCGGCGTCATCGGCATCTTCCGCGACTACGGCTACCGGCGCCTGCGTACCCGCGCCCGCCTGAAGTTCCTCGTCGCCGACTGGGGTCCGGAGAAGTTCCGCCAGATCCTGGAGGACGAGTACCTCAAGTACAAGCTGGTCGACGGCCCCGCGCCCGAGCAGCCCACCGGGACCTGGCGTGACCACCTCGGCGTGCACCAGCAGAAAGACGGCCGCTTCTACGTCGGCTTCGCCCCGCGCGTCGGCCGCGTGGACGGCGCCACGCTGACGAAGATCGCCGACCTGGCGGGCACGCACGGCTCGGGCCGGCTGCGGACCACCGCCGAGCAGAAGATGATCGTGCTCGACGTCGAAGAGGCGCAGGTCGAGTCGCTGGTCGCCGGGCTGGAGGCACTGGACCTGCGGGTCACGCCGTCCCCGTTCCGGCGCGGCACGATGGCCTGCACCGGCATCGAGTTCTGCAAGCTGGCGATCGTCGAGACGAAGGCGCGCGGCGCCTCGCTCATCGACGAGCTGGAGCGGCGCATCCCGGAGTTCGACGAGCCCATCACCATCAACATCAATGGCTGCCCGAATGCCTGCGCCCGTATCCAGGTGGCGGACATCGGTCTCAAGGGCCAGCTGGTCCTCGACGACAACGGCAACCAGGTCGAGGGCTTCCAGGTGCACCTGGGCGGTGCGCTCGGTCTGGAGGCCGGTTTCGGCCGCAAGGTCCGCGGCCTGAAGGTCACCTCGGCCGAGCTGCCCGACTACGTCGAGCGCGTCCTGCTCCGCTTCCAGGAGCAGCGTGAGACCGGCGAGCGGTTCGCCACCTGGGTGACCCGGGCGAGCGACGGGGACCTGTCATGAGCGAACGCGCGGCGCCGTTCTACTGCCCGTACTGCGGCGACGAGGACCTGCGGCCCAACGAGACCGGTCACGGCGCGTGGGAATGCGCGGCGTGCAACCGCGCCTTCCAGCTGAAGTTCCTCGGGCTGCTCGCCCGTGGGGTTCAGCGCAACGACGGTGGAGGGGACGAGATATGACCACGGTTCAGGAAGATCTCAAGTCACTGGCGGAACAAGCCGGGCGGGACCTCGAAGAGGCCTCCGCCCTGGACATCCTCAAGTGGGCCGCCGACACCTTCGGTGACCGTTTCTGCGTGACCTCCTCCATGGAGGACGCGGTCGTCGCCCATCTCGCCTCCCGCGCCAAGCCCGGCGTGGACGTCGTCTTCCTCGACACCGGCTACCACTTCCCGGAGACCATCGGGACGCGGGACGCCGTCGAGGCCGTCATGGACGTCAACGTCATCACCCTGCTGCCCTGGCAGTCCGTCGAGGAGCAGGACGCCGAGTACGGGCCGCGGCTGCACGACCGCGACCCCGACCTCTGCTGCGTCCTGCGCAAGGTCAAGCCCCTCGAAGACGGGCTGAAGGGCTACAGCGCCTGGGCGACCGGCCTGCGCCGCGACGAGTCCGCGACCCGGGCGAACACCCCGGTCGTCGGCTGGGACGAGAAGCGCCAGAAGGTCAAGATCTCGCCGATCGCCCGCTGGACGCAGGACGACGTGGAGGCGTACGTCGCCGAGCACGGCGTCCTCACGAACCCGCTGCTGATGGACGGTTACGCGTCCGTCGGCTGCGCGCCCTGCACCCGCAGGGTCGAGGAGGGCGAGGACGCCCGCGCCGGCCGCTGGGCCGGACGCAACAAGACCGAGTGCGGGCTGCACGGCTGATGACGAGAAACGATCAGGAGCAGGAGAAAGACGTGACTGGGGCCACCACCGGCGCCACCATCTGGCTCACGGGTCTGCCGAGCGCAGGCAAGACCACCATCGCCTACGAGCTGGCCGGACGGCTGAAGGCCGAGGGCCGGCGGGTCCAGGTGCTGGACGGCGACGAGATCCGTGAGTTCCTCTCGGCCGGCCTCGGCTTCAGCCGCGAGGACCGGCACACCAACGTGCAGCGGATCGGTTACGTCGCCGAACTGCTCGCCCGTAACGGCGTGCTGGCCCTGGCACCCGTCATCGCGCCGTACGCCGACAGCCGCGAGGCCGTGCGCAAGCGCCACCAGAGCGAGGGCACCGCGTACCTGGAGGTGCACGTCGCCACGCCGGTGGACGTGTGCTCCGTACGCGATGTGAAGGGTCTGTACGCCAAGCAGGCGGCCGGCGAGATTTCCGGGCTCACCGGGGTCGACGACCCCTACGAGGCCCCCGAGTCGCCCGACCTGCGGATCGAGTCGCACCAGCAGACCGTGCAGGAGTCCGCAGCCGCGCTGCACGCGCTGCTCACCGAAAGGGGCCTGGCCTGATGACGACGACCGCCGCAAGCGTCAGCGAGGGTACGGACAGCCCGTACGCGCTCAGCCACCTGGACGCCCTGGAGTCCGAGGCCGTCCACATCTTCCGTGAGGTGGCGGGTGAGTTCGAGCGGCCGGTGATCCTCTTCTCCGGCGGCAAGGACTCGATCGTCATGCTGCACCTGGCGCTCAAGGCGTTCGCGCCCGCGCCGGTTCCCTTCACGCTCCTGCACGTCGACACCGGGCACAACTTCCCGGAGGTGCTGGAGTACCGCGACCGCACGGTCGCCGAGCACGGGCTGCGGCTGCACGTCGCGTCCGTACAGGAGTACATCGACGCCGGGAAGCTGCGCGAGCGGCCCGACGGCACGCGCAACCCGCTCCAGACCGTGCCGCTGACCGAGGCCATCCAGCAGCACCGCTTCGACGCGGTGTTCGGCGGCGGGCGGCGCGACGAGGAGAAGGCGCGCGCGAAGGAGCGGGTCTTCTCGCTGCGCGACGAGTTCTCCGCCTGGGACCCGCGCCGCCAGCGCCCCGAGCTGTGGCAGCTCTACAACGGCCGCCACGCGCCGGGCGAGCACGTGCGCGTGTTCCCGCTGTCCAACTGGACCGAGCTGGACGTGTGGCAGTACATCGCCCGCGAGAAGATCGAACTCCCCGGCATCTACTACGCCCACGAGCGCGAGGTCTTCGCCCGCAACGGCATGTGGTTGACGGCGGGCGAGTGGGGCGGCCCCAAGGAGCACGAGAGCGTCGAGACGCGGCTGATCCGCTACCGCACGGTCGGCGACATGTCCTGCACCGGCGCCGTCGACTCCGACGCCACGACGCTCGACGCCGTGATCGCCGAGATCGCCGCCTCCCGGCTCACCGAGCGGGGAGCGACCCGCGCCGACGACAAGATGTCCGAGGCCGCGATGGAAGACCGCAAGCGCGAGGGGTACTTCTAAACATGACCACCACCATTGGGCTGACCGAGCAGCTGTCGGCCACCACCCTGCTGCGGTTCGCGACGGCCGGTTCCGTCGACGACGGCAAGTCCACCCTCGTGGGGCGGCTGCTGCACGACTCCAAGTCGATCCTGACCGACCAGCTGGAGGCCGTCGAGGCGGCGTCCCTCAAGCGTGGCCAGGAGGCGCCCGACCTGGCGCTGCTGACGGACGGCCTGCGCGCCGAGCGCGAGCAGGGCATCACCATCGACGTCGCGTACCGCTACTTCGCCACCACGCGCCGCCGGTTCATCCTGGCCGACACCCCCGGGCACGTGCAGTACACCCGGAACATGGTGACGGGCGCGTCGACCGCCGAGCTGGCCGTCGTCCTGGTCGACGCACGCAACGGTGTCGTCGAGCAGACCCGCCGCCACGCGGCGGTCGCGGCGCTGCTGCGCGTCCCGCACGTGGTGCTCGCCGTCAACAAGATGGACCTCGTCGAGTACGCCGAGCCCGTCTTCGCCGCCATCGCCGAGGAGTTCACGGCGTACGCCGCCTCGCTCGGTGTCCCGGAGATCACCGCGATCCCCATCTCGGCGCTGGCCGGTGACAACGTCGTGGAGCCCTCCGCGAACATGGACTGGTACGGCGGGCCCACGGTGCTGGAGCACCTGGAGACCGTCCCGGTCAGCAACGACCTGGCGAGCTGCAAGGCCCGCTTCCCGGTCCAGTACGTGATCCGCCCGCAGACCGCCGAGCACCCCGACTACCGGGGTTACGCCGGCCAGATCGCCTCCGGCGCGCTGCGCGTCGGCGAGGCCGTGACGGTGCTTCCCTCCGGTCGTACGTCGACGATCACCGGCATCGACGCGCTGGGCGAGGCCGTCGACATCGCCTGGGCGCCGCAGTCCGTGACGGTCACGCTCGCCGACGACCTGGACATCTCGCGCGGTGACCTCATCGCGCCGAGCGGCTCCGCGCCGGGCACCACCCAGGACGTCGAGGCGACCGTCTGCCACGTGGCGGACCAGCCGCTCACCGTCGGCCAGCGGGTGCTGCTGAAGCACACCACCCGTACGGTCAAGGCGATCGTCAAGGAGATCCCGTCGCGACTGACGCTGGACGACCTGTCCCAGCATCCGGACCCGGGTCAGCTGGTCGCCAACGACATCGGCCGGGTGAAGGTCCGTACCGCCGAGCCGCTCGCGCTCGACGCGTACCGCGACTCGCGCCGCACCGGATCGTTCCTGCTGATCGACCCGGCGGACGGTACGACGCTGGCGGCCGGCATGGCGGGCGACTCGTTCGCCGCCGAGGCCGTGAAGCCCGTGGCGGACGACGAGGGCTGGGACTTCTGATCATGGCCTGGGCCACCATCGACATCTATGCGACGTTCGCGAAAGAGGGCGGCCGCATCGGCAGCGGCACCGTAGGCGCGGGCACGGGCGGCGTGGCGCGATGTGCCCGATGACGTACGCGCACCGCTTGCGCGCCCTGCCGCTGTACCGACGAAGACCTGCCGACTTCCCGGGCACACCCCACTCCGAGCGAGAGGTGTGACGCCGGGCCTCCGAGAGGAAAGCCTCCCGTGCATGCCCCCCGTACGACCCTTCGCCGCAGCCTCGCCGCTGCCGCCGCCCTGCCGCTGCTGATCGGCGTGCTGGGCGCCTGCGGCTACGGTTCGAAGGCCGAGAAGGACGACAAGGTCGCTCCCGTCGCCAAGGGCGACAAGATCGGCGGCGTCGACGAAGTGCGTATCGGCTATTTCGCCAACGTCACCCACGCCACCGCGCTGGTAGGCCTGCAGAAGGGCCTGTTCCAGAAGGAACTGGGCGGCACCAAGGTCAAGCCGCAGGTCTTCAACGCCGGCCCCTCCGAGATCGAGGCCCTGAACGCCGGCGCCATCGACATCGGCTGGATCGGCCCCTCCCCCGCTATCAACGGCTTCACCAAGTCCGAGGGCCAGAACCTCAAGATCATCTCGGGCTCGGCCTCCGGCGGCGTCTCCCTCGTTGTCAACCCGAAGAAGATCAAGTCGCTGGACGACCTCAAGGGCAAGCGCATCGCCACCCCGCAGCTCGGCAACACCCAGGACGTGGCGCTGCTGAACTACCTGTCGGGGAAGGGTCTGAAGGTCGACCCCAACACCGGCAAGGGCGACGTCTCCGTCGTCCGCCAGGACAACAAGGAGATCCCCGCCTCCTTCGAGTCCGGCGCGCTGGACGGTGCCTGGGTCCCGGAGCCCACCGCGTCGAAGCTGGTCGCGGGCGGCGGCAAGGTGCTGCTCGACGAGAAGAAGCTGTGGAAGGACGGCAAGTTCGTCATCACGAACGTGATCGTCTCCCAGAAGTTCCTCAAGGAGCACCCGGACGTCGTCGAGGCGGTGCTGCGCGGCTCCGTGAAGAGCAATGAGTGGATCAAGGCCAACCCGGACGGGGCGAAGGCCGCGATCAACGCGAAGCTCAAGGCGGACTCCGGCAAGGAACTGCCCGCCGAGGTGCTCGACCCCGCGTTCCGAAACGTCGAGACGATCAACGACCCGCTCGCTTCCACGCTGCGGGACGAGGCCGATCACGCGGTGAAGGCCGGTCTCCTCAAGGACCCGGTGCTCGACGGCATCTACGACCTGACGCTCCTCAACAAGGTGCTCAAGGCCGAGAAGCAGCCCGCCGTCGAGGACGCCGGACTCGGCACCAAGTAACCCGGCACCAAGAACCGTCCTTCCCGCAACCGGAACGCCCTCAGGAGGTGAGGCTCATGGCCACCACACTCGACGTCAAGCAGGCCGCCGCGCCCGTAGACACGGTGCCGTACGCCGCACGGATCGACCACGTGTCGAAGTCGTTCGGCCGGCCCGGCGCGCAGCAGCTCGTACTGGACGACATCAGCATCGATGTGGCGCCGGGTGAGTTCGTGACCCTGCTGGGGGCTTCCGGCTGCGGCAAGTCGACGCTGCTCAACCTGGTCGCCGGGCTCGACCGGCCGTCCGCGGGCACGATCGACGTGCCCGGCGGGCGGCCCGCCCTGATGTTCCAGGAGCACGCGCTGTTCCCCTGGCTGACGGCCGGGAAGAACATCGAACTCGCCCTCAAGATGCGCGGCATGGCGAAGGCCGAGCGGCGCGGCGAGGCCGAGCGGCTGCTCCAGCTCGTACGGCTCAACGGGGCGTACGGGAAGCGGGTGCACGAGCTGTCGGGCGGTATGCGCCAGCGCGTCGCACTGGCGCGTGCGCTCGCCCAGGACAGCAAGCTCCTGCTGATGGACGAGCCGTTCGCGGCTCTGGACGCCATCACCCGCGACGTACTGCACGAGGAACTCACGCGGATCTGGTCCGAGACCAGCCTGTCGGTCCTCTTCGTCACCCACAACGTCCGCGAGGCCGTCCGCCTCGCCGAGCGCGTGGTGCTGCTGTCGTCCCGCCCGGGACGCATCGCGCGCGAGTGGAAGGTCGGCATCCCGCAGCCGCGCCGGATCGAGGATTCCGCGGTCGCCGACCTTTCCGTAGAGATCACTGAACAGCTGCGGGGGGAGATCCGCCGACATGGCCAGCACTGAAACCAGCCCGAAGAACGACCTCGCCGGTCTCGAGGCCGGCCTGGACGCACTGGAGACCACTCACTCCACCGAGCGGGTCGGCCTCGGTCGGGTCCTGCTGTCCAAGGTGGTGCCGCCGCTGGTGGCCATCGCCCTGGTCGTCACCCTGTGGCAGCTCGCCGCGGCCTCGGACCTCAAGCCGGACTATGTCCTGCCCGGCCCGGTCGACGTGTGGCACTCCATCGAGCAGATGTGGCTCGACGGCACGCTGCTCGGCTACATCTGGACGAGCATCTCGCGCGGCGCCCTCGGCTTCGCCGTATCAGTGGCCATCGGCACGCCGCTCGGACTCCTGGTGGCCCGGGTGAAGGTGGTGCGGGCAGCCATCGGGCCGATCCTGTCCGGGCTCCAGTCGCTGCCTTCCGTGGCCTGGGTGCCCGCCGCGATCATCTGGTTCGGGCTGACCGACGCGACGATCTACGCGGTGGTGCTGCTCGGCGCCGTACCGTCGATCGCGAACGGCCTCGTCGCCGGCGTCGACCAGATCCCGCCGCTGTATCTGCGGGCCGGCCGCACCATCGGGGCCACTGGGGTCAACGGCATCCGCCATGTGCTGCTGCCCGCCGCGCTGCCCGGCTATCTGGCAGGGCTCAAGCAGGGTTGGGCGTTCTCGTGGCGCTCGCTGATGGCCGCCGAGCTGATCGCCAACTCGCCGGACCTCGGCACGGGTCTGGGACAGCTGATGGAGAACTTCCGCACCTACAGCGACATGTCGGGTGTGCTGGCCACCATCATCCTGATCCTGGTCGTAGGTATCGGCATCGACCTGCTGTTCTTCTCCCCGCTGGAGCGCCGCGTGCTGCGCAGCCGTGGCCTGCTGACCAAGGGCTGATCACCATGTTCCGTCGTCCGGTTCTCCTCGTCATAGCCCACGGCAGCCGCGATCCGCGGCACGCGGCGACCGTGCACGCCCTCGTGGCGCGCGTACGGTCGCTGCGGCCCGGGCTGCGTGTGGAGACCGGCTTCCTGGACTTCAACGCGCCGGCTGTTCCTCAGGTACTGGAAGGCCTCGCGGCCGAGGGCGTACGGGACGTGGTGGCCCTCCCGCTCCTGCTGACCCGCGCCTTCCACGCGAAGGCCGACATCCCCGCCGTACTCCACGAGGCGTCGGCGCGGCTGCCGCGGCTGCGGATCCACCAGGCGGAGGTGCTCGGCCCGTCGCCGCTGCTGCTCACCGCGCTGGAGCGGCGGCTGTACGAGGCCGGGCTCACGCCCGGCGACAAGAGCTCGACCGGGGTCGTTCTGGCCTCGGCGGGCTCCACAGACCCGGAGGCGATCGCAGTGATCGCTGAAATCGCGCGGGAGCTGCGGTACACCGGTTGGTGCGCCGTGCGGCCTGCGTTCGCCTCCGCATCTCTGCCGCGTACGCAGGACGCGGTGCGGGACCTGCGGGCGGCCCGCGGTGTACGGCGGGTCGCCGTCGCCCCGTACGTCATCGCCCCCGGCTTCCTGCCGGACCGGATCGCGCGGGGAGCGCGGGAATCCGGCGCGGAGGTACTGGGCGAGGTCCTGGGCGCGTGCCCGGAGCTGGCCGGCCTGCTGCTGACGCGCTACGACGAGGCCCGGGTGCCGGTGCGGCTGGCGGCGGTCGGCGCGTAGAGAGTGCGTGCGGTTTTCGGCGCCCTCCAGGCTGTTCCCCGACCAGCTCAGCCTGCGTCGATCAGGGTCTTCAGTTCCGTGACGGGCAGCGAGCCCGCTGCCCTCCGCTCGCGCGCGAACGCGTTGGCGATGCGCTGCAACGCCTCGTTCACCGGGGTCGGGACGCCGTGCAGTCGGCCCAGCAGAACAATCTCCCCGTTCAGATAGTCCGCTTCGATCGTGCCCGTCCCCCGGCTGAGGCTCTGCCACGACGACCCGCCCCCGCGCTCGGACCCGCACAACGGTGCCAAGGTGATGCGGCCGTCGCGCGCCGCCGCCTGTTCCGCGGGGGACGCCGCCTCGATGCCCGCCGCGGTCAGCGCGGCCCGCCCCTCGGCGAGGGCCCGCTTGAAGAGAGCCTTCGCCTCGTCGCCGGCGATGACCCCCGACACCGCCTCGATCGCATTGGCCAGGTTGCTCAGCAGCTTGGCGTACTTCCACCGCATCACGTCCGGCACCACCGGTGCCAGGAACCGCGACTTCTCCAGGTCGGCCGCGATCCCCCGGGCCGTGTCGTCGGCGTCGCCCGACGGGTAGCGGCCGACGTGCAGCATGCCGGAGACGGGCGTTCCGGCGGCGGACACCACGCCCGGCTCCGTGTGGGTCGCGGGCAGCCAGACGCACATCGCGTAGACGTGACGGAAGCGGCGCAGCGCCAGGCGTTCGCTCTCGACGCCGTTCTGCGCGCAGACGAGAGGAAGGAGCTCGCCCGCGGTGCCGCCGCCGGCCACCGGATGCGCGCTCCACGCGTCGAGTGCGGCCGTGCTGTCCTGGGTCTTGACGGCGAGCATCAGTACGTCGTCCGCGCGCAGGGGCCCGCCGAGCTCGTCCGGACCCTGCAGCACGGGGAGTTGGTGCGTGCGGGTGCCTTCGGGCGTCGTCAGGCGCAGTCCCCCGGTGCGCAGCGCCTCGTAGTGCGCCCCGCGTGCGACGAGTACGACGTCGTGCCCGCCCTCGGCCAGCCGCCCACCGATGGTGCCGCCGACCGCCCCTGCCCCGATGATGATGTAGCGCATGCGTGCGAGCCTGCCACACCCCGCGCGTTGTGTGCAGGGGGCACGGAGTAGCGTCCGTACATGATCTCGGAAACCTTCACGATCGGCGGCGACCTTCCCGTACGCCGTCTCGGGTTCGGTACGGCCCAGCTCACCGGGCCCGGTTACTGGGGACCGCGCGGCGAACTCGCGGACGCCGTCGCGGTACTGCGGCGCGCGGCCGAGCGCGGCGTCACGCTCATCGACACGGCGGACAACTACGGCCCGGGGCTGGCGGAGGAACTTGTCGCCGAGGCGCTCCATCCGTACCCGGACGGGCTCGTCGTCGCGACGAAGGGCGGCGTGGTCCGTACCAGCGCCGACGCCTGGCACATCGCGGGGCGGCCCGAGCAGCTGCGGGCGATGTGCGACGCGAGCCTTCGGCGGCTGCGGGTGGAGACCATCGACCTGTACCAGCTGCACCGGTTCGACCCGGACGTGCCGATGGCCGAGCAGCTCGGCACGCTCGACGAGCTGCGCGCGGCGGGCAAGATCCGGCACATCGGTCTGGACTCCGTCACCGCCGGGCAGTTGGAGGGGGCGCTGGCACTGACCCGGATCGCGTCCGTGCAGAACCGCTTCAACCTGGTGGACCGCTCTTGCGAGGACGTTCTTGAGCTGTGCGAGGCGCGCGGGATCGCGTTCTTGCCCTGGTTCCCGCTGGCCAACGGGGAGTTGAAGGGGCGCGGGCAGCTCGCGCTGGCCTGGCTGCTGCACCGCTCACCGGTGCTGTGCCCGACGCCGGGCACGGGGTCGCTCGTACACCTGGAGGAGAACCTGGGCGCGGCGGCGCTGCGGTTGAGCGCGGAGGAGATGGCCGAGCTCACCGGCTCCGTCGTGTGACGTCGGGGTCCTCCTCTGTCTCCTCTTCGTACGGCGTGCCCTGGTGGAAGTAGAGGAGCCAGCCGCGATCCGTGAGGCGCCACAGTGAGCTGCGGTGCGCGCGGCGGCCGCTGCTGTCGGTGTCGAAGGTCAGCTGGACGAGGCCGGGAGCCAGCTGTACGCCTTTCATCCGTGTGGTGGTGATCGGGCGGGCCGTCGACGCGGACTCGGCGGTGAGCGACGCGATGATCGAGTCGCGGTCCCAGCGGCGTCCCGACACGCCGAATTCGTGGAAGTCGGGATGCAGGAGTTCGGCGAGGAGCTCGGGCGTGTTGCGGACGGCCGGGTCGAGCAGGCGCAGCTCGTTCTCGATGGCGGCTTCGACCGCTTCGTCAGTCACGCGTCATCTCCACGAGCTTGGCGACCGTGTTCCAGTTGCGGGTGGTCCCGCTGACGCCCTTGAGGAGGGCCGGTCGCGCGAGTGCTTCGGCGAGCTTGGAGCGGCCGAGGCCGTCCGGTGCGTAAAGGTAGAGGGTCCGGTCGCCGAGGCGGAACTCCTCGGGGAGGTACGCCGCCGGGTCGACGGAGGCGAACCGCTCGGGGCCGACCGGCTGCGAGAAGTACGTGACGTGGAGCTGCTTGGCCTCCAGCTCGGCGGCCGGGAAGGGGCAGGCGTCGGCGACGGCCTGCAGGTAGGCGCCGCTGCGGACCAGGCAGTCGACCGTGAACCCGAAGCGGGTCTCCATGGCCTGTTCGAGGGCCGCGGCGAGAGCGTCCTCGGAGGCGCCGGCGTCGGTGGCGAAGACGGCGTTGCCGCTCTGGAGGTACGTACGGACATCCCGGTGGCCCAGTCCGGTCAGCAGTTCCCGGAGTTCCGCCATGGACACTTTCTTGTGGCCGCTCACATTGATTCCGCGCAGCAGGGCGGCGTACGTCGTGGTCATGTGCCAAACGATAGGCGGCCGCCGCACCCCGTGGGGGAGGGCACGGCGACCGCCCGTTCAGTGCTGGGACCGAGTTCTTACTCGACGACCTTCAGCAGCTTGTTCGGGGTGCCCTCGCTCGGGTTGCTGATCTTGTCGGCGGTGGCGCCGTCGGTCAGCGCCTTCGCGACGGCGTCCGGGGTGGCGTCCTTGTGGCCCGCCAGGTAGACCGCGGCGGCGCCCACGACGTGCGGCGTGGCCATGGACGTGCCGGAGATGGTCTTCGTGCCCTCGTCGCTGTCGTTCCACGAGGAGGTGATGTCCGAGCCCGGCGCGTAGATGTCGACGGGCGCACCGAAGTTGGAGAAGTCGGACTGCGCGTCGTCCTTGGTGCTGGAGGCGACCGTGATGGCCTCCTTCACCCGGGCCGGAGAGCCCTGGCCCGCGTCACTCGACTCGTTGCCCGCCGCGACACCGAAGGTGACGCCGGCGGCGATGGCCTTGCGTACGGCCTCGTCGAGGGCCTCGTCGGCGCCGCCGCCGAGGCTCATGTTGGCGACGGAGGGGCCCTGGTGGTTCTTGGTGACCCAGTCGATGCCGGCGACGACGCCCTCGGTGGTGCCCGATCCCTGGTCGTCCAGGACGCGGACCGCGACGATCTTCGCCTTCTTGGCGACGCCGTGCGCGGCGCCGGCGATGGTACCGGCGACGTGCGTGCCGTGGCCGTTGCCGTCGTCTGCGGACTCGTCGTTGTCCACGGCGTCGAAGCCGTGGGCGGCGCGGCCCTCGAAGTCCTTGTGCGAAATGCGGACACCGGTGTCGATGACGTACGCCGTGACGCCTTCACCCGCGCTGTCCGGGTAGGTGTACTTGCTGTCGCCCGCGGTGTCCGCCTGGTCGATGCGGTCGATGCCCCAGGACGGCGGGTTGTCCTGCGTCGCGTTGATCGTGAACTTCTTGTTCTGGACGACCTTGGCGACGGACGGGTCGGCGGCGAGGCGCTTGGCCTCGGTCTCCGAAAGCCCGCTGGCCGAGAAGCCGTTGATGGCGGAGCTGTAGTTGCGCTTCAGCTTGCCGCCGTACTCCTTGGCCAGGTCCTGCTTGTCGGCCTTCTCGTCCAGCATCACGATGTAGCTGCCGGCGACGGCGCCCTTGGCGTCGGCTCCGTACACGTGGCCCTCGGCCACGGGAGCCGCTCCCGCGAAGGAGGAGTTGAGTACGGTCACGCCTGCCGCTGCCGCTACGGCGGTTATCGCCGCGGTGAGCTTGAGCCGGCTGGAACGCTTGTGAATTGCCATGAAGAGGGTGTCTCCTCGTCAAAATGTGGGGGGATTCGCCTCCGGACCGGAAAATCTCCGGGGGCTGGCTCGAAACCCTGACTGATTGACGCGCTCAGATCAAGACCTACATACGCCTGTTACTTACTCAACAAGGTTTCGTAATAAAAAAAGGGTCAGCGCGTTCCAAGTCGGACAGGTGCCCCAACTTCCGTTACGTGTAAGGGGCTTCCGTCTCGTCTTCCGCCTCAGTGGGGAGACGGCCGCTTCCCCAGGGTGGAGACGCGCGATCTTCGTCTCGGCAACGAGCAGGAGGAGACCGCGCTCCCGGGCCCCTAGCTTCGGAAGTGGAGCTGGCGGCGCGGTGCCGCCACCGCTGACGCACAAGGGGGCGGCCCGTCATGGGCAAGGCAGACAGCACGGGGAGGGGCACCGCTGCCCGGGGCATCGCCGCCCGGGCCGGCGGGTGGAGCGCCAGGCACCGCTGGGCGGCGGTGGGCATCTGGGTGCTCTTCGTCGTCCTGGCCATGGGACTCGGCACGGCGGCGGGCCGGGTCGACGTCAAGGACAGTCAGCAGCTGTCCGGCGAGGTCGGCACGGCCATGCGGATCGTCGAGGAGGCGGGGCTCGAGGAACCGGCGGGCGAGAGCGTACTGATCCAGTCGGACACCGAGGGAACGAAGACGGGCGACCCCGAGTTCCGCCGGGCCGTGGAAGCGGTCATGACCGCCGTCGAGGCCACCGGCGAAGTGGCCGCGGTGACCTCGCCGTACGACACCGGGACCCTGTCGAAGGACGGCCGGAGCGCGCTCGTGCAGTTCACGATCCGCGGCGACCCCGAGACGGCGGCCGAACGGGTCGAGCCGGTCCTGAAGGCGGTCGCGGGCGTCCAGGACGAGCACCGGGGGCTGGTGATCGAGGAGATCGGCAGCGCCAGCATGAACAAGACCTTCGACGACGCCTTCGGTGACGACTTCAAGCAGGCCGAACTCTCCGCCGTGCCGGTCGCCCTGGGCATCCTGCTGATCGCCTTCGGGGCGCTCGTCGCCGCCCTGCTGCCGGTCGCGCTCGCCATCACCGCCATCCTGGCGACGATGGGCCTGATGGGCGTCGTGAGCCACATCCAGCCGATGAGCGAGACGGCGAACTCCGTCATGCTGCTGGTCGGTCTGGCGGTCGGCGTCGACTACTGCCTGTTCTACCTGCGGCGCGAGCGCGAGGAGCGGGAGGCCGGGCACGACCCGCAGACCGCGCTGCGGATCGCTGCGGCCACCAGCGGGCGGGCCATCATCGTCTCCGGCGTGACCGTGTGCGTGGCGATGGCCGGAATGCTCTTCACCGGACTCGCGGAGTTCGAGGCGATGGGGCTGGCCTCACTGATGGTCGTCGCGGTGGCGATGGTCGGCTCGGTGACCGTCCTGCCCGCACTGCTGTCCCTGCTGGGCGAGCGCGTCGAGAAGGGCCGCGTCCCGCTGCTCGGACGGCTGCGGCGTGGTGACGGCAGCGGCGAGAGCCGGTTCTGGCGTGCGGTGCTGAAACGCGTCCTGCGCAGGCCCAAGCTGTCACTGGTGCTGGCCGTCGGCCTGCTGGCCGCGATCGCCGCGCCCGCGGTGGGCATGAAGACGCAGAACCTCACGCTGGACCAGGAGTTCGGCGATTCGGTGCCGATCGTCCGTACGTACGAGAGGGTCAACGCGGCCTTCCCGGGCGGCGCGGATCCGGCCCAGGTGGTGGTGAAGGCCGACGACATCGACGCCGCGCCCGTGCGCCGGGCCATCGAGGACTTCCGGGAGCGGGCCGTTTCGTCGGGCGCCTCGCAGGGCCCGGTGGAGGTGGTCACGCACGCGAAGGAGAACATCGCGCTCATCGACGTACCGCTGGTCGGCGGTTCGGATCAGGAAAAGGCCGAAAAGAGCCTGGACCTGCTGCGTGACGAGGTGCGCCCGGACACCTTGGGCAAGGTCGCGGGTGTGGAGGCGCCGATCAGCGGGCAGGTGGCCGGATCGAAGGACTTCAACGACCAGATCGTCGGCGCGGTGGTGCCGGTGTTCGCCTTCGTGGTCGTCTTCGCCTTCCTGCTGATGCTGCTCTGCTTCAGGTCACTGACGATTGCGGTCACCTCGATCGCGCTCAACCTGCTGTCGGTGGGGGCGGCGTACGGAATCCTGACCGCCGTCTTCCAGCACGGCTGGGGCGCGTCGCTGGTCGGCGCGGAGGGGGTGGGCGCGATCATCTCGTGGCTGCCGCTGTTCCTCTTCGTGATCCTTTTCGGACTTTCGATGGACTACCACGTCTTCGTCGTCTCGCGGATCCGCGAGGCGCGGCTCCAGGGCCGGACCACCCGGGACGCCATCACACACGGTGTCGTGACGACGGCCGGTGTGGTGACGAGCGCGGCGGTCATCATGGTCGCGGTGTTCGCCATCTTCGGCACGCTCTCGATGCAGTCGATGAAGCAGATGGGCGTGGGCCTCGCGACAGCCGTACTCATCGACGCGACGATCATCCGGGGCGTACTGCTGCCGGCGGTCATGGCGCTGCTCGACGACCGCAACTGGTACCTGCCCAAGTGGCTGCGGTGGCTGCCGGACCTGACCCACGACGAATCGGCCGTGGCGCCGCCGCTGCCGCCGTCCTCAACGGCTGAGGAGGAGCCGGAGCGCGTACGGGTCTGACGGGCCGACGGATGAACGGCCAGGGATGAAAGGGCGGCCCGCGCCACCTCAGGGGGTGCGGGCCGCCCTCTCACATGCCAGAACGCCCCGCTCCCGACTCTGACGATCAAGGAGACGGTACCCCTGTCACGGAGCGGGCAGTTCGGCCTCGATGAGGTCGGCCGCCCGCTTTGCGCCTCCCTCCGACACCATGCCCCGACGGATGTCCTCGGCCCTGCGGGCAACCTCGGGGTCGTCGACGAGACCGAGGACGGCGGCGCGCAGGGCCTGCGCGGTCGCGTCCTCGGTGTCGAGCCTGCGGGCGACGCCGAGCGAGACGAGCATGTCGGCGTTGCCGAACTGGTCGACGGCCTGCGGGACGGCGACCATCGGCGTACCGGTGGCGAGACCCTCCTGGCTGCCGCCCGCGCCCGCGTGGGTGATGAAGGCGTCGGCCTGCCGGAGGACGGCCAGCTGCGGCACCCAGCTGTGCACCTCGATGTTGGCGGGCAGCTCGCCGAGCTCGGCCGCGTCCACGAACTTGCCGATCTGGAGCACCACGTGCCAGCCGGGCAGGTCGCCGAACGCCTTGACGCACTCCCGGTAGAAGCCGGGCAGCTTGGTGAACGCCGAACCGAGCGACACCAGCAGGACCTTGTCCGCTCCGGCCGGGCGCTGCCAGCCCCCCTGGTCCGTTCGGTCGCCCTGGCAGGCGCCGACGAAGGAGTGGACGGACTCGTCGACCCGGTCGGCGTTCGGCTGGAGGACCTTGGGGATCAGGACGATGCTGCGGGGCGGGCGGCCCACGAAGTGGTCGGGGTCCACGTCGTTCAGGCCGTTCTCGTCGAGCCAGGCACGGAACCGCGTGTAGTACGCCCGGCCGCGCTCGGTCTGCTTGAGCGGGCCGAACATCGGCTCCGCGACCTCCTTCTCGTAACCCTCCCAGGCGACGAGGTTCGGGGAGAGCGAGACGGCGGGCACGCCCCAGCGGTGGGCGAGGACGCGCGCCGGGTAGGAGGTGATGTCGTGGAGTGCGAGGTCCGGCTCGTCCCCGTCGAACGCCTCGGCCAGCTGGGGCAGTGCCTGGATCGCGTCGTTCAGGAACGGCTCGATGTTGTCGATCAGTTCCGTGCCCCAGTCCTCGGGGTTGTCCTCGGTGGGGAGCGTCGAGCTGTAGATCACCGGTTCGGCTCCGGTGACGGCGACCTTCTCGGCGAAGGAAGCGGGGATCGCGTACGAGACGCGGTGGCCCCGGGCGACGAGTTCCCGGATCACTTCGATGCTCGGGTTCACGTGCCCGGGGGCGGCGATGGAGAACATGGCGATGTGGGCACGCTTGCGTGAAGTCATGCCCCGAGGCTAAACGAGACGAGACGTCTCGTGCAACTGAAATACGTGGCGACTTCCGCCTTCACTTCAGCGCTGGTAGCGGGCAAGAACCAGGTTTCCGTCCTTGACCAGGCGCTTCCTCAACTCCTCGGCGTCGATCGCACCGCTGTAGTACTCCTGGTAGGCGGGCGTCGCCACCTTGTCCTTCCACTCGGGATAACCGCGTACGGACTGCGCCGGAGCCGAGACCAGATGCCCGGCGAGCGCGGTGCCGGTCGCCCAGCCGTCCTTCTCGGCGCGCAGGACCGGGTCCTTCAGCGCGGCGGTGCCGGTCGGGAGCATCCAGTCACCCTTGGCGAGACGCGCCATGGCGGCGGGCTGAAGGAAGAAGTCGATGAACTCCATCGCCTCCTTCTTGTACGGGCTGTCCTCCGCGACCGAAAGCGTCTGGGGGCTCACCCCCTGCGCAGGGCCGCCGTCGCCCGCCGGGGCCGGCAGCACCTTCCACCGAAAGCCCTCGGGCGCCTGCTGGACGATCTGCTGGCGGTAGGAGAAGCCGAGCGGCACCATGGCGTACTTGCCCCCGAAGAAACCGGGCAGCGTGTCGGAACCACCCATGCCGAGAGTGGCCGCCGACGCGCTCTTGTCGGTGTTCACCTGGTCGTGGATGGTGCCGGGGACCACGGCGTCGCCCTCGGCGAAGCGCACGTTCGCCTTGCCGTCGGCGTCGCGGTGGAAGAGCCGGCCGCCGGCCGAGAGCCCGAGGTTGAGGGTGGCCGAGACGGGGTCCTTGAGAGGCCAGGCCACGCCGTACGTCTTGCCGTCGCCGCCGCTCAGTTCCTTCGTGATCCGCCGGAACTCCGGCCAGCTCCATGGCTTTTCGGGGGTGGGGACGCGTACACCCGACGCCTTGAGGAGCTTCTCGTTCGCGATCAGGACCCTCGGCTCCTGGAGGAACGGCACGCCGTACACGCCCTCGCCGAAGGTCGTCGTCTCCCAGCTGCGCTGCGGGATGTCGCTCTTGAGCCGGGCGGGCAGCAACTCGCGCAGGTCGGTGAGGTAGCCGCCGTACGCGAAGTCCGCGAGGTCGTCGGAGGCATCGTGGATGATGTCCGGCGCTTCGCCGCCCTCGAAGGACGTCAGCAGCTGGTCGTGGACGCTGTCCCAGCTGCCCTGCACGTACTCGACGCGGACGTCGGGGTGCGCGGCGTTCCACTCGTCGACGAGCTCCTTGTTGGCGTCTACGGATTCCTTCTGCCAGGCGAGGGACTGGAAGCGGAGTGTGATCTTCCCGTCGGCGTCGCGGCCGTCGCCGTCGCCCGAGCAGCCGGTGAGGAGCAGCGCGAGTACGGCGGCCGCGACGGTGAGCCGCGCGGTCTTGGTGGGCCAGGACTTCCTGCGTTCGGCCTTCCTGAGTTCGGTCCTTCTGCGATCGGTCTTCCTGAGTTCGGCGATACGTCGCATCACGCCTTCACCGCCCCGGCCGTCATCCCGCCGGTGATCCGCTTCTGGATGAGGGCGAAGACAACGAGGGAAGGCAGCGTGGCGAGGAACGCGGCCGCGGCGAGCGGGCCGAGGTCGGCCACGCCCTCGGCGCCGAGGAAGTGGGTGAGAACGACCGGCAACGTCTGCTTCTCCGGGGTCTTGAGCAGGACGAGGGCGAAGAAGAACTCGTTCCATGCGGTGATGAACGCGAACAGCGCGGTCGCGACGATGCCGGGGGCCAGCAGGGGGGCGGTGACGGAGACGAGGGTGCGGAGCCGGCTCGCGCCGTCCACCGCGGCGGCCTCCTCCAGTTCGGGCGGTACGGCCCTGACGTAACCGACCAGCATCCAGAGGGCGAAGGGCAGCGACCACACGACGTACACCATGACCAGGCCCACGAGGGAGTTGATCAGGTGGAGGTTCTTGAGGATCAGGAAGAGCGGGATGATCACCAGGACGAAGGGGAACGCCTGGCTGACCACGACCCATCCCGTGGCGGCGGCCGAGAGCCTGTTGCGGTGGCGGGCCATGACGTACGCCATCGGGGTCGCGATGACGACGGCGATCAGGGCGGCCGAGAGAGCGGCGACGAGGCTGTTGAGCGCCGCTTCCAGCAGGGGCTGTTCGTCGAAGGCCTGGCGGAAGTTGTCGAGGGTCGGGCTCTGCGGGATCCAGGTGGGGTGCAGCGAGCCGAGCTCGCGCGGCGGCTTGAAGGCCGTCGAGACGAGCCAGAGGAAGGGGAAGGCGAGAAAGACCAGGTAGCCGAGGAGCGCCAGGTACTGACCGGCGCGTGCGGACCTGCTGGTGCGCATCGTCACTGGTCGTCGCCTCCCTTCAGGCGGCCCACGAGGTAGAGGGCGAGCATCACCGAGATCACCGCGACCATGACGCAGCCCATGGCGGCGGCGTAACCGAACTGTCCGTAACGGAAGGCCTGTTCGTACGCGAAGAGCATGGGGAGGCGGGTGCGGCCGCCGGGGCCGCCGTTGGTCAGGACGTAGACCAGCGCGAAGGAGTTGAAGTTCCAGATGAAATTGAGTGCCGTAATGGCGAGGGCGACCGGCTTGATGGCGGGCCAGGTGACGGTACGGAAGCGGCGCCACGCCCCCGCACCGTCGAGAGCGGCTGCTTCGTGCAGCTCGTACGGGGTGTTCTGAAGGCCCGCGAGCAGGGCGACCGTCGTCTGCGGCATGCCGGCCCAGATCCCGACGACGATCACGGCGGGCAGAGCGGTGGCGAGGCCGGTGAGCCAGTCCCGTCCGTCACCCAGGCCCAGGTCGCGGACAGTCTCGTTCAGGATTCCGGCGTCAGGGTTGTAGACGAGACGCCACATGATGCCGACGACGACTTCGGGCATGGCCCAGGGGATGATCGCCAGCGCCCTGGCCAGCCAGCGGAAGCGGAGGTTCTGGTTGAGCAGGAGGGCGAGGCCGAGTGCCAGCACGAACTGCGGCACGGTCACCCCGACCGCCCATATCAGGCCGATCCGGAACGAGTCCCAGAACAGCGTGTCGTGCAGCAGGTCCTGGAAGTTCAGCAGCCCTGTCCACTGCGTGGCTGTGGTGCGGCCCGACTGGGAGTCGGTGAAGGCGAGGGCCAGGCCGTAGAGCAGCGGGCCGACGCTGAGGATCAGGATCGGGATCAGCGCGGGCAGCACCAGGAACCAGGCGCCGCGGTCCGCGCCACTGCGGGAACTTGTGCCGGACCGCGCCTTCGCGGTCTCTGAGGTCACGGATTCGACTCCTTCGGGCGGGTCGGCCGTACGGGACTGCCCGGCCGCCCCGGCGGCCCCCGTCATCGTGCTGACGGGTCGTCGGTTCGTCAACCCCACCTGCGGGAATGCGAGAATCTGTGGTCATGGACGAGACACGAGCACGCGAGCTCCTGGCCGCCGCCGGGCTGCCCGCCTCCCCCGCCGCCGCGAAGCTGCTGGCGCTGGGCGAGAACGCGGTGTTCGCGGCCGGCGATCTGGTCGTCAAGGCCGGCCGCCGTGACCCCGAGCTGGTGGCACGGGCCGAGCGCGAACTGGCCGTCGCCGCCTGGCTCGCCTCTTCTGACGTCCCCGCCGTACGGGCCGCCGAGGCGAAGCCCCGCGTGGTGGAGGGCCACCCGGTGACGCTGTGGCACCGGCTGCCCGAGTCCGTACGGCCTGCGGGCGCCCAGGACCTGGCGGAGCTGCTGCGCCTCGTCCACGCCCTGCCCGCTCCTTCCTTCCCCCTCCCCCGGCGCGAACTGCTCGGCGGTGTCGAACGGTGGCTGCGGCTGGCGGGAGACGCGATCGACCCGGCCGACGCGGCCTGTCTGCGCGAGCGGCGCGACGGATTCGCGGCGGCGTCGGCCGCGCTCACCCCGCACCTGCCGCAGGGACCGATCCACGGGGACGCGCTTCCCCGCAACGTCCATGTCGGTCCCGCGGGGCCGGTCCTGGTCGACCTGGAGACGTTCGCCGCCGACTTCCGCGAGCACGACCTGGTGGTCATGGCCCTCTCGCGCGACCGCTACGGCCTGGCGCCCGAGGCGTACGACGCGTTCACCACGGCGTACGGGTGGGACGTGCGCGAATGGGCCGGCTGCGCGGTGCTGCGCGGCGCCCGCGAGACGGCCAGCTGCGCCTGGGTGGCCCAGCACGCCCCGGCCAACCCGGCGGCGCTGGCCGAGTTCCGCAGGCGGGTGGCGTCGCTGCGCGACGGTGACCCGGGGGTCCGCTGGTATCCGTTCTGAGGTGTGGCCGGGCGCGGACAGCCGGGACCGGTCGCGGCCCGTCGCGACCAGGTCGGCCCGGACCGGGTCAGAGCGCGACCGGGGCCGGTTCGCGCAGCGGCCACCGGGGATCGATGACCGCGTCCGGGGTGCCCTTCCTGCGGAGGAACTCCTGGAAGTCGGCTGCCCAGTCGGCGTACCACTGGATCTGCTTGTCGTGCAGCTCGGCGGGGGTCAGCGCCGCGATCGACGGGTGGCGCTCGGCTATCGCGCAGGCCACGCCGACCGCCGCGAGGGCATCGGCCGAGGCCTCGTGGGCGCCGTCAAGGACCACGCCGTACTCGACGCAGACCGCTTCCAGCGTCCGCTTGCCCCTGCGGTAGCGGTCGACGGCGCGGTCGATCGTGTACGGGTCGATGACCGGGCCGAGGCCGGCGCCGCCGCGCCGCTCGCTCAGCGACGGCAGCCCGTGCCTGCGCAACTCGGCCGCGAGCAGCGTCAGATCGAACGCCGCGTTGTAGGCGACGACGGGCACCCCCTGCGCCCAGTAACCGGTGAGGGTTTCCGCGATCTGGTCGGCCACCTCACGGGCCGGCCTGCCCTCCGCGCCGGCCCGCTCGCTGCTGATCCCGTGGATCGCGGACGCCTGCGCCGGAATGCGGATGCCCGGGTCGGCCAGCCAGTCGCGCCGGCGGGACACCGTGCCGTCCGTCACGCCGACGATCGCGGCTGTGACGATCCGGGACTCCAGCGGCTCCGTGCCGGTCGTCTCCAGGTCGAATCCGACCAGCGGTTCCCCGTGCCATCCCATCGCGGGACCTCCTTCGTGATGCTCCCCCCGGAAGATCCCCGGTGGAGAACAACCCTCGCACGCACCACTGACAACGCCCTCAGGACACCGGCCGGGAGTCCGCCCACACGGCTTCGAATTCCTCCCGGTACGTCTCGAAAAGCCCGTGTTCGGTGTCCTGGCCGCCCTGAGCGTCCTGTCCGCTCTGCCTGCGGATGACCACACCGCGCCCGGCGCCCCGCAGCACCAGCACCGGCGCCTCCATGCCGCGCGCCTTGCGCAGGTACGTCTGGACGACGGCGAGCCCGTCCGGGCCGTCCCCGTCCACCAGGTACGCCGTGAAGCGCGGCGTCTCGTCGAAGACCTGGATCTCGAACGCCCCGGGGTCACGGAGCTTCGAGCGCACCCGCCGCATGTGGAGGATGTTCATCTCCACCGAACGGCTCAATTCACCCTTTTTCAGCCCGAGTTCCCGCTCACGCCGTTTGACCGCACTGCTCGCCGGGTTGAGGAAGAGCAGCCGTACGCGGCAGCCCGACTCGGCCAGCCGCACCAGCCGCCTGCCGGAGAAATTCTGGACGAGGAGGTTCAGGCCTATGCCGATCGCGTCGAGGCGCCGCGCGCCGCCGAAGAGGTCCTCGGCGGGCAGCTGACGCTGGAGGCGCACCCGGTCGGGGTGGACGCTGACCACATCGGCGTACCGGTCCCCCACCAGTTCCTCGACGGCGTCCACCTTGAGCCGGCCCCCGGACTGCGCGCCGGCCCCGCTGCCCAGGATTTCGAGGAGCCGCGCGGACGCCCGTTCCGCCTGGGCGAGCACCGCCTCGGACAGCGCCCGGTTGCGCGAGACGACGTTACGGGTGACTTCCAGCTCGTCCAGGGCCAGCTCGACGTCGCGCCGGTCGTCGAAGTACGGCTCGAAGCACGGCCAGTGCTGGACCATGAGCTCGCGCAGCTGGGGCAGCGTGAGGAAGCTGATGACGTTGTCGTCGGCCGGATCGAGCAGGTAGCCCTTCCTGCGGGACACCTCCCGCACCGCGACGGCGCGCTGCACCCACTCCTGGCCAGCCGGGCCCGCGGCGGCCACCACCCATTCGTCCTCGCCGTGCACCGGCTCGTAGATGGGCCGGAGCACGGCTGCGACGACGGCGCGCAGCCGCTGCTCCACGAGGTTCAGCCAGATGTAGGCCCGTCCTGCCCGCTGCGCACGCGTACGCACCTCGCTCCATGCGTCCGCGCCCCAGTCCAGTTCCGCTCCGATCTCCACCGGACGCGCAAGCGAGACCGCTCCGGGCGGGACGCCTGCGGAACCCCCCTCGTGACCTGCGTCACCGGGGGGCAGTTCCAGCCCTCCCGAGCTCACCCACGCACCGCCTTCAGCTCCTGGAAGCCCCGTCTTCAACGATCAAGGAAGGGTACTCCGGGAGCGGGAGGCGGTGCAGCCGGATCCGCAGGCTCCTTTCCCAACTCCCTTATCGCTGATGCCCGTTCTGTCCTGCGAGATCAGCCGGAGTGAGCGGATTCATAGCGGTTACGTCCCTGGGCGCGAGCTGGAATCCCTGCCAGTGGACCGGCATGGGCTGCTGGTCCTCGTCGCGGGCGATGTGGTGGAACCCGATGTTGACCCAGGTGATCGGATTCTTGAGGGCTTCGCCGTTCACCCACTTGTCGACGCTGTCCGGGGCGTTCGCGCCGCCGCAGTCGCGGATGTTGTTGCTCGCGAACTGTTCACACTTGCGGTAGTTCGTGAAGTACATGTCGTGCTTGGTGAAGCTGCGCCCGAGGTGCTTGCTGGACACGCCGGGCACGATCTCGTACGAGCGCGCGTGCCCGTCCTTGTTCTTGCCGGTCGCGCTGACGACCCGCCACCACCGCATGCTCTTGGCGTCGCCCGCGAGCTCCTTGGACACGGGGGTACGGGTGGTCTTGGTGGTGGGCTTCGCATTGCCCTGGGGCGGCGTGACCTTCGAGTCGTACTGCTCGATGCGGTTCTTGGAGTTCCCGTCGAGACCGAAGTTCAGCCGCCAGAAGACGTTGTGGCTGTGGCTGGTGGCGTAGTCGCGCGCGCCCTTGCCGATCGGCCAGCCCCGGCCGTCGGTGGCGTCGTAATCCTCCGGCGCGAGGCTGCCCGTGGCGCCCACGTTGGCGGATATGGTGCCGTCGGACGAGAAGCGCCACTCGGTGATGTACTCGTACCAGGACACCTTGTTGACCGTGTAGACCAGCAGGTCCTTGCCCTGGGCCTGCCAGACCTTGGTGCCCTCGTCGCTGGCGAGGCGGTACGCGTGCCCGCGCGCACGCGTGGTCGTGCAGATGCCCTTGACGTTGCCCGCCTCCGGGACCCGGACGGTCCTGATGGTGCCGCCGGGGCACTCGGCGGGCTTCAGGTCCTGGAGTCCGCCGCCGAAGCCGTAGCTGGTGAGGTCGTCGTACTCCGCCTCGCCGTTGTCGTACGGCACGTGCACCTGGGCGAGCTTGCCGCTCGTCAGGATGCGGATCGGTTTGGGTTCGCCCTTGGGCTGGTACGACACCTTCTCCAGGACGAGGCCGGCGTCGCTGTCGTAGTTCCAGCACATGCGCCAGGTGGTGCCGCCGTCGAGCTTCTGCTCGATGCGGTAGGCCGCGCTGCAGTCGGCCGGGGGCGGTGCGGGGGCGGCGGGTGCCGCCTCGGGTGCTGTCCTGGGTGCGGCGGAGGCCGCAGAACCGCCCGCGGCGGCGAGGCCGCCCAGCAGGGCGGCGGCCGCGAGGGTTGCCGCGGCCCGCTTGCGGGCACCAGAAGCTCTGTTGACGTGCATGAGGATGAACTCCCTCGTACGGAAGTGCGGGAAGGGACTGAGGACGATGAGCCGGGTCAGCGGGCCGGGAGAGCCAGGAGGGTCAGCCGATGCGGCCGACCGTCCTCGCACTCAGGTCGACGACGAGATCGCGGGTGTCGATCCACGGCCCGTTCCTGACCTTGGACGTGACGCTGACGCACCGGTGCTCCCCGCACTTCGCGAGCGCCTGCGGCACCCTCTCCTCGCGGTCCGCCCGGAAGATCCCGCCGGTCACCCACAGCTGGTCCACCGAGGTGAGCGGCTTGCCCATGGCGTCCTGGTAGTCCTTCTTCAGGCCCTCGCCGAGCGGGCTCGCCAGGATCAGCTCCGTGGCCTCCCGGCTCTCCTGACGGGTCGGCGACGGCTGTACGCCCTTGAGCGCGCCCGACCGCTCCACCTTGCCGGTGGCGAGGTTGACCGTCTTCGTCACCAGTTCGTCGCGCTTGTAGTCGTAGTACGAGACTTCCGCGCGGCGCGGCGGCGTGGCGTCGTCGACCTCGGACGGCTGTATCTCGCTCAGATTCGTGGCGAGGTGCTGCGGCCCCCGGTCGCCCTCGACGTCCCGGCCGCCGGCGAACTGCGACGGCGTCAGCGCGAGCTTCTCCACTCGCTCCAGCTCGGCGTCCGTCAGAGGATCCCTGCCGATGCCCTGCTCCTCCTCGGCCGGGGCGCCCTCGACGACCCCAGGCTCCGGAGCCTGCCCCGCCGCGCTCCCACCGGCCTGGTCGCCCCGGGCGCTCTGGTCGCCCCGGGCCGACCCCGCGACGGCCGCGTTCCCCGTCCGGCCGCCGCGCGTGTCGTCGGCGGCGCCCGCCGGTTCCGGCAGCGTCACCCCGATCATCACCGCGGTTCCGGTCACCGCTATCGCGGCCCCCGCCAGCACCTTTCCCAGGTGCCGGCGCACTGTCCTGTGCACATTGCCCCCCTACTCTCCCCGGAGCCCCCCGTCGCCCCGCGCGTCACGCGCGTCAGCAACTGGCATACCGGGTATGCGTGGTCACCCGGTAGGACGGTCCGAAGTCCTAGGAGGTTGCCCCACTTTCGGGGAAGATCTGTGCGAAGTGCCCCGCAGCACCCGGATCAGAAGTGGAAGAGTCGATCGCATGCAGGTCTGGCCGGGAGAGGCTTACCCACTCGGCGCCACGTACGACGGCGCCGGAACCAATTTCGCTGTCTATTCGGAGGCCGCCGACCGGATCGAGTTGTGCCTGTTGCACGACGACGGTTCGGAGACGGCGGTGGAACTGCGCGAGTCCGACGCGTTCGTACGTCATGCCTTCCTGCCCGGCATCATGCCGGGCCAGCGCTACGGCTACCGGGTCCACGGCCCGTACGCCCCGCAGGAGGGCAAGCGGTGCAACTCCGCCAAGCTGCTGCTCGACCCGTACGCACGGGCCATCAGCGGCAAGATCGACTGGGGCGAGGCGGTGTACGGCTACCACTTCGGGAAGCCGGACTCGCGCAACGACCTGGACTCGGCGCCGCACACGATGGCGTCGGTGGTGGTCAACCCGTACTTCGACTGGGGTGACGACCGTCCGCCGCGCACGGACTATCACCGCACGATCCTCTACGAGGCCCATGTGAAGGGCCTCACGATGATGCACCCGGATCTCCCCGACGAGCTCCGGGGTACGTACGCGGCGCTCGCGCATCCCTCGATCATCTCGCACCTGACGGAACTGGGGGTCACGGCGCTCGAGTTGATGCCGGTGCACCAGTTCGTCAACGATCACCGGCTGGCCGACGCCGATCTCAGCAACTACTGGGGCTACAACACGATCGGCTTCTTCGCCCCCCACAACGCGTACGCGTCGTGGGGAGACCGGGGGCAGCAGGTCCTGGAGTTCAAGACGGCCGTACGGGCGCTGCACCGTGCGGGCATCGAGGTCATCCTCGACGTCGTCTACAACCACACGGCGGAGGGCAACCACCTGGGCCCCACTCTCTCCTTCCGCGGCCTCGACAACGCCTCGTACTACCGCCTCGCCGACGATCCCCGCTACTACATGGACACCACGGGGACCGGGAACTCGCTTCTGATGCGCTCGCCGCACGTACTCCAGCTGATCATGGATTCGCTGCGGTACTGGGTGACGGAGATGCACGTCGACGGCTTCCGCTTCGATCTGGCGGCGACGCTGGCCAGGCAGTTCCACGAGGTGGACCGGCTTTCGTCGTTCTTCGACCTGGTGCAGCAGGACCCGGTCGTCAGTCAGGTGAAGCTGATCGCCGAGCCGTGGGACGTGGGCGAGGGCGGGTACCAGGTGGGGAACTTCCCGCCGCTGTGGACCGAGTGGAACGGCAAGTACCGGGACACCGTGCGGGACCTCTGGCGGGGTGAGCCCCGCACGATCGCCGAGTTCGCGGGGCGTCTGACGGGGTCGTCCGACCTGTACCAGGACGACGGCCGCCGGCCGCTGGCGTCGATCAACTTCACCACCTGTCACGACGGTTTCACGCTGGCCGACCTGGTCTCGTACAACGACAAGCACAACGAGGCCAACGGCGAGGGCAACCGGGACGGCGAGAGCCACAACCGGTCCTGGAACTGCGGGGCGGAGGGTGATACGGACGATCCCGCGATCCTGGAGCTGCGCGCCCGCCAGATGCGCAACTTCATCGCGACGCTGATGCTCTCCCAGGGCGTGCCGATGCTGTCGCACGGGGACGAGTTCGCGCGGACACAGGACGGCAACAACAACGCCTACTGCCAGGACAACGAGCTGTCCTGGGTCCACTGGCCGGACAAGGACGACGAGGAGGGCTCGCTCCACGCCTTCACCCGCGCGATGGTGTGGCTGCGGCGGGACCATCCGGTCTTCCGGCGCAGGCGCTTCTTCCACGGGCGTCCGGTGGAGGGCACGCACGACGACCTGTCGGACATCGCGTGGTTCACCCCGGACGGCAAGGAGATGGCTCAGCGGGACTGGCAGGCGGCGCACGCGAAAGCGCTGACGGTCTTCCTGAACGGTCACGCCATCTCGGAGCCGGGTCCGCGCGGCGAGCGGATCTCGGACGACTCCTTCCTGCTGATGTTCAACGCGAGCGCGAAGGCCCTCGACTTCACGGTCCCCGTCAACCACGGGAAGCAGTGGCAGGTCGTGGTCGACACCGCGCGGGCGGAGGGTGTGCCGCCCGGCAGCGGCCCCAAGGTGGGAGCGGGCGAACTGGTCACGCTGATCGGGCGCAGTCTGGTGGTGCTGCAGCGGCCCGCCTAGGGACGGGAGCGGGGCGGGCGGTCCACGCCAGTACGGCGCAGAGCGTGGCCGCCGCCACCGCTACGGCAAACGCCGCGGGCGGCCCGCTGCCCTCCGCGAGGCGTCCCGAGAGGGCGAGGGCCAGGGCCTGACCGCCCACGACGCCGCTCGTCAGGAAGGCCATCGACTCGGCGAGCCGGTTCTCGGGAACGATCCGTTCGGTGAGGCCGAAGATGGTGATCAGGTGCGGGGCGTACGCGACGCCGAGGACCACCACGACGGCGTACAGCGCCCACAGGGATTCGACGGACAGCAGTGGCACGGACAGCACGACGAGGGCGGCCGTCGCGGCGCGCCAGCGGGCCGTCAGGGTTATTCCTTCCGGTACGGCCGCCATGGCGAGCCCGGCGGCCGCGCTCATGACGCCCATGGCCGCGTAGACGAGCCCCGCCTGCTCGGGCTGCCCGAGGCGCTCGGTGAGCGCCGTGATGCCCGCCTGGGACGCGCCGAACATGGCTCCCTGGAGCACCATCGCGGCGCGCAGGGCGTGCACCGCACCGGGCAGGCTCGTCCGTACGGTGGACGCCTCCCGGGACGGGGGACGTACCCGGGACGCCGTCGGATGCAGGGCGAACCAGGTGCCGCAGACGGCCAGCAGACCCGCCGCGGCGAGCAGGGCGGCCGCGGGGTGCGCGACCGCGACGGCGAGGCCGACGAGGGCGGGGCCGAGGACGAACGACACCTCGTCGAGCGTTCCCTCGAACGACAGGACGGCGCCGACGAGCCGTTCGTCGGCGCCGTTCCCACGGGCGAGTGCGACCGATCTCGTACGCGCCATCGGGCCGACCTGGGGAACGCTCGCTCCCGCGAGCGCGCCGATGAGAGCGAGCGGGAGCGTACCGAGGTGGTCGAGGGCGGCGATCACGAGAGCGGCGACGGCGACCGCGTTGACGAGGGCGGCGACCAGGACGACGGTGCGCTGCCCTTGACGGTCGGCCACCCGGCCGAGGAGCGGCCCGCCGGCGGTCTGTCCCGCCGCGAGCGCGCCGCCGACCAGTCCTGCCGTCGCGAGGCTGCCGCTGGTCTCGGCGACCAGCAGGAGGCTGCCGAGCTGGCACATCGCGGTCGGCAGCCTGCCGAGGAACGACACGACGGGCAGCGCGGGTCCGGTGAGGGCGATGACCCTGCGATACGTCTGAAGGGTGCCAGGCATCAGGTGAACGTAATACCGGGTCATCACACGGACGCATGGGCCGATGACACAGAAGCTCCCAATCCGGGTACGTACGTTCGCATGACGCCCACCGCCACCTATCGTCTGCAGCTCCGTTCCGACTTCCCCTTCCCGGCCGCCGAGGAGGCGGTGCCCCATCTGGCCGCCCTCGGGGTCTCGCATCTGCACCTGTCACCCGTGCTCGAAGCCGTGCCCGGCTCCCAGCACGGATACGACGTCGTCGACCACGCGCGCGTGCGGGCCGAACTCGGCGGCGAGGAGGGACTGCGCGCGCTGTCCCGTACGGCCCGCGCGCACGGCCTCGGTCTGATCCTGGACATCGTGCCGAACCACATGGCCGTACCGGCGCCCGAGAGTCTGAACCGCCCGCTGTGGGAGGTGCTGAGAGAGGGGCCCGGTTCGCCGTACGCCAGGTGGTTCGACATCGACTGGGAGGGCGGCGACGGCAAGGTGCTGCTGCCCGTCCTGGCGCACCGCATCGGTGACGAGCTGGAGGGGCTGAGGTTCGACGGCGAGACTCTGCGCTACTACGACCACACGCTCCCGCTGCGCGACGGCACGGCGCACCTGCCGATGCCGGAGCTGCTGGACGCCCAGTGGTACCGGCTCACCTGGTGGCGGCTGGCGCGCACCGAGCTGAACTACCGGCGCTTCTTCACCATCTCGGAGCTGATCGGAGTCCGCGTGGAGGACCCCGAGGTCTTCGCCGCCTCGCACGCGAAGATCCTGGAGCTGGTACGGGACGGGGTGGTGGAGGGGCTGCGGGTCGACCACCCGGACGGTCTCGCCGATCCGGAGGCGTATCTGCGCCGCCTGGGTGAGGCGGTCGGGGGCCGCTGGACAGTGGTGGAGAAGATCCTGACCGGTCCCGAGCGGCTGCCCGCCGAATGGCCGGTCGCGGGAACGACGGGTTACGACGCGCTGTACCGGATCGACGGCCTGTTCACCGATCCGGCCGGTGTCGGGGAACTGGCCGCTCACTACCGGGATTTCGCCGGTCCCGCCGGGGACCGGGGCGGTTTGTGGGAAGCGACGGTACGACGGTCGGCGTACAAGGTGCTCACGCATGAGCTGGCCGCGGAGACGCGCTATCTCGTCCGTACGGCGGAACGGATCTGCGCGGCCGATCCCGCCCTGCGCGACTACGCGCCGTGGGCGCTGCGCACCGCCATTCGGGAACTGCTGGTGCGTGTTCCCGTGTACCGCCCGTACGTGACGGCCGGCGGGCCCTGTCCCGAGAGCGCCGAGGCCGCAGTCCCGGTGGAGGCGGCGCGGCAGGTGAAGGCGTCCTTCGCCGTGCAGGAGGAGGCGGCGGTCGTCGACCTGGTGCGCGATCTGGCCCTGGGGAGGCGGGGGGCGGGGCCGGACCGCGCGGCGTTCTGCGCTCGGTTCGCGCAGACGGCGTCGGCGCTGCGGGCCAAGTCGGTGGAGGACACGGCGTTCTACCGGTACACGCCGCTGATCTCGGCGAACGAGGTGGGCGGCGACCCCGGGGCGCCCGGGGTGAGCCCGGCGGGCTTCCACGCCTTCTGCACGCGGCTGGCGCGCGACTGGCCGGCCACCGGCACCGTGCTGTCCACGCACGACACGAAGCGCAGCGCGGACGTGCGCGCGCGGATCGCGGTGCTGTCCGAGTGCCCGCAGCGGTGGGCCCGGCTGCTCGCCGGGCTGGCCTCGGTCCCGGGCCCCGACGCCCACCTCGCGTGGACGGCCTGGCAGACCGCTCTCGGCTTCGGCGAGCCCGACGCGGAGCGGCTCACGGCCGCGCTGCTCAAGTCCGTACGGGAGGCGGGGCTGCACACGAGCTGGACCGAGCAGGACACGGTGTACGAGGAGGCGGTGGCGGACTTCGTGGCGGCGGGTCCCGCGGGGCCGCCGTTCGAGACGGTGGGGAAGTTCGCGAGGGATCTGGGTCCGTACGTACGGGCCAATGTGCTCGGGGCCGCGCTGCTGCATCTGACGATGCCGGGAGTGCCGGACCTCTACCAGGGCACGGAACGGGAGTTCCGCGCTCTGGTGGACCCGGACAACCGGCGTCCTGTCGACTTCACGCCGCCCGCCCCGGGTGACGAAAGCCTGTCGGCGGAGAAGTACGCCCTCACGGTGGCCGCGCTCGGCCTGCGGCGGGCGCGCCCGGAGGTCTTCGACGAGTCGGGGACGTACACGCCGCTCACGGCCGTGGGACCGGCCGCGGACCACTGCGTGGCGTTCTGCCGCTCCGGGGAGGCCGTCACCGCCGTCACCCGGCTGTCGCTGCGGCTGACAGAGGCGGGCGGGTGGCGCGACACGGAACTGGTGCTGCCGGAGGGGCGGTGGGCGGACGTCCTGGCACCGGGCCGCGCCTTCTCGGGACCGGTGCGCCTGTCGGACCTCTTCACGACGCGCCCCGTGGCACTGCTCACCCGTGCCCCCGGCCAGGCGCCCTAAGAGGCACGGTCGTGGGGGGGGGGGGCGCCCCGCCCCCCCCCCAGGCATGGGCATAAGATGGCCTTTGGGGCCCCCGGGGCGGGGCCAAAGGTTTGGGGCCCCGCGGGGGCCCCGTAGCCCCCGGAGGGGGGGGGGGGTGGATAGAG